>SFBI01000046.1 GCA_007095845.1 Microcystis aeruginosa Ma_MB_S_20031200_S102
TTTATGCTCAACTAAAATCGTTCCTTTCCAGAGTAAATCAATAAAACCCTGTTTATTATCTGCTTTTTTGATCGGTTGCTCAAAACTGGCTACCCTACGCCGTGAAATGCCAAAGACATAAAAAAACTCATTCCAAAAAGATTGAGATTCTGCCTTTTCTGAAGTCTCTCCTTCCCACTCTTTTTGAAAAGCGATGGCACGATTTTTAATTTCATTCCAACTTAAAGGCATGGTTTTAATTCCTTCCCTACCCCCCTAGGAGTCTGGGTAGGGATTTTAGCACATTCGATAATCTTGATTAAGGTCTCTGGTCTTGATTTTGGGGATAACTGGGGAATAGATCTCTTGGGAAATCCTCGGCACTTAAACAGGTTTGTAAAGCTTGGGAGGGATTATTTTTGTCCACACCACGACTGACAGCGATAACGCATTGGGAAAAGCGACCGGGTAATAAACTTTGACGACAGGAATCTAAAACCTGTTTAGAAATCCCTAATTTATCGGGTTCCTTGGCTGTTTCTGTTTGTTTGAGGGAATTAGTGGCAAACAAGGGGGCAGCGCGATGGATATCGACTACACAGTGACCTAGGTCGATGGGACGACGCACTTGAAAACAAGCTTGTAGGGCCAGATTACCATCGATCGGGGTTTTGGATTTAATCATCACCACACACCGGGATAATTCTTTAGGAATTAATGCTTCTGAACAAGCGCTGGCGGCATCTTGGGGACTGACTCCCGTGCCGACAATCTGACTGATACAGGCACTAAATTGATTATTGTTGCCGAATGCGATCGCTGTTCGGTTCATTTCTACTAAGCCAAGGGAAATAGTAGCGATCGCGCTCCAACTAGCAATTTTTTTAATATGGTTTTTCATCGTTTGCTCACACCGAAGATTTTAAGGCTAACTGGCCTTGATTTTAACAGATTCACGGGCAATGATGGGGGGAGGAAATTATGAATTATGAATTATGAATTATGAAGTGGGGAGATGGGGGAATGGGGAGATGGGGGAATGGGGGGAGGAAATTATGAATTATGAATTATGAATTATGAAGTGGGGGAATGGGGGAATGGGGGAATGGGGAGAGGGAATTATGAATTATGAATTATGAAGTGGGGAGATGGGGAGATGGGGGAATGGAGAGATGGGGGAATTCGACTAATACCCTAATACCCCAAAACCCCAAAACCCTAACACCCAACCCCCAAAACCCAAGGGCCAAAATTAGTATTCTGGTACGGTGGAATCGACTTCGCGACTCCAGGCGCTGATACCACCTTTGACGTTAATTCCTTCGATACCTGCCTCTTTGAGGATAGCGAGGGCCTTAGCGGAACGTCCCCCCATCTTACAATGGGCGATAAGACGATAACCGTTGACTAATTCCTTAATTTTGGGAATTGCCGCACCATTTTCGATATCGGGTAGGGGAATTAATACCGAGTTGGGGATATTAGCGATTTGGTACTCGTTGGGATTACGCACATCGATGAGAATGTAATCATTGGCATTGCTGTCAATTAGTGCTTTTAACTCTACTACGGTAATTTCTGTCATTTTTTGCTGTTCTGCTGCTTCTTGTGCTTTTGCTTGCGGAATACCGCAGAATTGTTCGTAATCAATTAGTTTTTCAATGACGGGACGGATGGGATTCGGACGCAATTTTAACTCGCGGAATTTCATTTCCCAAGCATTGTAGAGCAGTAAACGACCACTAAGGGTATCCGGAGCGCCGAGGATAATTTTAATGGCTTCTGTGGCTTGAATTGTGCCGATTACTCCGGGTAAAACCCCTAAAACGCCGCCTTCCGCACAGGAGGGAACCATCCCCGGTGGTGGCGGTTCAGGATAGAGATCGCGGTAGTTGGGACCGCCTTGGTAGTTAAAAACGGTTGCCTGTCCTTCAAAGCGGAAAATTGAGCCATAGACGTTGGGTTTGTCGAGAAGAACACAAGCATCATTAGTCAGATAACGGGTGGGGAAATTATCGGTCCCGTCGATAACTACATCATAGGGGGCTAAAATGTCAAGGGCATTTTCAGAACTTATGCGGGTTTCGTACAAATCCACCTGACAATAGGGGTTAATTTCCAGAATTCTGTCCTTAGCGGAAACAATTTTCGGTTTACCTACCCAAGAAGTGCCGTGAATAATTTGACGTTGCAGATTGGAACTATCGACGATATCGAAGTCAACAATACCGATTCTACCGATGCCAGCCGCCGCTAGATAGAGTAAAAGCGGGGAACCGAGTCCCCCGGTGCCGATGCAGAGAATACTGGCGGCTTTTAGTTTTTTTTGACCTTCTAAGCCCACTTCGGGCAGAATAATGTGTCGAGAGTAGCGTTGAACCTCCTCTTTGGAAAGTTCGATCGCCGCGAGATTAGGATTTAGCATAGATTGGGTAAATAGTGAAACCTGACTCGATTCGGGCAAGAATTTCGTCTCAGCACGGTTTAGAGACAAAAATCAGGAAGACTCGATCGCTTCCTGTTTTTTCAATTCTTTCTATGATTATGATAGTGTGAGGGTCTGGCTCCCTGTTGTTAATATTATTTAACTTTCCCCTGTTACTTGATCGCGATATTCACTAGCGGAGAGGGTATCAAGCAAGTCCGCATCGGGGTTTTCTACCCGCACTTTTAATAACCAACCCTCCCCGTGGGGATCATCGGCAATTAATTCGGGGGAGTCAATCATCGCTTGATTGCGATCGACTACGGTTCCCGAGACGGGAGGATAAAGTTCTTCCACCGCTTTTACCGATTCAATTGTGCCAAAACTACTACCTACTTCCAGCGCCTCTCCCAATTCGGGCAATTCTAGAAACACGATATCACCCAATTGATCGACAGCAAAAGCACTAATTCCCAAGGTAGCGATTTCACCTTCGAGTCTGACGTATTCGTGGGTTTCTAGGTATCTCAAATCCTCGGGATATTCCAGTTCCATCGTTTGTCTCTAAATATTTACAGCATCAGTTAGTTTACTAGATCTCTTGGGGAAAATGTTCATCGGGTGGGGATTTTTCATACTAAATCCTGTTTGAAAGGTATAGAGAGTGCGAAGTGGGAGTGGGTTTTTAAAGTTCTTGGGAGCATCAATTATGTTAAATCCCATCTTAGATCCTCGTGGTGGCGAACATCAAACTATAAGAGCCTTTTTTGAGCCAAAAACCATCGCTGTGGTGGGATTTAATCGCCAAAATCCCCAACTCGATCGCACTCTTTTACATAATCTCTATGATAATCCCGGTCAGCACCGCCTTTATCTAGTCAATCCTCACCCCGAAAACTGGCTCGATCTTCCCACCTATAGCAGTTTACCCGATGTCCCGGCAGCGATCGATCTGGTAATTATCACCGCCCCTGCCCCCGAAATTCCCGCTATTATCGCCCAATCTGTCGAAAAAAAGGTTAAATGCGCCCTGATTCTCTCCACTGGTTTTCGGGAAACTGGACAGATAGGGGAAAATTTACTTAGGGAAATTAAAGCGATCGCTGGTCAAAAATTACGCATCATCGGTCCCCATAGCTCAGGAATCTGCAATCTCAGCCAAAATCTTAACGCCACCTTTTCCCCCATCCTGCCGAAAACCGGTTCAATTGCCCTGATTAGTCAAAGTGGTGCGCTCGCTGCTGCCGTGCTTGATTGGAGTTTAAGCGAAAATGTCGGTTTTAGTCACTTCATCTCCCTCGGAGTCCTTTTAGATGTGGATTGGGGCGAATTACTCTATTATTTAGGAGACGATCCCCAAACCAAAAGCATCGTTATCTACTTGGAATCCCTGAATAATGCCCGCTCTTTTCTGTCCTCAGCCCGAGAAGTTGCCCTAAATAAACCAATTATCGCCATTAGTCGCCACAGTACCGACTTTGACCCCACTTCTCTTTCCCATGCTGGCAAATTAACCAGCGATCAGCTAACTCTCTCCGCTGCCTTTGCTCGCTGTGGCATCGTGGAAGTACAAAGACTGGCCGATCTCTTGAATATCACGCAAGTTTTAGCGAAAATTCCCCGATTTCCCCGGGGAAAACGCTTGACAATCATCAGCAATGGTTTTGCTCCCGCTCTTTTAGCGGCCTCGGCTTTACTGGCGGAAGATGGACAACTGGCAACCCTTACCCCGGCAACGATCGGAAAACTAGCGCCTCTTGTTCCCGCGGATATTGTCCCCCAAAATCCCATCGATCTGCGTCGCGGCAGCGATCCCGATAGCTACGCTCGCGCCCTAGAGATCGCTTTAGCGGATGCACATACCGACGCGGTGTTGATGATTCTCTCGCCTCGCTTTAACACCGATCTGCGAGAAATTGCCCTTAGAATCGCTTCAATTGCTCAAAACAGCAAAAAACCTATTTTAGCAAGTTTGATGGGAGGGGAGGGCATTGCAGAGGGGGTAGCACTATTAAATCAGCAGGGGATCCCTACCTATCGCTATCCCGATTCGGCGGCCCGGGTGTTTAATTTGCTCTGGAAATATGAAGAGAATCTGCGCGGTCTTTATCAAACGCCAATTTTAGCCAATTCTCAGGAAAATAGCTCCGATCGAGTTTTAGTGGGCCAGATTATCGAGCAAGCAGGGGATAGAACAATTCTCAGTGAGCCAGAGTCTTTAGCTATACTGAAAGCCTATGGAATCCCTGTTATTGTCACTGAAATCGTTGAAAGTGCCGCAGAAGCAGTTAATCTCGCTGAATCTCTCGGTTATCCCGTGGTGATGAAACTGCATTCCCAGACGATTATCCATAAAAGTGCGGTGTGTGGGGTACAATTGCCGCTTTTTTCCCCTAGGGCAGTGGTGCAAGCGTATCAGGCGATCGAAGCTAATGTTAGCGCACAAGTGGGTGGGGAGCATTTTCTCGGGGTGATTATTCAACCGATGTTAGAAATCGATCGAGGATATGAGTTAATTATCGGCTCTAATTACGATGATCAGTGCGGACCGGTGATAATTTTCGGCACTGGTGGGCGTTTAGTCGATATTTTTCAAGATTACGCTACTGCTCTACCTCCTTTAAATACTAATCTCGCTCGCCGACTTTTGGAAAAAACCAAGATTTATCGGGCTTTTCAAGGACTAAATGGGCTTAAATCGCTTAATTTAGCGAATTTGGAGCAAATAATCGTGAGATTTAGTCACCTAGTTAGTGAACAACCTCGTATTAAAACTATCGATATTAATCCCTTTTTTGCCGATTCAGAGCAATTAATCGCCCTTTCTGCTTCTATTCTTCTTCATCCTCCAACCACTCCCCCAGAAAAGTTATCTCATCCGGCGATTCGTCCCTATCCCGAATATTATATAGAACCTTGGAGGACGAAAAGAGGCTTAAAAGTGCTAATTCGTCCGATTCGGGCAGCAGATGAGCCTTTAGTGCGACAATTTCACCATTATCTCTCGGAAGAAACCATTTATTATCGTTATTTTCATCTTGTCAATCTCGATCGCCAAACCGCTTATGATCGTCTTACCCGCATTTGTTTTATCGACTACGATCGAGTAATGAGCTTAGTGGTGGAGATTAATAACAATCAGACGGAAGAGCGAGAAATTATCGCTATAGGACGCTTAAATAAACTGCACGGCGTTAATGTGGCGGAATTTGACCTATTAGTTAGGGATGACTATCAAGGTCAAGGTATTGGTACTGAGCTACTACAGCGTTTAGTTAATATTGGCAAAAAGGAAGGATTAGAGGGAATCGAAGGGGAAATTTTAAGGGATAACCGCGCTATGCAGATGATAGCGGCTAAAGTGGGGTTTTCTCTCTATAAAACTGCCGATTTTGTCAAAGCTGAACTGAATTTATGAAGTCTTTTTGAATAACTGTTCAGGGGGGGGATGTCATACTAAATCCGTTGAGTATAGATAACATATCAGGAGAGGCAAAAGGCAAAGGGGAATAAATAATCAGTTTTTAATAACCAGATTTAGTATTAGTGATCAACGACAAAAAAGGCTGAAAATGCTTCAGCCTCGTCTAAAAAATCAGATTTTACCCGCAAAATTAAGGAATAGGATTAGCCGAATCCTTGCTTGCTAAGGTTTCGGGAACAGCTTCCGTCTTACCAAAAGCGATTCGGAGGAAGGGAGGAGCCAGGAAAGTCGTCAAGATTACCATAATAATAATCGACACCTCCAAAGGCTTATCCAAAATTCCGCTGGCCGAACCAATCCCAGCAAAAACTAAACCCACCTCACCCCGGGGAATCATACCCACACCGATGGCGAGGCGATTGATGCCGGATATACCAAAAACTGCCCAGCCTGTCACCAGTTTACCGATAATCGCCACAACCATCAAAAAGACAGCGATCAAAAGTCCGGCCCGATTCTCTGGCACCGTTGGGTTTAACACACCGAGATCGGCACGCGCTCCCACCGTCACAAAGAAAATCGGTACAAGCAAATCGGCGATCGGTTTAATTAACTCATCCAACTCGTTGCGGGTATCAGTTTCATCAAGCACCAAACCCGCAGCAAAGGCCCCTAAAATCGCTTCCAGATGAATAGCATTGCCTAAAAACGCCATAAAGAAAGCGAAGACAAATGCGGGAATAACAATATTTCCCCGCGTTTTCAGCCGCTCCACGATCGCCACAAAACTTTTGTTAAAAATACCTCCCAACAAAATTGATCCGATCAAAAAGGCCGTAGCGCTGACAATCAGATAAATAACATTGGTCACATCAATCTCACCGGTTTTGGCTAAACTAGCGACCACAGCCAGAACAATAATACCGAGGACATCATCAATCACCGCCGCACCGACAATAATTTGCCCTTCTTTGGATTTGAGTTGACCTAACTCTGATAAAACTTTCGAGGTAATACCGATACTGGTTGCCGTCAAGGCAGCCCCCGCAAAAATCGCCGGGATAGCCGCCACATGAAAGACGAGCATTAACCCGGCCGTACCTGCCGCAAAAGGTGCCGCAACCCCCACACAGGCCACAACCGTGGCTTGAATTCCCACTTCCTTGAGTTGTCGCAGGTCGGATTCTAGGCCAATTTCAAACAGCAGAATAATCACACCGATTTCAGCTAGAACCGAAATCACTTCACTTTGGGACTCAAAGATTCGGTCCACGGCAGCCGGGGCCAATTGATTCAATCCTTGCAGTACCGTCATAATCAGCGAGTCCGAGGCCGATAGTCCCCCTTCGGGAAAGATGAGCAGATGCAGGGCCGAAACGCCGACAATCACACCGGCCACCAGTTCTCCCAGTACGGGCGGAAAATCCAATCGTCTGGCGGCCTCTGCGCCGAGCTTGCTGGCCAGATAAATCACCACCAGTGTCAGCAATACGCCGGAGAGAATAATCGGTGAATCCTCGGCCACAACGGTGGCGAGCAAGGGGAGCGGAGTCATGGGAGCCGCTATCTCCCCGATCGAAGGAGGCAGAATATGGGACAAAATCATGAGTTTAAAGGGATGAGGGTTAAAGGTTTTAGGTGGTCATAAAACTGGGGGATAGGAAAAAGGGCCACCGCTCAAGGACAGTCAGGCTGAGGATGCGGTGGCCCGGATCAAGACAAGCTTAGTTGTTTAGTTGATTAACCTCAAAATCCTCTGGTTCTTGGTGAGGATGGGTCTTGACAAAAGTTACCGCTTGTTGTAGGGCGATGGTTCTGTCCATTAGCACATGATCGGGGGGGAGTTGGGCTAAAATGCCGAGACGTTCCAAACGATGCTGGATTTTGCTGGTGGCACCAACGATAAAGACTTGTAAACCTTTATCGATCGCATCTTTAATCGCATTTTCGATCGCTAAAGAAGCTGTCACCCCTAACAAAGGCACATCACTCAAGTCCAAGATTAAAACATCCGCTTCCTTCATGGCTGTGTGTTCTCTGGCGATCGCTTTCGAGACTCCAAAGATCATCGGACCACTGAGATAAAATAGGATGATGCGACCGTTAGCTTGGTTGAGTAACCGTTTTTCTTCTGGACTTAGGAGAATCTCGTCATCGTTATCGGTGATTGTTTTCACTTCCTGCGCTTGCAGTTCACTGAGGCGATCAATGGTGAGAATATTAGCAATAAAGACCCCCACACCCACAGCAACGATCAGATCGACGAATACTGTTAATAACAGTACACCGTACATGATTAGCGTCCCTTTCAGAGAAATCTTGTGGGAGCGTTTCAGGAAACTCCAGTCGAGAATATCGATCCCCACTTTTAGGGCAATTCCCGCTAATACCGCCATGGGGATACTCTTAGTTAAACCGGCGGCCCAGAGAACGACGACCAATAAAATTAAAGCGCGAGTAATGCCAGAAAGGGCAGTGGTCGCACCGGTTTGAATATTGACGACAGTTCCCATCGTGGCCCCAGCACCGGGTAAACCGCCACAGATTCCTGATACTAAGTTACCAATACCTTGACCGATCAATTCTTTATTCGATTTGTGTTCGGTACGGGTCAAACTATCGGCAATTACCGCCGTTAATAGGGTATCAATACAACCCAACATCCCTAAAACTGCCCCATCCACCAACATCGTGATCATTTGGGCAGCACTAAAGGTGGGCATTTGCAAGGTGGGTAAACCCACAGGAATATCCCCAATCCGGCGAATTTCAGCACCTTGGAAGAAAAACAGCGAAATCAGAGTTCCTATCACCAAAGCTAATAACTGAGGGGGGACAAAACGCTTGAATTTCGAGGGCATCAGAAAGATGATCGCCAAGGTAATTGCCCCCAGAATGGCTTCAGGGGGATTGATATTAGAGAGTAGTTCCGGGATTTTCTGCACTGTGCCTAAAACCCCTCCTTTGGGAGCGGCTTGCCCTAAAAATGGCGGAATTTGCAGAATAATCAGGATTACCCCGATCCCAGACATAAAGCCAGAAATAACGCTATAGGGCATCAGGGTGATGTATTTACCCATTTTGAAGATACCGAACAGAATCTGGAAAATGCCCGCTAACATGACTACCGTAAAGGCCATGGGTAGGCCTAATTCGGGATTTTTGGCGGTTAAACTGGCCACGATCGCCGTCATTACTACCGTCATCGGCCCCGTTGGTTCCGAAATTAACGTGGGGGTGCCACCAAAAAGGGCAGCAAAAAAACCCACACAGACAGCACCGTACAAACCAGCGATCGCACCAGCCCCAGAAGCTACACCGAAAGCGAGAGCTAGAGGGAGAGAAACGATGGCAGCTGTTAGACCACCGAAGATATCGCCCCGCAAATTGTCAAAATGAATACGATTGGTTATTTGCATAAGAATCCAACTGAGCAAAGGATTTTTGTCCATGACAAAGCTGGCGGTTGAAAGACCAGCCTTGATAGACAAAAGTTTATGGTTTTTAAAGATCGATTGTTATAAATCTATACTAGAACGGATATCTTGACAAGCAAATTTTATAAATTGAGTTTAAATCGATATATCTTTACAAAAGTATTGATTTAAACCTATGATATAAGCGGGGTGGGGAGGTTTTCACTCGTTCCCCTCCATTCCTGCTTCTGTTTAGCAAAGCTCCTCAAGGCAGTAACAGAAGTGTAGCTCTCTAGAGGCCTCTCTTGATTCACGCCACTTTACATCAACTGATTGTCTTTGAAGCGACCGCTCGTCATGGCAGTTTTACCAGGGCTGCTGAAGAACTATCGATCACTCAACCCACCGTTTCCACCCAGATGAAACAACTGACTAAATCCGTGGGTTTACCCTTATTTGAACAGATAGGCAAACGTTTGTATTTAACCGAGGCCGGACGCAGTTTATTAGTAACCTGTCAAGCAGTCCTCAAGGATCTTGATAACTTTGAGATGGCGATCGCCGATATCAAGGGCATTAAACAGGGTAAACTGCGTTTAGCGGCGGTATCCACAGCCCAATATTTAATCCCCCAGATCCTAGGTCCTTTTTGTCAACAGTACCAAGGGGTGGATGTGTCCCTAGAATTGACCAATCACCAAGACCTAGAAACAAGGATGATCAACAATGTTGATGACCTATATATTTTAAGCGAACCCCCCCAAGAGCTAAACCTGGAGATTCAACCGTTTCTGGAAAATCCCCTCGTGGTTATTGCTCGCAAAGATCACCCCCTAGCGGGACAGAAAAAAATTCCAATTAAACAACTGCAAGGGGAACCTTTTATTATGCGGGAAATGGGATCGGGAATTAGACGGGCAGTACAGCAAATTTTTCTCGACCATGGCATCACCGTATCTCTGCGTTTGGAAATCGGCAATAATGAAGCTATTAAACAAGCGATCGCTGGTGGTTTAGGAATTTCGGTTCTGTCTCAGCACGTCTTAAATTTAGATCCTCCCAATGGGGAATTTACCATCCTTGACGTGGAAGATTTTCCCATCCAACGCCATTGGTATGTGGTTCATCCCAAGGATAAAAAACTATCGGTGATCGCCAAGACTTTTCTGGATTATCTCCTCTCAGGGGACGTACGGGTGTATGCACCCAGAGACCTGCGATCAAATCGAATTCCTTAAGCGCAAGCGATCGATCTATCTTCCATCCGAACAGGTGAAGATCAAGAACTCGATCGCCTAGGGAAACCGATCAGCAAACCCTAATTAGTGAGTTATACTAAATCCGTTGAGTACAGGCTAGTTATGAGGAGGGGCAAGAGGCAAAAGGGGGAATAAATAATCAGTTTTTAATAACCAGATTTAGTATTAGTATTATCTATATCCGCAGGGAAATTAATTCCCGAAAAGCTCAACTTTTTTCTGGGTCAATATCCTACCAAGAAGACCCCCGATAGCGCATTTCTCGACGCAGAGCATAACGACGGGCAAAATTGGGAACATCGCCCCGATGACCTAATAAAATCACCGTATCGCCTTGCTGTAGAATGGTGGAATTGTCGGGATGGGTGATGACACGACCATCAAATTGACGGATAGCAACGATAATAAAAGCACCCTGTCCCCGCACTTCCATCTGACTGATGGGTTGTGCCAAAAAAGGAGAATCGCTTAAAATCGAGTATTCTTCAAATTGCAGGTCGATATCGGCTAATAATTCGTTAAGATTGCGCCTACCTTCATCTTCCTGTAAAAAATCAATCGCGGCTGGATGGGTGATTAAATGGGCCATTCTCTCTGCTCCAATGGTAGCAGGTAAAACCACTTGATCGGCTCCAGCTAGTTTTAATTTTTTCTCGGTGCTGGGATATTCTCCCCTAGCGATTATGTATAGTTGCGGACTGAGTTCTCTTGCGGTTAAAGTGATGAAGACATTTAAGGCATCATCGGGCAACACCGTCGCTAAAACTCGCGCTTTGTCGATACCGGCTTTTTGGAGAATACTTTCATCGGTGGCGTTACCATTAAGAGTTATGTAACCTTTTTCCTGAGCTAATCGGATGCGATCGGGGTTATTATCGACGATAATAAAGGATTGGGCTGTTTTTGCCAATTTAGTCGTTAGGATGCGTCCTATACGCCCAAAACCGCAGATTATGACGTGATTTTCTAGGGATTCCATCTCTTTATTCATCCGGCGATCGCTAAAAGCTTTGTTAATTTCTCCCTCGGTTAGCATCTGAAAAAAACCTCCCACCACATAAACGGCCGAGGTAGTCCCACAGATGATAACTAACATGGTAAAAGCTCTCAGACTGGGAGTGTTAATCGGTTTAACTTCCCCGAAACCTACCCCAAATATGGTGATTATCACCATATAAACGGCATCGAGAAAACTCCAACCGTAGGCCATATAACCGATAGTTGCTCCGACTACCGTAGCGAGAAAAAAACTCGCTCCGATGATAATCCTTTTCAGTGAACTTTGCATCGATTTCCGTGACCTGACCATCTAGCCATTAGCTTACAACAGTTATCAGTTATCAGTTATCAGTTATCAGTGATCGGATGTGAGTTTTTAGCTATCGAACTACTTAGGGTTTGCAGAATAAGTCCCCAGAGGGAATCTAGGAGCCACACAGTTGGCAAAATGGTAATTTCGTCGCTTAGTTTCTGAATTTTATCTGGCGATAGCCAATAAAAGTGTCAGGATTATACTGATATTCAGCAAACTCTACTTAATCAGTACATAGCATAAAAGCAAGCTGTGATTGAGTTATAATTTTTGGAGATGTTTACTGATTACTGTTTACTGATTACTGTTGAGACTTGACATTGGGGACAAAAATGAGAGGAGCGTCCACTTAATTTAATTCTGGCAATAGTTGCACCGCAAAGGCGACAATTTTCGCCAGTACGTCCATAAACCCAGGCCATCGCCCCATAATTGCCGTTAACTCCCGTAACGTGGAGAAAATCGCTAAAACTGGTGCCGCCTTCAGCGATCGCTGTTTCCAATACAGAAATAATGTTTTTTGTCAATAAGTCTATTTGCTCAATTTTTAAGAGATTAGCGGCAGTTTGGGGATGGATACCACTTTTAAAAAGAACTTCATCCGCGTAGATATTGCCAATTCCCGCGACTACATTTTGATCGAGGAGAAAAGTTTTAATCGGACGACGACTTTTTTGACAGTGACTATAGAGATAATCGGGGGTAAAATTGCGATCAAAAGGTTCCAGTCCCAGTTTTTTGAGAGCAGTAATCACGCTTTCTGGGGTTTTATCGGCGGCAATCCACCAAATTTTCCCGAAAGTGCGGGTATCGACGAAGCGCAATTCTTGCTGATTGGCAAAAAAGAAGCGTAAGCGCGTATGAATTGGCAGGGGAGTGGTATCTTTTACCCAGAGCAATTGTCCGGTCATACGCAGATGAACCCCGATACTGCTACCATTATCTAAATTGGCGAGGAGATATTTGCCTCGGCGCTGCCAATTGGTAATCGTGGTCTGAGTAATTCCTTGCAGAAAAGTTGCCTCGCAATTAGGATAGGCTAGGGTACGCTGTAATAATACTTCCCCACCGATAATTTTTTTGCCCTGGGTAACTTGATTTAATCCGCGACGCACCGTTTCTACTTCTGGCAATTCTGGCATATAAGTGATTGAACAAAATTAAATTCTTGGTTAGGGTAGGCAAAAGGTAAAAGATAGATAAACAGAACTTTTGATCGGCAAACGAACCCAAATTAACGTCGATTCTACTTTAACTTTAACATTTCGATAGTATCAATTATTTCTCGTTCAAAACTGACTTGAGCGCGATTAGTTTTACCACCAATATAAAAGCGATCGCCCGATTGTAAAGCCCAAATTTGCGAATGGGAAAAGTAACTCATTACCACTCCCATCATCAATAAAGCAAAACCTAAATAGACGATAGGCACTCCCGGATCTGCCTTAATTTGTAACCCTGTACTGCCCACTAATTCGACTATTTTTAGATTAACTCCATTGATAGGAATTGTCATTCCTTCTCGTACAGCAGAGGTTAAATCTCCCTTAGCATCATAGACGATTACCGTACCTTGTAAATCTCTGGTTAAAAGAGAAACTCCCTCACTAAGATCCGTTTTAGTCGGAATCCAAGTTCCCCAGATTTGTCCATTACCTTTGGTGTCTAAACTAGCCATCGGTAGCTGTAGGATCGGACTATTATTCACCTGTACTTTTACCCCGGCAATCCCCCAACTGGTTTGATAAAAAGTCACCCCTTTATGGTGCAAAGGTTGATTAACTTGAATAGTTTTGCGATCGATCTCCTGTCCTTGATTATCAATCACCGACAAATCAGAATAAAATTGTTCCACGTCACCTTTAGGACTATAATCAATCCAAAAACGATTAACTTTAATCCCCCAATCCTTCGGGAGAGAATTTTTAGATAAGGGTCCAGCTTCAATAATATTTTTAACCTGAAAACTATCGCCACTAGCTACCATTTCTTGAGCGAAAAACCCCGTTAACGCTCCCCAGATCGCTCCTGCTAAAATAATTAACATGGCTGCATGAACGATAATCGGACCGATTTTACCGATCAGACCTTTACGCGCATAAAGACTGTTATTTTCTAGAAAAACTTTGTAGCCTTTTTTTTCTAATAGGGGGGTTAAAGATTCTAGGGAACCAGTTTCTAATTCAGCACTTAAAGCTAGTTTTTGAAATTGGCGAGATTGTTGATAAAATTGCCAGTTTCTGGCCGCCTTTAAAGCGGGTAATTGTCGTCGGAAAGTGCAAGCGGTTAAACTGGAACCAAAGAGAATTAATAATGATAGATACCACCAAGTGCTATAGACATGATTTAATCCCAATAGTAATAAAACTTTCCAAGTCAGAAAGCCAAATAAAGCGGGTTTTTCAGGATAATTAGCTTGGTAAAAAGATAGGGATTGTCCCTGTTCGATTACTGTCCCAGAAATGCTAAAAATAGCGATTAAAAGTAAAAGAATAATTGCCAATCGCAGATCGGCAATAGTCTGGATAAATTTACGTCCCCATCGGGCCGGTGTATTCTTTAAATTTGAGGAAGTTTCCGATATAGTCATAGAACCTCTTGTAAAGATCAAAAATTGTTGTTAGGGTTAGGAGTCAGCAGCCAGTAGTCAGGATAATTAAGAATGAATAATAATCAATTAGGCTACATCTCACATTTGCAGAAACACCGACAACCAGCAATTATCAGTGATTCTTAAATTATCACAGATATATCAGCAGCTGTCTGTAAGCATCCCACCGAAAAGCTAATGCGCGGGGGGTTTGGGGGCGGCGCCACGCCCCCAACGGGGGGTTTGGGGGGTAGAACCCCCCAAAAGCTTGGATTGAGTGATAAAATCGGAAGTAATGATCAATTTTAGAAGATAGTTTACCTTTAAAAATCCCAACTCAGCAGATTTACAAAAATGAGCAGTTTTTAAACCATCAAAAATTAATTATGCAAGAGGTTCATAGTTAAAAGTTTTGCAATTCTAGCCAATTATCTATCATAACTCTCCACCATCACAGCAGACGGGATAATAAAGAAAAAACTCCAAAACCGATTAATAAAACCCCACTGACAGGATTAATCCACCCGGACCATTGACGTAGGGAAAGAAAGCTTTTCAGCGAAGCAGTAAAAGAACCGACGATAATTAGGGGTAAAACATAGCCAGCAGTGTAGGATAACAATAATCCCCCTCCTAAGCTTAAATCTCCCGTATTTGCCACCCATGCCAATAACGTTGCTAGAACAGGTGTACTGCAAGGAGAGGCGATTAAACCAAATGTTAAACCGAGAAGATAGGACCGCAAAATCGGGGGAAAATCGCCAGTAATCCAATCGGTAGCGCCAAGGGAAGGGAAGCGCAGGGGTAATAAT
Organism: Microcystis aeruginosa Ma_MB_S_20031200_S102; assembly: GCA_007095845.1. Classification (GTDB taxonomy): domain Bacteria; phylum Cyanobacteriota; class Cyanobacteriia; order Cyanobacteriales; family Microcystaceae; genus Microcystis; species Microcystis aeruginosa_D. The sequence continues at coordinate 15,218 of SFBI01000046.1, forward strand.
TCCAAGAGGTTTAACCCCATCAAAATAGCGATCGCACTGACGATAATTGGTAAACCGATCCCCACCTGTCCATAGACTTTCCCTAGAGTAGCGGCAATTAGTCCCAATCCCGCTAAGGTGGTGGCTAATCCTAGGGAAAACCATGTGGACTGCCAAAAAGCCGCTAAACGACCTTTATTTTCGTAACCCCCGATATAAGCGACGGTAATCGGCAACATCGACAGCATACAGGGGGTAAGACTGGTGAGTAAACCCGCTAGAAAAATCACGGCAATACTAACAAAACTAAGGTGAGTTAGTTGGGAAGTCACTAAGCGATCGGCGTATTGTTCAAGGTGATAGAGTTGAGTCTGTAATTGGTCTAACATATTGGGGAATTTTTCAGGCTAAATTTGGCTCATTTCTAGGATATTACCATCGGGATCACTGACAAATAATGCCTTTCTACCCGAGGCACTCATTTGAATTGTATAACCTTGACTTTCTAGATAGTTACCCATGGCTGTCACGTCATCAATAGCGAAGGCAAGATGAGGATTACGTCCCCATTTTTCGGGATTGGGACGGTGGTTTTGGTAATTGCTATCGACAATTAAATGAATTTGATAATCTCCCACTTGATACCAAACCCCATCGTATTGAAAAGGGCGATCAATTCTAGTCAATCCTAGAACATTTTCGTAAAAGTTAACGGCTTTTTCTATATCCGTGACTAAAATCGCCGTGTGTAAGGCTTTTGTGATGTTCATAGTTAATATCTGACCCGCGGATCGAGCCAACTATAGGTTAAATCGGCAATTAAGTTAAAGATAACAATTAAAATCCCATAGATAAAGGTAATCGCTATCACTACGGGGGTATCACTGCGGGAAATAGAATCAATTAATAAAGCACCGATACCCGGCACACGAAACACTTGTTCTGTGACTAAAGCACCGGTAAAAATTGAGGGAATATCGAGAGCAATCAGGGTGACAACGGGGATTAAAGCGTTACGAACTATATGCTTAGTTAGGACAGAAAAATTAGTGAGTCCCTTCGCTAAGGCAGTTTTAACGTACTCTTGGTGAATTTCTTCGGTTACGGAAGAACGCACGAAACGCATCAACATCGCTCCTTGATATAAGCTTAATACAGTTACGGGCATAATTGACTGTTTCACCTGCTCGATCAAACTATTAAAATCGCTGATTTTTAGGGTACTGTTATAAAAAGATGGTAGCCAGTTTAACTGCACACTAAAGATAATAATTAATAACAATCCCGTCACAAAGGTGGGTAAAGAAAAGCCAAGCATCGAAAAAGTAGAGATAATTTTGTCTAACCAAGAATAGCGCTTGACTGCTGAAATTATACCCAAAGGAAAAGCGATTAAAACCCCGAATATATAGGCACTACCGACAATCCAGAGAGTTGTGGGTAAACGCTGCCAAATTAGGGTAAAAACCGGGCTGCGACTGGTGAAAGAATAGCCCATATCTCCTTGAAGAAATGCTAACAACCACTTGACATAACGCACGGGAAGAGGTTGATCTAATCCGAGACTTTTGCGAATATTTTCTCGCACCGCTTCCGTAATAGCGGGATTAGCGGCAAATTCTCCCATCGGATCCCCCGGTGCTAGGGCCAAAATGCCAAAAACCACCATACTAATGGCTAAAAGAGTGGGAATCGAAAATAATAATCTTCTCAGAAAATATTTCAGCATTTATTTACTACGCTTCCAGTCTTTGATGTTCCAAGTATTTCTATCCCAGGGAGTTAATTCAAACCCCGACAAACTATTACTAATTGCCACCACATCGGCACGATGAACCAGGGGAATAATCACAAAATCATTAATTAACATATCATTCATTTTAATTGCTATTTCTCGCCGTTTTTCTGGGTTTAATTCTTGACTAAAAGCTTGCCATAATTTATCGTATTCAGGATTACAATAACGAGCATAATTATCCCCAGACCAACCATCAGCTTTTTGGGGAATTTCGCTACAAGTAAAGGTTTTAAAATAGGCTTTTGGATCGGGACTATTATTACCTGTAGTGTACATTTGTAGGTCAGCATAAAACTTTTCTACCGTGTCATCGTTAGCAGGATCGCTAGAAAAGAAAATACTGGCATCAACAGTTTTTAATTCTACTCCTACCCCGATCGCTTGTAAACTTTGTTTGATAATTTCTTGGGTTTTCTGACGAAGAGGATTGACGGTAGTTTGAAAAACTAATTTCATTTCTACCCCATTTTTATCCCTAGTGCCATCACCATTACTATCTTTCCATCCCGCATCATCTAGTAATTTCTTAGCCTTTTCTAGATTAAATTCATAGCTAGTATTGGGGGAATTATATTCCGATGGCATCACAATAAAATTAGGAGTTGTTTTCCCAGTAATACCATAAAGTTGCGTGGCAATAGTATCTCTGTCAACGGCTAAAGATAAAGCTTCTCTTACTTTCACATCACTCAAAAAAGGATGGGGAAACTTAATACTAGACCTCTCACCTTCAGCAGTAACTTGATTAGGATCACTCAGATTAAATAAAACTCTTTCAATCAAAGAACCGAAACTAGATATTAACTGACCTTGACCCGCTTTTTCTAAATCACTTAAAACCTTGGCCTCTACTTGCAAATTATAGGCATAATCCGCCTCCTGTGTCTGTAAAACCGCTCGTGCCGCAGAAGTTGCATCACCTCCTCCTTTTAATTCTATTCTTTGAAAACCTAATTTATCCGCTTCTGGAAAAAAAGAATTTGGTTCATAAACCGCCGTATCTCCCGGTTTAAATTCTACCACTTTATAGGGTCCAGTTCCCACCGGTAATAAATTAGCGGGGGCTTGACGTGCCGTTTCATTGCTATACTTTTCATAGAGATGAGCGGGTAAAATCATCCCTTCTGTTCCCACAAAAACTAATGACCAAGCGGGATTAACTTGCTTAAAAGTTATTTTAACTGTATGGGGATCGATCGCTTCCACACTTTTAACTATTTCATAATTGCCAGCGCTAGTAGAACCAGTTTTCGGATTGGTAATAAAATTATAGGTAGCGATGACATCTTTGGCAGTAAAAGGAGTACCATCCGACCATTTAATATCTTTTTTTAGCTTCCATGTCACCGATTTACCATCCTGGGCAACTCCCCCATTTTCAATAGTAGGAATTTCTGCCGCTAAAAAAGGAACTAATTCCCCTTTTTCATTAAAACTAGCCAAAGGTTCTAAGGTAATGCGACTCGCTTCTGAGTCTTTAAATCCCGTGGAGAGATGGGGATTTAAAATCGTCGGTGCTTGCCAATATAAAAGTTTTAAAGTTTCTGTGTTACTATTGGTCGTTACCGGGGGATTATTAGCTGTTTGTTGATGACAAGCACTAAAAAGCAGCGTACAACTAAGGGATAAAATTAACAGGGGCAAGAAAAGCGATCGCTTAAACATTTTTAATGACAATCAATAGTTCAACAGGGTGACTTAGGTGATTCCCTACCCCACCAATAACAAGTTATCAGACATTGAGTCTTGATCTCGATCGATTAATTGATTATTTGCCTTTGTCCATTCCTAGTCAAGTTAAATCGATCGTGCTATAATAGCGGGCCTGTACTAGATAAGAAAATCTTAGGCACGGCGACAAATGGGTTCTTCGGTTTGTGTTATGCAATGTACGGGGGTTATAAGGGATGGAATCCTTATAGAGAAAGACGTTTGGCGATTTTTGTCAATTGTTTTTGATCTAGAGCGAACTAATCAATTAAATCTCTTGCCAGATAAGGATTTAGTTTATTTATGCCACCATATCGAACCATAACAAGTAACGAAGAGCCAGAAAATCTGTATTTGGGGTATTGTATGGAAAAAATCCGTCTAGTATATAATTAGTGTGGTCGCCATCGCCGTGGGGTGCGTTCCCTAATGTGGCTCCTACTAATCTGGCTAACACGCTTTTGGGCGTGATATGGGAAAAAGTTCGGGCGATTGCGCCTAAATAGGGTGATATACCGAAAGTTGACTCATATCATTACTTTCAAGAGTGTTATACGGAAAATTTCCGTATAATCAATAGTTAGCCTTCCAATTTTCTATAACAAGTAATAATGGCTGATTATCGCTATGACATATTTCTCTCTTATAGCCATCGAGATAAAAATAAGGCTATGAGAATTGCTCAAGTCCTACGTGATGCAGGCTACAAGATTTTTTTGGATGAAGATGTAATTCGTCCAGGGGAAAGTATTCGAGTCGCCATTGAAAGAGGAATATATGCTAGCCGCGCCTTAGTTGTTCTAATTGGCGAAAAGCCAGAGACACGGCAAAATACTTTCTTTGAGCTAGGTCTTTTCTTAGGACTCTCACGAGATAGGCATATTGTTCTTCCTATAATTATTGATAAAATTTCGGGAACTAAAATTCCGTCTGATATTTCTCAATTCAGGTTTCTGCATTGGGATTTTGATAATCCGAATCGTTCTCTAGAGCAAGTATGGAAACTTCTTGGTTCCCCAGTAGTGCCTGATGAAGCTTTCCTTATTGAATCAGAGGGATCAACTCAAAAGAAAACAATTGAACTTACCTTTGATATTGACAATCTTTCAATTGAGGAGCAAGAGCGGTTACTGCGAACGATAGAGACGTTACTAAATATTCATAATATCAAAGTTGAATCACGGCGAAAAGGTAGCGAGATATATAGAATTTCCTTAGATCCTGAAAAAGCTGCAAAGCTTTTTTATGAAGCTTTGTCTGGTAAATTTGATGATTTCAAGTTTGAGAAAATTGAAATGATTCAGCAAGGAAGCAAGATTTTCATTGGTCATGGTCGTTCTCCACTCTGGCGTGAACTCAAAGAATTTCTTAGCGAAAGGTTAAATTTGGAGTGTGATGAATTTAATCGAGAACCAACAGCAGGGATAAGCACGACCGAAAGGCTACAAACAATGTTAGATTCATCCTCGTTTGCTTTTCTAATCATGACTGGTGAAGATGAGCATGTAAACAACACTTATCATGCTCGTGAAAACGTAATACATGAAGTCGGTTTATTTCAAGGTCGTCTAGGAGCGAAGAAAGCAATTATTTTATTGGAGGATGGATGTAATGAATTTTCAAATATTACTGGTCTTGGGCAGATTCGCTTTCCCCATGGGAGACTATCTGCGGCATTTGAAGAAATCAGAAGAGTTCTTGAACGAGAAGAAATTATCTCTCAGTTCAAGGGCTAACCAGGGCGTGCAGCGGATGGCCTCAATACTCTGACGGTGACTCGAAAATACTTGCCACCGCTGACGCCCAAGTGCGATCGCTGATCTTGTAGGGTGCGTTCCCTAATGCAAGTCCCACTGATCCAGCGATCAATTTTGGGGAACGCACCATGCCCATTGATTAAAGCTGTGGGTTTAAGTGCGATGCCGCTCTTGTGGGACCAGTTGGGGAATGTTAGCGAAGATTCCAGGCTCTTCTAGGTTGTGTGTGATAAGTTTAACTTACAATATGATCGATAAATCTTTGTGTCCTTTGTGTCTTTGTGGTTCGTTCCACCCCCTCGCTAGGAGGAATGTATCTTAGAATACATTTTACCCACCAAACCCAAGAGAGCCGATTCCCGATGTTTAGGTTAAAATAGAGGGCAAAAGTTGCCACAGGGTCAAGCCAATGACAATCCATCAACCCCGCTATAGCAAAGAAGAATTTGCCCAACGTGGCGATCTGATTTATCAAACTCAAATACGTCCACAAGTCGAATTGGGTAATCAGGGCAAAATTGTAGCAATTGACCTTGAAACTGGCGACTTTGAAATTGATGCGCGTGAAATACCTGCTTGCAATAGACTCGAAGCCCGTCACCCAGATGCTCAAATCTGGATTGTTCGAGTCTGTTCTCGCTATGTTCGCCGATTTGGTGGACGTACAAAGAGATTAGTATGATCGCAGGAATCGTTAACGCGGATTTTGAGGCGATTATTTCACTTTCGATCTTGTGACTCTGAAGGAAATATTTACGCGCAAGATGCGATCGTTGATACAGGTTTTAATGGTTGGCTTTCATTGCCACCAGACCTAATCGATCAGCTAAACCTGAAATGGAAAAGACGAGGACGCGCTATTCTTGGTGATGGTAGCGAATGCGTTTTTAATGTCTATGAAGCCGTCGTAATTTGGGACGGAGATTATTTAACCATACCAATTGATGAAGCTGATTCCGAACCTCTAGTTGGAATGTCATTAATGGAAGGCTATCAACTCACAGTTCAAGTATTTGAAGAAGGCAGCGTAGAAATCCGCAAAGTAAGTGTCGTCTAACTAGAACGTTATGCCGCTCTGGGTTAGGTCTGTACATCAGGCTTATCTGTTAGATGCTTGAATCTGTGTTTGTATTCCAACACTTCGTTAATCGATAGCTATATAGAACCCAGCCAACGAGTATAAGTGAATCCAACGAGTTTGACATCACAACGCCAGAAAAACGGCTTAAAGCGCTTACCTTCTTGTCGCAGAATAGTTAGCTTGCAATGGTGCCTTTGGCGCTTCCAGTAGCACTTGTTTTGGACGGTATTTCCCTTCTTACATCAGGTGCTAACGAAAAAGAGATTGCAGAACAAAGAAAAGTAGCGATCAACATTATTCGAGCAGGAAAAGAAAATGGTGTTGAAGATTACAATGTCTCAGAAAGCTGGTGTTGGTCTATCTTCAGACGTTGATGGTGTCCCAATTGAGTTTATTGTTGGTGCTTCAGGTACAATGAAGCTAAAGGTAAAATACAAGTAGTGGGTGATGGCGAAACTCTACTATCGTGGCATGGCAGAGCAAAACGACAGACCCAAAATTGGTCGTAGTGCCAGATTATTAGGGGTTAGACCTAATATCGATATAAACATTCAGCAAATGCCAGTAGGTTGCCTAGATGAACAAAGCTATTTGTTACCAGAGCCACAGCGTAAGTTCCATGGCGCTCTTGTAACGGTTGCCATTAGGGACACAAAGGGAATGTCTGTTGCCCTATCCATTGAAGGTTTACCAGCATTTCGCAAACCTGCCAGTTTTGGTGGAACTGGCAAAGACCCTTTATGGCAAATTGACGATAGCCATATCACAGGGGATTTACAGGCTGTCCAAGATAGCCCAACTCACGTTAGCATCATGCCAAGAGTTACAATGGCTCTAGAAAAATACGAGGCAGCATTGGCAAACACCCAAAAATATTGGGAAAAGGTTGATTAGTGGCATACACACAATGGGAGGCTATCAAAATGGCATGGATATTTAGTCTATCGGCAGAATGTGGTTCGGATGAGAGCAACGCCCATAAATTTGCTCAGCATTTTGAGGGAGTATCATGGTTGCTGTCAACTGGTCGCCATTGCCAGTGTCACACAGATATATTCCAAGACATAGAAGAAAATTGGTGGTGTCGTGTTTCACCAAGTAATCTTAGCGAAGTGGGAATAGACAGCCCTGAAAGTGCATATTCAATGACAGAGTTAGGTATCTTACTATATCAGTCCCTACGATTTGCTCCCCCATTCCGTTATGCACTGGTTGGTGTTGAAGTCGATGAATTTAGAACTTACAGCGAGCTTATCGAAGAATCATCTAACTTATCTATCCCAGGACTGGTTTTAGCAAAACCACTCGAACAAGAGCTAGGAATATTGCCAGTATTGCGCCCCTTTAGTTCTAGTTATGTTTGGCAACCCTACGCAGGAGAAGTTTACAATCCGCTTATGGCATCCCAAAACTTAAAAAATAAGCTTAATGAACTGCTTAAGTTAACCTCACAAGCGAAGACGGCATAACTAGACCGTTACACTGCTCCCACTGTCAGTACGATGCCGAAGGCACTGCGTAGCAGCACGCCATCGCTGTAGGGTGCGTTCCCTAATGTGGCTCCTACTGCTCCACCAATAGATTTTTGGGGAACGCACCATGCTAGAGGATTATAAAAATATTTGCCGTCGCACTCCAGCCTATCGTGGCTGAGTTCAACCGTTATCGAGAAAAATAATTAAATCCCGTCAAATTCCCCTAAAACTTTCACTTCTGGTTCTAACCAGAGGGACCAGCGATCGAACACTTGTTCCTGCACATGACGAATTAAACGCAGAATATCCGAGGCTTTTGCTGAACCAATATTCAGGATAAAATTAGCGTGTAATTCTGATACTTGCGCCCCACCAATTTGATAACCTTTTAATCCCATTTCCTCAATTAAAGCCCCGGCATATTGTGGTTTAGGATTGCGGAAAACACTACCACAACTAGGACGATCATAGGGTTGGGTACTTTTGCGATGGCGTAAATTATGGGTAGTAATTGCCATTATTTCCTCGCTATTATCGGTAGCTTCTAACTGAAATGTCGCTTCAATAACTAAACGTTGATCCCCTTGCAGAGAAGAACTGCGATAACTATAATTTAAATCTTCTTTGCTTAAAGTTTCTAACTGACCATCGGCATTTAATACCAGCGCCCGCACTAATCGATCCGCCACACAGGAGGTATGCGCCCCCGCATTCATCACCACAGCACCCCCCACCGTACCGGGGATACCCACTGCCCATTCTAAGCCTCTCCAGCCCCGTTTTGCCGCTCTCCAAGCTATTTTTGGCAGGGGTTCCCCCGCCGCTGCTGTAATCGTAGCAGTTTCGGCATCAAAACAACTCGATCGCAGATGGCGAGTATTGAGAACAAGTCCGGGTAAACCCCGATCGCTGATTAGTAAATTTGAACCAGCCCCCAAAACAGTTAAGGGCAACCCTTGCGATTGCCACCAAGCGAACACTTCTCTTAATTCCTCTAGATTAACTGGTTCGGCATACCATTGCGCTCTTCCCCCCACCCGGTAGGAAGTGAAATCAGCTAGAGAAACAGAGGATTTAATCATAGGGTTTTAGGGGTTGGAAATTATAAATTATGAATTATGAATTATAACTTGGGGGTTGGGGAGATGGGGAGCAGAACGTAGGTTGGGTTGAAGCATGAAACCCAACGATCATGTTACTTATTTAGGGTCTGCTGAAAAAGTACGGGCGAAGCATTCGGATAGAAAATCTGCGGTTTCACCGATAGGTTATTGCCCGAATGCTTCGCCCCTACAGGACGCGGGCCGATGAAGACGCAAGGTTTTGAACGACGATTCTCTCAAAATCTTACACCTGTTTCGCAAGAAAAGCCACAAAACCCCTACCTTGCCTACATTTCACATTTATTCAGCAAACCCTATTTAATACTGCTCACTTAAAAACTCAAATCTGATAACTGATAACTGATAACTGATAACTGATAACTGATAACTGAATCTACACTCTAACCGCTAATTGTTCGCAGTAAAGAGAGAGCATTTCGGGGATAACTTGATTGAGATTGCCAGCGCCGAGGAACAGAGCTAAATCGCCGGGTTGGAGAATTTCTAACAGGAATTGACCTAAAGAACTCAATTCGGGGTGATAGTAGGCGTTTTTATGGTGTTTTCTCACTTGTTCAGCCACTTGCTGCCCAGTGACGTGATTGATATTCACTTCCCCGGCGCTATAAATATCCGTTAAGACTACCACATCGGCGGAACTGAAAGCGGAGCCAAATTCCTCTAAAAAGGTAGTGGTGCGACTGTAGCGATGGGGTTGGAAAATAGCGATCGAACGTTGGTACTGTTTGCCTTCTACCTTTAATTTTGCCGCCGCTAAAGTGGCCAACAATTCGCTAGGATGGTGGGCATAATCATCGATAAAAGTAATGCCGTTTGCTTCTCCCTTGTGTTCAAAACGGCGTTTTGCTCCAGCAAAAGTAGCGATCGCATCGGCAATAACAGCAAATTCTAAACCGAGATAACGTCCGATGGCAACCACTGCCAAAGCATTACTAATATTATGTTGCCCTGGGATTTTCACTTCCATTTGTCCCAGATAACTGCCTTTTTCCCAGACGGAAGCTTTCATCATTCCCTGTTCATAGATAATCTCGCTGACGGTGTAATCGGCGCCCTTTTCGGGATCGAGACTATAACTAATTGTCGGACGGAAATGCTCGGCGATCGTGTCACAATCTAAACAAGCGACTAAAATCTGGCACTGCTCGGCAAATTCACGGAAAGTATCGATAACTTCGCTTAAATTCTGGTAATGATCGGGGTGATCTAGCTCAATATTAGTGATTATGCCGATTTTCGGGGCGTGCTTGGTTAGGGAACCATCGGACTCATCGGCCTCTGCTACTAAAAAACGACCTTGACCAAGACGAGCGTTACCTTCCCAAGCGTCCACCTCACCACCAACAATGATCGTGGGGTCTAATCCCGCTTCTAACAAAACGTAACCGATTAAGCTGCTAGTGGTGGTTTTGCCGTGGGTTCCAGCAACGGCGATACTGTCGTAATCAGCGATTAAAGCCGCTAAAACGTCGCTACGGTGAAAAATTGGGTATCCTAAGTCTCTGGCCGCTCGATATTCCTTGTTATGGTCATTAATCGCCGTGGAGCAGATTACTTGCGGAACCGTTTGGCTACTGTTTTGAGGGCCAGGAGAATGAAATAAAGCTAAATTATTTGCCTCTTGACGGTGGAAAATCTGCGCTCCCGCTCCCTGTAGCCTTTGGGTGATATGAGTAGGACGTAAATCGGAGCCAGACACAGGTAAATTGCGCTTGGCTAAGATATAAGCGAGGGCTGACATCCCAATGCCGCCAATACCGATAAAATGGAAAGGTTGGCCGTTAAAATTAACTTTTTTCACTGTTTTCACTCCTCAAACCCACGATTATATAAGTTTTAAACTCGATCGGTAGTAAAGTCAACCTCATGATAGGGGCATTTGAGCAGAATTCCCAAATGTTGTCCAGTCACCTTGCAAAATCCTTGACGCAGAATTAAAAATTTTTCTCCCGTCTCGGAGTCTCCTGTCTCCTATCTCCCGACTCCTAAATGGTGATGTAATAAATTATTTTCGATCGGGATCGTAAAGTTCAACCTTTAAGGTATGATTGGGAACATTAATTATTTTTTTATGTATTGCACTAAAAGGTAGAGGGCAAGCAGCAGTGATTAGAGTAGCGATCAATGGTTTCGGACGGATTGGACGTAATTTCCTAAGATGTTGGTTAGGACGGACTAATAGTGGCTTGGAGGTAGTGGGGATCAATGATACATCCGATCCCCGGAGTAACGCTCACCTGCTCAAGTATGATTCGATGTTAGGCAAACTGAACGCTAATATCGATGCCGATGATAATTCTTTAATTGTTAACGGTAAAACCATTAAATGTTATTCCGATCGCAATCCCCTCAATCTGCCCTGGGCAGAATGGGGTGTAGATTTAGTGATCGAAGCTACCGGTGTTTTCGTCGATGAAGAGGGCGCTTCTAAGCATATTGTCGCAGGAGCTAAAAAAGTCCTCATTACCGCACCGGGTAAAGGTTCGGGTGTAGGAACCTATGTGGTTGGTGTCAACGCTCACGAATACGAACATGATAAATACAATGTCATCAGTAATGCCAGTTGTACCACCAACTGTCTTGCTCCTGTCGTCAAAGTGATTCACGAAAACTTCGGCATCATCAAAGGGACAATGACCACCACCCACAGTTACACTGGTGATCAGCGGATTCTGGATGCTAGTCACCGAGATCTGCGTCGCGCTCGCGCGGCAGCCGTTAACATCGTTCCCACCTCCACCGGTGCCGCTAAAGCTGTAGCCTTAGTTATCCCCGACATGAAAGGAAAACTTAACGGTATCGCTCTGCGGGTACCCACTCCTAACGTTTCTGTGGTGGATTTAGTCGCGCAAGTGGAAAAAAGCACGATCGCGGAACAGGTAAACGAAGTCCTCAAAGAAGCTTCGGAAAATTCTTTGAAAGGAATTCTCGAATACAATGATTTACCCCTCGTTTCCTCTGATTATCGCGGTGTTGATGCCTCCTCGATCATTGATGCTAGTCTAACGATGGTGATGGGTGGCGATATGGTGAAAGTTATCGCTTGGTACGATAACGAATGGGGTTACTCTCAACGTGTGGTTGATCTCGCTGAAGTCGTTGCCAGCAAGTGGAAAGGCTAAATCAGTGATCAGTAAACAGTAATCAGTGAACAGTGGGCGTTAGTTAGGAGTCAGGAGTGGTTAGTGATAACTGACTAACTGATAACTGACTAACTGATCACTGTTAACTGAGCAGTGATAAATTCTCACTAAAAAAGCGCCGATAGATTCCCTCTGTCACCAATTGAGCGGTGATTAGGTTAGCTAGGGCAATCATAAACAGGATCAGTATCTGGTAGGAAGCGGCGTTTAAAGGTTCACTTCCTGCCAATACCTGTCCGGTGAACATTCCGGGTAAACTGACTAAACCCACCACCATCATCTGATTAAGGGTGGGGATTAAACTAGCTCGAATCGCTTCTTTTTGGTAAGATGCGATCGCCTGTTGAGGAGTTGCCCCCAAACAAAGATGGGTTTCGATTTCCAAACGGTGACTTTTAATGGCACTGCTTAATCTCTCTCCGGCTAAAGAGGCACTATTCATCGCTTGCCCTAACACCATCCCCGTCAAGGGAATTAAGTATTGGGGTGAGTACCATTGTTCTGGTTGAATAATTAAAGCGATCGCATAACCTAAAGTTAGACAGCTACTAATCAATAAAGAGCCAAAAACTAGGGGTAATAAGCCTTTATCTCGGCTATCAATGCGATTTTTAGCAACAATAGTCGCAATAGTCATCATTACTGCCAAGATACCCAGCACTGCTAGAGGATTATCCAGGGAAAAAATAACGGCGATAACGTAGCCTACCACTAATAATTGCAGGATCGATCGACCGGTCGCCAATAATAATTGTCCCTCTAGGGCTAAATTTGACCAACGGGAGAGGACTAAACAAATACCCATCATCCCCAAAGCCCAACCCAAATCCACCAGATTGAGTTCTACTAATCCATCCATAAAAATAAAAGAAACAAATTAAAAGGATACTTCATCTATAAATAGCAAGTTTATAATTATTTTTGACTAATTATTCATTTTTTTCCCCAACAAATCCCGATTAGTCTCTAATTTGAGTGAAAGCGCGTGAGTAAAATTCCCCCCGTCGATTTATCCCGTCAATACCAAGTCATCAGCGAAGAAGCTAACCATGCCGTTTTAGAAATTCTCCGTTCTGGGCGCTATATTGGCGGTGAAGCTGTGAGCGAATTAGAACGACAATTTGCCCTCTATCATGGTGTTAGCGATTGTGTTGCCTGTAATTCGGGAACCGATGCCCTTTATCTGGCACTGCGCGCCCTCGGTATTCAAGCGGGGGATGAAGTAATTACCTCCACTTTTTCGTTTATTGCCACCGCTGAAGCGATTAATTTAGTCGGGGCAGTGCCAGTTTTTGTCGATATCGATATTAATACTTTTAACCTCGATGTGGCACTGTTGGAAAAAGCGCTTACTCCCCAGACGAAAGCGATTATCCCAGTACACCTTTTTGGGCAATCTGTCAATATGTCTGAGGTAGTAAATTTCGCTCGTTCCCATAATTTATTTGTAATTGAGGATTGCGCTCAGGCAACGGGAGCAGAATGGCATGGGCAGAAAGTGGGGAGTATTGGCGATATTGGCTGTTTTAGCTTCTTTCCTACCAAAAATTTAGGCGGTTGTGGCGATGGTGGCGCAATTACCACCAATAACCCCGAGTTAGCGGCACAAATTCGCATGGTTAAAGAACATGGGAGCAAGGTGCGTTATCTCCACGAAGTAATCGGGGTAAATAGCCGCTTAGATGCCATTCAAGCGGTTATTTTGCAAATTAAGCTAAAATATCTCGATTTTTGGAATAATCAACGGATTGAGATTGCCCAACGTTATCGAGAATTACTGCAACCTTTGCCTAATATCACTTTGCCTACCGCTTTAGCCGGAGGTAAGCACGTTTGGAATCAGTACACAATCCTAACGGAAAATCGTGACCAAATTCGGGCAGCTTTGCAGGAAAAAGATGTCCTATCCATGGTTTATTATCCGATTCCCCTACATTTACAGCCTGTTTATCAGTATTTAGGCTATAAAAAAGGTGATTTACCTGTGGCTGAATTGGCCAGTGAAAAAGTGTTATCTTTACCTATGTTCCCCGATTTAAGCCGCGAGGAACAACAACAGGTAGCCTACGCGCTGAAAGATTGTTTGCATAGTTCCTGAGTTATCAGTGGGAATTATGAATTATGGCTTATGGCTTATCTGAGTTCAGTATGCTAAAGATTGAATACAAATTTATCAAACAGTTTTAATACTAAATCTGGTTATTAAAAACTGATTATTTATTCCCCTTTGCCTTTTGCCTCTCCTCATAACTAGCCTGTACTCAACGGATTTAGTATAACACAACCATTTTGACTCACCGTTCGCTCGTTTCTCGAACTGAAAATTTGATAAATTGTCTGAAATCAGGACGAGTCTGACTAAACTGAGAGGGTACAAAAAGATGAATTGATTTTTTATCCCGTCTGTATAGATACTAAACTTTTCTAACAATTTTCTCGAAATTTTCTGACTTGAAATTCCTTGACTTTGATTAATTGATAATTATCTTTTCCCATAGCTAGGGAAAATTTGGTTTCGGTCTTGTCCAGCAAATTTTGGGGAACAGCTTTCCACTGTTCCTTCGTTTGCCAATGGGCAACGATAATTAATTCTTCTTCGATGGCGGGATTAATCCAAATTTCTTTACCTAAAAAACCTGGTTGTTTTGTTAAAAACTTTGTCCAAATTTCTTCATCTTTTTGGATAAATTTTTCCCGAGCTTCGGGTTTAACTTGAAATTCTAACCACTCAATGACCATAGTAATTATCTCCTATTTTTTGGATTTCATCAAGAATTCTTCCGTGAGTTTCATAAAAGCCTTGGAACCACTAGAAGAGGGCATGGCTGCTACCGCAGGCACGAACATATCCACAGCTTTAGCTACATTAACATCCATAGGAATCGCATTAGCAAAAATTTGATGGGGTTGAAAATCCTGTTGTACCCGGCGCATGACTTGATTATAGTAGCGACTAAGTAACCCACCACCAGAAAGAATAAAAACTATACCGAGTAAACTGGGGTTAATCGGTTCGTTTTCTTGATGACTAGCTTTCAGTTTAACTATTCTTCTTTCTAATAGCTGAATACCGACAATTGATAAAGGTTCGGGACGGGCAGGTAGTAAATAGAAATGACTACTACATAGACCACTACGAGTCAAAAGATTATACCCCGGCGCACAATCCATGATAATATAATCATAACGGTCTTGAATGGGATCAATTATTTTTTGAATTAGGATTCTTTCTAGGTTATTCCAAGCATGATCAAAGCCCAAATCTTCCTGTAAAATTGCTTGGTGGTGCAAGGTTTCTGAGACGATATATTCATCATACAGTTCGATGTCTCCCGGCAGTATATCTAAGCCTTGAATTTCACAGACTGAAGGAACAATAATATCATCAATAGTTAATTTATTGTAGGGATTGGGTTTGATAATTGCTTCTAATAAATAGCTTAAAGTACGTTTTTTACGACGCAGTTGAGCAAATTCGTGGGGAGACATCAAGCTCAGAGTCGCACTGATTTGAGCATCTAAATCGAGGACAAGGACTCGTTTTTGCTGAAATTTAGCTAAACAGGTGGCAAGGTTGACGGTAAGGGTAGTTTTTCCTACTCCTCCTTTCATATTAACGGTGCTGATGATAGTGGCCATGATGGGGATTCCTTTCTAGTTAACCGATGGAATATCTCGACGTAAAACTTGCCCGTTAGGAGCCATAATCAAAGGAGGTAAACTGGTAATATTGATCGCTTCTTGGGTTTTCATGTCGTAGGTGGTGTAAACTGTTTCCTGTTGATTGGGATTAATATCGACAATTGTTAGGGTTTTTCTGGGTGCTTGTTCACTGTTCAATAATCGTCGCGGTCCACTGCCTAAAGCTCCTGCGTGTAATAATTGTAACTGTCCCCGTTTACCCGGATAGTAAGCGTGAGCGTGGCCACTAATATAAGTATGCACCTGATGGCCCTCTAAAAACGCTCTTAATTTCTCAGCATCGGCTAAATAATCCCCTGGTCGATTTCTACCCACAGCAATACCGTAGAGGGGCAAATGACCGATTACTAGCCGCATTCTAGCATTTTTAGCGTCGGAGCTACTCAAGTTTTTTGCTGCCCAATTTAGTTGTTCCCGAGAGATTAAATGAGTTGAGGCATCCCAAACTAGATAGAATATACCATTTTGAGTGAAAGTATAATAAAAAGGAAAACCGGTTTTATCGATAAAATTTAAACTTGTATTATGTTGGGGGTTTTGCCAATAATCTAGGGCTAATTTTCTCTCTTTAGCATAGATAAATTTTCCTGCGGATAAAGCTCCAGAAGCGTCATGATTACCGATGGTAAAACCAAAAGGTATTTTAGCAGCTCGCAGGGGCGCAGCGATATGGCGATCAAAGGCTGACCACATGGCGTTAATTGCTGCCTCTGTCAAGCTGCTTTTTTGTCCTGCCACCATGTCGCCACCACAGAGGACTAGATCGGGTTTATTATTGATAATTAAGGGGATAGCTCGATCGATTTCGGGATCGTAAGTAGTGGAACCGTATTGACTATTAAGGTCACTAATCACGATTATTTTGACTTTTTTCGCCTTTTGTGCTTGTTTAACAGCAAACTCAGGGGGATTTTTAGAAGTAACAGGCTGTAAAATTTGATCAGCGCAAGCTGCCAAGCTAAAACCGCCTAAACTGCTACTAATAAGCAAAAATTTACGGCGTTGCATAGGGTATAAATCTCGTCTGTAATTGAGGTCACGTCAGTTAGTGTAGCAATTTTTGTCCCTTTGATCGCTTTTTTGTTGATTATCCCAATTAACCCTCAGGAGATAACTTGAAAATTCTCTTAACTTCTTTTGCGCCTTGGTTATGCCATCACTGGAGTAATTCCTCCGATGATTTGTTAGTATCTATTCAGGATAATTATGCAAAAAAGCTTTTATTTTTGCGTCAACTTCCCGTTAATACCCATCGAGCTAGTGAACGAGTTATCAAAGCTATTCAAGACTCAAAAACCGATTTAGTTATTTGTTGTGGTATGGCGGAAAGTCGTTATCGTTTAAGTTTAGAATCTCAGGCTAGGAGTAGCACAAAAAAGTTATTAACACCAATTCCCTTGCTAGATTTAATTAAAAAGCTTAACTATAGTTATATCAGCGATAATGCTGGTCAGTTTGTCTGCGAAGAATTATATTTTCAAGTCTTAAAATATCATCCGAGGTCTTTATTCGTTCATGTCCCGCTTCTAACTGATAAAAATTTTACTATTATTCAAAGGGATTTTGAAACAATTATCACCCTTAGTCGTTAGCTCATACAGTATGAGTCAGGAATCAGTTTCAAGAGAAAAAGGAAAAAGAAGATATTGATATTTTGCCTAGCAACAAGCAAGGTTATTGCAAACTTGCAGTACATTGATTTATACTTGTCTTTTGCCAAATCACATAGTAGGTATTATTTGGTATTACATTAATTACCCCTTCCCCATAGACTTGACAGCTGCCGATAGTTTGACAATGAATTTGTCCAGTTATTTGATATCTTTGTTGTCCTAAGTCAATATTATCTATAGAAGAAAAATTTCCTTGCGGATAAAAAGATTGACCACTAATGTTGATAGCTATGGGCAGAACACATCCAAAATTATCTCCCCGATAAGCTATATTAATTAAGGTTTTTTGTGGCGTATATGTAGGGGTTGGTATTGGTGATGGTTCCGGTGATTTACCAGCAAAAAAAGCTTTAATTTCTTGCCACCACCAGGGGGCTGCCGCTCCAGCAAGAAGGGCTATAATAACTGAACTAATAATCTGTACGATTAAACTATTGTTTTTGTTATCACCGGACATTTTCCTATTCCTCACTTGTGGATACAGCGTTTACCAGATACATGAGGTTCTTTCTCGCGTCTAAAATACCTAATTTGGCAAGGACTAGTCTATAATTTACTTTTAGAAGAAAGGCTGTAATTAATTAGCTATTGACATTCGAGAAAATTGCTGCAGGTTTAAGTAATCTAATATCTTTCGCCAGACTAGCACATAATTTGGGATAGGTCATCTGCTTGTTACATTAGTTAAAAATGACGCAAAAACCTTCTATTCAGTAAGTGGTTCTAATTAAGTAGAAGATAGATTTTTCTCCAGTCGTAGGCTGCTGTTGATAAGCCTTCAGTTCTTGATAATAGTCCCACAGGTCTGGGGTGACTTCGGCGATATCTTGGCGATGTTGTGCTGTGGCTCTAGGTAAGCAAAAGCGACGGACACCTGGTTCGGTATGCACCCAACACAGAGCATGAACCAAGATGACAAACTGTCCGGCCTATCACTGAACCACAATCGGTTCTGGGGAAATCCCCCCTTCGACGGCACTAACAGAGCTGCCTCAGTTACCAGTTTCACCGCCGCAGTGCTGGTGATGTCTAATCTATCTAGATATCGGCTCCACTCGGCATCGCACTTGATAATCTCGATGATCGCTGCTGATAATAGATAAAAAAACATAATCGGCTATATTAGCTCTACTTAGGGTCTGCTGAAAAAGTTTTTCGTGGGTGTAGGGTGTTGGGTTTTACCGATTTTGAGAGGGTCAATTACCTAAAATTCAGGTAAAAAGTACCTGAATTTTACCCCCAATCACTCCAATGGTGACTCTCTTAGATTTGGTGGGCAAAATGTATTCTAAGATACAGTCCCGCTGGCGAGGGAGTGCAAGAAACCACAGAGACATAAAGGACACAGAGATCGATCACTACTATATAAGTTAAACTTATCATACAAAAAATAAGAGAGCCCAATGATTGGCACTTTTTGAGGAAAAAAAGTCTAAAAATCTTACCCAACAAGGTTTTTAGGTTTATTCAGCAAACTCTACTTATCCGGAATTAACCCCCGAATAGCCATCATTGCTTCTTGTTTCCTGTTGAACATCGAATCATTAATAATTTCTTTGTAAACGGCAAAACCGATAAAAAATTTCTATCAAAAAACTGGCAGAAATTGGCAGGACGAAAAATGCTGATCAGCTTGGAACATCTGAGATAGAGCATCGTCAATCTGGACATTCAAAATGTCACCAACTTGCCGTGATCCCGATGCTAATAGTCGGAGGGAGACTTGCACAATTTCAAAATCTAAGTTAGTCTCACCTAAAAGTAACCTTTAGGTATTTTGACTAAAAAAAAGTGGCCTAACTTCTACTCTAGCCTCAAGGCTAATGCTGAAAGCTAGAATCATCGGCTTAATCGGCTGGTTCTAGCTAACTCTTTACACCACAGGAGGTCTGTTTGAAAGAGACTTTTATCCACAACCCCATGACATCCGCTACCCCAGAACAGAATTGCACCCCTGAGTCTAACCGAGTCCGTTACTCAGTTGCTCTACTGGGATTAGCACTCTCTCTGGGAGTACCTAGCATTCTCAACTCCACCTCAGAATCAGCCCAGGCCGCGAATTCTGTACCCTTAGAATGGGAAGTGATCGACCTGTCCCAAAAAGCAAAAGGTACGGGGAAAGAACTAAAAGAACCGCAAATAATCCAATCCCAAGCACTGGCCACCGTCAAATTCATCGCCACATCAGTGGTTGAGCATCAGGTAAAACCGGGAGAATCCCTGTGGAGTTTAGCCGACAGCTATCAAACCACCCCCACAGCGATCGCTAGTAGCAATAATCTCTCTCCCCAATCCGATCTGATTATCGGACAAACCTTAAAAATTCCCACTCCTGAGCAGTTGCCCCCGGCAGCCCCGGCAGCAACTCCTGAGCAGTTGGATAGTTCCTCTGCTAGTCTGCGTCAAACCCGTCAACGTCTCCAAGAGAGTTTGGCCGCCTTACAAACCGAGGAAACCCCCCATCACTCCAATTCCGGCGAAACGGTAATCGTCACTGAAACCACCGCTCTCGTTCCCGATAATTCGCCAACTGCTGTCGAGATTCCCGTTATTGCTCCCGAAGAATCCCCCCGACCAAACGGCCAGGTGATCCCGATTCCCGTTCCCACCCCTGAAAGCGATCGTCAGATAGCGACAATTCCCATTAATCCTCCCTTAACCAGCAGACCAGAAATTCCCAGCGTTGCCCTACGAAATCCGGCCCCTGTTACTGAAATTCCCGCGATTCCCAATCCTAAGGTCATAATCCCCCCAGAAAACCAAGTTTATCGGGTTCGGCCAGGGGATACCTTAAATACGATCGCTCGTGTTTTAGGCATCACCCCCGCCGAATTAGCCAGGGAAAACGGCATTGACAACCCCAACCGGATTAAAGTCAATCAAACCCTAGTGATTCCTGACCGCTCTGCCAACGCTAGAGTTAATCAAAATCTTACCCCCTTGGTCGGCGATCGCTCGAAATTATCCTTTAACCCCAGCACTAGGCCAAATTTGCCGGCCGCAACCGCCACCACAAGGGGAGAAGAATTCCCCGAAAATATCACCAGCAGCTATCGGGAAAGATTGCGCCAAGAGGTGGCTAATCTGCGGGAAACTAACCTTTCGGAAACCCAGAAAAGTATCGCTATTCCCGTCGATAACCCCGCAGAAACTCTCAATGATCGGCAAATAACCCCTAATCCCCAATGGACAGCCCTTCGTTCGCGTTCTAACCAAAGCACCCCCCCACAGATTATCGGTTCGGCTCCTACCAATGTGGAAGAATATAATGACCGCCTCCGAATTCCCGTCGGCGAAACTGTAGAACCTTCCCTTCCTCCCCTCACCAATCCCGATGAGTATTTACCTAATCCCACCCCCATTTTTACCGGCTTTATCTGGCCCACTAGGGGGGTTTTAACCTCCGGTTTCGGTTGGCGCTGGGGCAGACCCCATCGCGGCATCGATATCGCTGGTCCAGTGGGTACACCAGTTGTGGCGGCGGCTGCCGGTGAAGTAATCTCCTCTGGTTGGAATTCGGGTGGTTATGGCAATCTGGTGAAACTGCGTCACCCCGATGGTAGCACCACTCTCTATGCCCATAACAGCCGTCTGTTGGTGCGTCGCGGCCAAACTGTTCAGCAAGGCGAGCCAATTGCCCAGATGGGTAGCACTGGTTTTAGCACCGGTCCCCATCTACATTTCGAGATTCACCCCTCTGGCCAGGGCGCAGTTAATCCCATCGCTTTCCTGCCGGGCAGACGCTAAAGATACCCGCAAAGGGAAGAAAAAATCTTCCCTTTTTTGCTCTTGTGCAATTGGATGATTATGTGTTATGATTGATAACTGTGTAAACAACGGCTTAGTAGCTCAGTTGGTCAGAGCAGGGGACTCATAAGCCCAAGGTCGGCAGTTCAAATCTGCCCTGAGCCATACAGAAAATAATCAACCCATCAAGGGTTCGATGGAATCCTGCATAATTATTCATGCTCTCAAATGTCATTGTCTCAAATTCTTATTTGGCAACGTTTTTAAAGGCAAAGGGTAATAAATAATCAGTTTTTAATAACTGGATTTAGCATAACACTTAGGGTGTGGAATTTGGGTTAGAAAAACATAAACAGAGACACTTGTAGAGTAACCCAAGGGCTAGTATTATTCTCCGCAGCGAGACGAATAGCACTACCCGGAAACGCTACCGAACCAACCCCCTGAAGCAAGAAATTTTGAGACAGATAATATCGCCCGATTAACAGTAATTCATGGCCAAGATCAGAGGATTTCAGCGTCTGGAGGGCGGGATTACCCCCTAAATTATTCAAAGTGTCGGCAAACCGGTAGTAGTAATCTAGGGATAACTCAAAGTTACTGGTAGGCATCACCGTAAAATTGACTCGATGAGAAAAACTATTCGAGTTGTTATAAACCTTGCCGAGACTAATTCCCTGTAACCAGTCAGTTAAACCACTCGCTTGCAAGGGATCAAAACGTTCATAGCTAGCAGTTTTGGGGTTATCGCCACTAAAACCAGCAAAGCGGTAGCTAAAGCTAGGCTGCCAGCGCATATTTTGAACACTGTAGCCTAACCAAAGATAACCCCCCCGGGCCGACATACTATACCGGTCATTAAATTGGTAGGCATATTCCCCTTGAAACCACAGTCCGGGTACCCCAAACAATGGCGATAACTGCAATCGGGGATTAATCACCTGTAACCCTTGACGGGTTAGCCGCTCACCATCCGGCAGCAAATAAGTCCGGGATGATTGAGGTACACCCACATAGGTTAAAACGGCCTCAACCCCTTGATTATTGTTATACTGGGCGCTAATTCCCAAATATTGTGTATTGCTATCAGCCACTGATAGCTCATCTGGCTCCAGAAAGAACCCCTGTAAACGAAAATCCCCCCAGCGCAAATCAGACAGCACTGTCATCTCGTAGGCAGTGCGGGGGTTAGAATAGCTGGCGGCTCGATCTAGAGCATTAGCCGAACCGCTAAACTGAGAAAATAAAAAGCCTTGATTAAGTTGGAAAATTTGCCGTCCTGCCGATAGGTTAAAAACGAGAGGATTTCCCGTTTTAGCCACCAGAAAACCGCCGTAGAGCCTTTCAATATTACCGTAGAACCTTGAGTCTGTACGAAAAATGTCCGGTTGAACTGTCCCAGATACCGTATAGGAAGCGGCACCATAGATATACACAGGAGAATTCCCCAGACCGGTAATACCTGCTAAACCAGGCTCTAGATAAAATTCTCCCCAAGTAATTGTTCCCTTCGGTTGGTAGGAACTGGGGGCAAAATTTTCTGGGTTGCCAAACCAGGGATTAGTATCACTAAAGACTCCCACACCCCCATTGAGGATCAATTTAACTAAACTGCGATCGCTCTCGTAGAGGGTAGGAAAATCGCGTAACTTGCCACTGATCACCATACCCCTTGGCGGTTTAGGGACGGGGACTTGGGAGACCTCCTGTGGTTTCAAATTGACCAGCAGCGCCACAATGACCACACCGGGCAGATTTGACTGGTAGAGACGATACTCGGCACTCTCGACAAAGGGCAAGCGCTGCACCTGATTCAGTCCCCGGTCTGCCAAAAGGGGACTAAAGTTTCCCCCGGCCCGAATGCCAAAATTATTCGCCAGTTGCCGTCGGACATCTTCATCTTGCTTCGGGTCGTTGCTGGGGTTGCGAACGTAGATAAACACCCGTTCAATGGGAAACCCTTCGCCAAAATTGGGGGGAATCCTTAACCTGGCATTGGGATCTTTTGGCGGCGACGCTGTCGATTCAGGGGATGGTAACTCTACCGGTTCCGTTGGCGAGACATCATCCCGGCTCACTTGTGCAGTCGGGAGATTAGCTCCAGGCTGCTGCTGCTGCTTAAATTGTGCGACCGAGTTCGGGGGAAGGTGGAGGACTGGCCCGAGACTAGCCCCATTTTCTAAGGGGTTGGTTGTCGGGGTGGACTTCTCAGCGATCGCCGTTTCGGCCAAGAGCTGCCCTTGACCGGCAGAGGCAAGATTAAACAATGCTAACACTGAAAAAGAAGTTACTAGCCTGATAGCCCGACGATATCCAAAAGCAGCAAAAACCATAACGACAAATCGCAGAGAAAGGTCAAGGAGGGGCAAGAGAGCCGTTATTCGGGTTTGAGACGGACGCGTTTGCCACCACCGGAGACTTGTAAAGTTTGACCGCTTACCCAAGAACCAGCTGGCGAAGCTAACCAGAGGAAAGCGTTAGCAATATCTTGGGGTTTACCAGCGCGTCCAGTCAGGTTGTCGGGATGAGCTAGAGCATATTGGGCTTTTTCATCCAAACCAGCAGCGGCATAACCCTCGGTGATCACGGTCCCAATCAGCACGGTATTGACGCGGACCTGTTTAGCAAAATAGTGAGCCAGACCTAGCATCAGATGGTTAAGGGCGGCTTTAGCGGCGGAATAGGCAATAAAGTCAAAAGCTGGCAAAACTCCCACCAGCGAACCGGAGTTAGTAATCGTGGCATTTTCCGCTTTCAGCAAATAGGGACGACAAGCAGAAGTCATCCGCGTCGCCGCTAAGGTATTGAGTTTATAGCTTTCGATCATTTCCTCCATGGGAACCTCTAGGGGGTCGTCGTAAGCTTTACCCCAACCGACATTGTTAACAAGGGTAGAAATGCCGCCAAAAGCTGCCACCGTTTTGGCCACACATTGTTGAATATCTTCCTCCACAGTGACGTTGCAGCCGATCCCTAGAACTTGATTCCCTGTGACAGCTTGAATAGCCTCGGCTGTTGCTTGGGCCTTCTCTCCATTCAGGTCGGCAATCATGACCTTGGCTCCCGCGCTGGAAAAGGTTTTGGCGATGGCTTCCCCAATATTTTGGGCTCCGCCGGTGACAATGGCCACATGACCATCCATGCGAAAATCAGCAAAAGCATCAAAATTGCTCATATTCTCTCCTTTTTGTCGTTAAATACGGTTAAATAAATCGATAATAGACTGTTAGTCCAATTCCTGAACCCCGCCGCCGCTAACGGTGAGGATCTGCCCACTCACCCAACTGGCCGCCGGTGAACAGAGGAAAAGGGCAGAGTAGGCAATATCACTGGGTTCCCCTAAGCGGGCGAGGGGGGTATGCTTGAGCATCACTTTTTCAATATCCGGAGTCAGCACTTTAGCCAAGGCATCGGTTTTGATCGCACCGGGGGCGATCGCATTTACCCGAATTCCTTTCGGTCCGAGGTCAAAAGCAATATTGCGGGTGAGGTGGCTAACGGCGGCTTTAGAGGAGCTATAAGAGGCCATATTGATATTCTTGTTCTCTGCCGACATCGAGGAGATATTTAAAATCGCTCCTCCCCCCGCCGCTTCCATATAAGGGACACATAATTGACAGAGATGAAACGCCGAAAATACATTGATTTTATAGGCCCAGATGAAAGTATCCATGGGCATATCAAAGGGTTTCGGCCCACCACCGCCGGCATTGTTTACCAGCAGGGTGATTTTGCCAAAAGCATCCAGGGTGGACTTAACCAGGTTTTCTAGAGCCTGTTCATTGGTAACATCACAGGCGACAGCGATCGCTCTTCCACCCTTTTCCTTAATACCATCAGCAACAATGGCGGCGGTGTCTTCCTTGAGGTCACTGACGACCACCGCTGCCCCTGCTTGGGCAAATAATTCGGCAATGCCCCGGCCAATGCCCGCACCGGCCCCAGTTACAATCGCTACTTGTCCATCGAGCTTAAATGCGTCCAAAACGGTCATAAAATCTCCATAATATTCAATGATACTCGGTTATACCTCAAAATCTACTCAGGCCGCCCGATGGCTTTCATCACCGCCGCATTAATAAACCAAGAGGCTATCCCGGCGATAATCCCTAAGATAATTGCGCCGATAACAGGTGTTACCAGAATCGTCCCCAAAAACTTTTGCAAGAATAGGGCAGCCAAGGCCACTGTACCAAAGACAAACAGAGCATAAAACAGGACTGTCCTAACTCCAAAAAAGAAGAAAGGGCGCTCTAAAAGTTCTGGGGAGGCGATGTGGAAATCTTTGGCTTTTTGGCGGAAGGTAAAAAAGGCAATCATCCCTAAGATGAGGGAAAGTATAAAAGCGGTCATCACTCCCGTGGAGAAGACCGTTTTTTCATGCCCTGATATGGTATCCACAGTAAGCGGTAGAGTATCTTTTCCTCGAAACATAAACCAGCCAATCACACCATTGATAACAGCGTTGGTGACACCACTGCTCAGGGCATTTTTTTGAATGAAATCATTGGCTTGATCTGAAGTTGGAACCATATAGCTACCCTTTGAGAGCCGATCTTGACTTTCCAGGCGAATTATACCATCAAAAGTTAAATTTTTTCAGCAGCAAGGGGCTGATCTTGCCTAGAGCCGCTCAAAATCGCTCCCTAATCTCTATTTTGTCAGAGAAGGAGAGTTAGAATAGAGGGAAGATTACTGAAAGCGAGAGTTGGTATATAGTTAATACTAAATCCGTTGAGTACAGGCTAGTTATGAGGAGAGGCACTCATGCAAGAGGCAAAAGGCAAAGGGGAATAAATAATCAGTTTTTAATAACCAGATTTAGTGTAAGCCAGTTAAAGGTTCGCTGCTATGAAATTCCGTCAATTGATACAGGCCACAGAAAACAAATACAATCGGCTGCTGGCAAATCTGCTCTCGCTCTACATTATTTACCCGTTTTTAGTATATCTACCCCTGGGAGATTGGCTGATTTTCTTTTTTTTCTCCCTCTCTCTGATCATCGCTGTTTATCAGATCGATCGAAGTAAATTGGCTTTAAGATTTAATATCGGTCTGTTTTTGATTGCCCTCCTCCTGCGAGCATTCAGCACGATTATCCCTATTTATAGCGATTTCAACCGTTGGTTCGAGCTATCTAGTACGTTAATTTTTCTAGCTTTTATTGGTTTATGTGTGTACTCGATTTTACTAGAATTAATTCCTGCCGAACAAGTCACGTCTGATATTATCAAAGGGGGAATTTGTGTCTATTTTCTCTTGGGATTTTTCTGGGCAGCCGCTTATAATATCGTCCAGATTTTCGACCCCGATTCCTTTGGCTCCGCCGCTAAAACCGTCAACCAGGCGGATCTACTTCATTTCAGCTTTACTACCTTGGCCACGGTGGGCTATGGTGATATAGTTCCTGCCAGTAAAGTCGCTAGAGTTCTAGCCAATTTAGAAGGAATGACTGGAGTTCTCTATCCCGCCGTTTTTATCGCTCGTTTAGTCAGTTTACACAATGGTCGTTAACCAAAATAATCCCTTCTACTAAAATATATTAAGGTGCAGTTTAAATGCACGGACAGATTAATCAGTTTCTTCTTCATCAATAATTGCCGATCGATCTAATAATAATAAATCTCGCAGGCGATCGGTATCTAATTCGGTTAACCAATTTTCCCCGGCATCTACGGTTTGTTCGGCTAATTGTTTCTTGCTTTCGATCATCTCATTAATGCGTTCCTCTAGGGTTCCCGTACAGATGAATTTATGTACCTGAACATTGCGTTTTTGTCCGATGCGAAAAGCGCGATCGGTGGCCTGATTTTCTACGGACGGATTCCACCAACGATCGATATGAAAAACGTGATTAGCGCGGGTTAAATTTAATCCTGTTCCCCCTGCTTTCAGGGAGAGAATAAAAATCTTTGGTCCCTGGGGATCATTTTGAAAGCGCTCGATCATTTCTACCCGATCTTTTGTTTTGGTAGAACCGGAGAGAAATAATATTTCCTCGGCTAATTTTTTCTGGAGATGGGTTTTTAAGAGTTTTCCCCACTCGGCAAATTGTGTAAAAATTAAAGCTCGATCGCCTTCTGCTATCACTTCCTCTACCATAGCTTCTAAGCGTAATAATTTTCCCGATCTTTGACTGGTTTCTAAACTGTTTTCTTTCAAAAAATGGGCGGGATGATTACAAATTTGTTTGAGTTGCATTAGCAAGGTTAAAACTAATCCATGTCTCTGAATCCCTTGGGTTTCTTCAATTTTCTGGAGGGTTTTCTCGACTAATTGTTGATAAAGTTGTCCCTGTTCTTTTGATAAACCACACAGGACGTTCATTTCCTGTTTTTCTGGTAAATCTTCAATAATAGTTTTATCGGTTTTTAATCTCCTTAAAATAAAAGGACGGACGAGGGAACGCAAATTATGCAGGGATTCTTGATCGCCGTATTTTTCAATGGGAAGGGCAAACCGACGCTGAAAAAAGGCTTGAGTTCCTAAAAAATTGGGATTGAGAAAATCCAAAATTGACCATAATTCTGTCAGGCGATTTTCTACGGGAGTTCCCGTTAAGGCAATCCGAAATCCTGCGGGTATTTTTCGCACTGCTTGGGATTGTTTAGCCATAGAATTTTTAATATTTTGAGCCTCATCTAAAACTAAACCTTGCCATTGTACTGCTTCTAAGGTGGACAGATCACGATAGATTAAAGGATAACTGGTAATAACAACCGATTGATTTTTTACCGCTTGAGCAAAAGCTTGACCTTTTAATCTTTTTTCGCCATGATGCACAAAAACCGCTAGGGTAGGAGCAAATTTTCTTAACTCATGTTCCCAGTTATTAACCACGGAAGTGGGAGCAACCACTAACACGGGATTAACTAACATATCCTCTTCTTTTAATGCTAGTAAAAAAGCGATTAATTGCGGGGTTTTTCCTAAACCCATATCATCGGCTAAACAAGCACCTAAACCCCACTTTTCTAGGAAAGCTAACCAACTAACTCCCTTGAGTTGATAGGGACGTAATTCTCCCCGAAATTCCCGCGGTGGGTTGATTAATTGAATCCCTTGATTATTATTTAAATTATCAATTAATTCCTTTAATGCTCCCTCCGCTTGGAAGTTGACTACAGGCAGTTTAGCAATTAGATTATTATCTCCTGAACTCAAGCGCAGAGCATCTTCCACCGAGAGATTCAGGGGAGTGATGGTATTATTTAAAATTCCCTGAGCTGCTTTAACATCGCTAGGTTGTAGGATTAACCATTTGCCCCCCACTTCCACCACTGGCGATTTTTTCTCTAATAACTTATCAAAATCTTTTTTTGATATTTCCTGTTCCCCTACCACTAATTTAAGCTGAAAGTTTAATAAACTGGTTAAACTTAATCTTTCTCCTTTTTTGGGAGTTACACTGGCAGCAATCTTAATTCCTAATCTTTGTTTATTACTACCAGCAGTTAACCCCGTTGGCAAAATTACCCCTAATCCCTGCTCTTGCAATTGCCAAGCGATCGAGCGAATAAACTGGTAAACTTCGATCGAATCAAGAGAACATTCCTCTGGGTGTCTCTGCTCTAAACTAATTCTAATCGGTTCGTACAATCGCGCTGCTAATCCCAATCCTTTTAAGAGAATTTCCTGGGGATTATTGACAACTCTTTGATAACTATGATAACTTTCTTTTCCCTCTAACCAAATCAACTTAGCACTAATGAGAAATTCGGGATCATCTAACGCTTGTAAATAATAGGTGAGTTTCCACGCTGTTCCTAAACTGGGAGGTTGTAAAGATAAACAAACACGGTATTGATTCTCGATTAATTGGCGATTATTGCCATTAACTAAACTTTCTTGGATAGGAAACACCCAGTTATTATAAGCATTTTCTAGACGTTGTAGATTTTTGGCTTCTAAGGCAATGTTATGATCATTACTGCTTAAAGATTGTAGCCAAGGTTTCACCATCAATGAGGGAGAAATATTAACAGTACTATCTATTTTTTGTCGCAAACGAGCATCGACAATATTTTTTAAGCAATCGAGAATAATTGTTTGTGGTTCGCTATTTTCTTGATAGGCAAGACAAACAGGGGGGATGGTTTGGATAAACTTAGCTAAACGAGTGCGATCTATGGTACTATCTAGCAGCGGATACCAGCAACTTTCACCCTGATTTATTCCTGCTAAAAATTTCCCCCTTGCTAATAAATCTAAACTCCAACGGTGTAAATACAGCCAAAATCGTAGATCATTGCCGATAAATTCAGCCTTAGCTAGGGGTAATTTTTCCCATAACTGTACTATCATCCCCGCAGAAAAAGTTAATCCCGATAGCTGCCATGGCTGCCAAGACAAGGATTTAGGTGTGGGTTCGAGAATTTGCCCCGACAACAGCGGTAAAAAATATTTTTTCCTAGGGGGAGAATAGCTCGGCAAACTCAGCTTGATTGATTCTGGAGAATACTGGTTAAGCTGAGGAGAAAATTTCTGGATAAATTGGGCTAATGCCCCAGATTCTAGACAAAAAGGATGATTTTCTTGGGTTTCACTTAATTCTTTCCCTTGCCACTGTTCACCCCAAAGAAAAAAAACACTATCGTGCGAACCAATCAGCCAATTACCGTGTAGAGTAGTCATTATGAAATAGGGAAATTCCTCTAAAAAACCTGCTGTTGAAAAGGCAAAAAATCTCGATTTTGTCGCTTCTTCTGACCTTAAGAGCCTCTAATCTTCTATTTTAGTGGACAAGGGCTGATTTCTCAAGCAGAATCTAGTTCAGCGATTAGCCCCGATCGCATGGTTATTATCAATGATAATCAATAGAGTTATTTTGAAACTATGTACAAATCGATCGCCCTAACCCTCGTCCTCAGTCTTCCCCTGAACTTGTCCCTAGTTGGTTATGGGGAAGATTTAAACCACCTACAGCAATTATTATCCTCCCGACAATGTCCCCAATGCGATCTGAGCGGTTCGGGGTTAGTGCAATCGAATCTAACTGGGGCAAAATTAAATGGGGCCAATCTCGTCGGTGCTAATCTTAGTCAAGCTAATTTAAGTGGAGCGGATCTGAGTGGTGCAAATTTAACCAGTGCCTCTCTTTTTGGTGCTAATCTGACTGGAGCGAACTTAACTGGGGCAATCTTGACGGGTGCGGATTTAAGAGGCGCTTATCTCAATAATGCTAACCTCGAAAACACCAAACTAGATACTGCCTACGTGCAGGGTGCGGTGGGAATTCCCAGTAGTGCCGGTACTCCTGAACTATTCTACGGACTAGGAATGGTGGAAGGAAAACAGGGACGCACCAGCGCCGCCATAGAAAATTTTAATAAGGCCTTGACA
The DNA here is from genome assembly GCA_007095845.1 of Microcystis aeruginosa Ma_MB_S_20031200_S102. Lineage (GTDB taxonomy): Bacteria > Cyanobacteriota > Cyanobacteriia > Cyanobacteriales > Microcystaceae > Microcystis > Microcystis aeruginosa_D. The sequence continues at coordinate 45,749 of SFBI01000046.1, forward strand.
ATTAACTCGGAATATGCTCCAGCTTATCTGGCCCGGGCCATGGCTCACTATCGTCTGGGACAAAATGCTCTAGCGGCCCAGGACGCTCAAATGGCTTCGACTCTCTTTCAACAGCAAGGTAACACCCCCGGTTACGAAGCAGCAGAGAATTTTATTAAAGGCATGGAAATCGCCCTAAAACCGCGAGAACAAGGTGGTGGCAACGCTCAATTAGACCAAATGGTGCAGGGGATTGGTTCTCTGCTCTTACAGTTTGTTTTACCCGCTTTGGGACTATTTTAGTCCTCGTCCGCTGGCTCTTCTAAATGTTCTGAGACCGCGTAATAAAGGTCAAGGACATGATGATCGGCAAGACGATAAAAGACTCTCCGTCCCTGTTTTTGGTATTTAACTAATCTTAAGGCTCTTAGGGTTCTTAACTGGTGCGATACGGCCGATTCACTCATCCCTAAGTCGTCGGCTAAGTCACAAACACATAATTCTTGTTTGGCTAAAAGCGACAGAATTCTGAGGCGGTTGGCATCCCCCAAAAGGCTGAAAAATTCGGCCATTTTTTGGGCTTTTTCTAGTTCTAATCCCTGCAAGTGCTGGAATTTCGCCCCTTGGTGATGGGATTCCCCACAAACCGGCGCTATTTTCTCTATGGCCATGTTTTTTCCTGATCGGTTATTAAGGGAAAGTTGAGAAAGGGAGGTATCGATCGAATCTTCAATCCCGATACTTGTCCCCTTCTCCCCAATAACTAAATTTAACCGCAAACACAGCCCGGGTGTCCACAGCCTTTCTCTTTAACGTGACCATTGGCACAAGCTTGGCAACAGTAGTATTGATCGTTTTTTTTGATGGCATCGGCGATCGATACTTGACACGTACAGGATCCACAAGCACATTTCATGGTGGTGACAGCGATCATGGTTACTACCTCTGAAGTTCTTTACTGACTTTAGTATAACATCTGAACAGATGTTCATGGATTGAATAAAGTTAAATTTTTCTAAAACTCAGACGGGAAAGTTAGAGCAGTCATCTCAAGGGTGAGGTGGGAAGTTCTCCTTGATCAGTTATCAGTTATCAGATGTGAGTTTTTAAGTGTGCAGTATTAAATAGAGGTTTCCTACTGTCTTTTTACTGCTCACTGATTACTGCTCACTGATTACTGTTTTTAGACGCAGAACAGCCTACCAGCGATCGCCAGCATCGTAAATTGTTAAACGTCCGACTCCTAGAGCTAATCCGGGAGAATTGTCCCCGGGGGGATAAGCAGTGATTCCAAACTGATAGACACCACCATAATCAGGATTTCGTACTGGTTTCAGACCGATGGAAACGGTATTACCAGGGGGGACAGGAGGATCAAAAATGACCGTAATCGTCTGAGTATTGGGGTCAAAAGTGGTAGATTTTAGGGTTAATTTTTCGCCTCGCTGATTGCGATCGCCAAGAAAAGCAAAAGTTTGATCAACAAGAAAAGCAATAGTTTGAATATTAGGCTGCTGTTGTATAGTTACTTTGCCCAAGGGCGCCCCGATAGACGGCGGCAGAACGATGGTAAGATAGTATTTTGCTCCCCAAGCACGCACGGATTGGAAAGTAGCGGAGAAATTAACCAGAGTGGGAGAACTCTCAAAAAATATTCTGCCATCGGGAAATTGTCCAGCGAGAGAGACAGAAGCATCAAAAGCGAGTATAGCAATCAAAGCCAGTTTAGATAGACTTTCAATCTGTTTTAAAGGCAAAAAGGGACTTTTCAAGGTAAAAGCTACTATAAAATATTGATTGTCAAGGGGAATTATAGCAAATTCACTGGACACTAAACCGCTGGTATTATCAGAACCTAGGATGGGTTGAAGCATGAAACCCAACGCCTGCTCATGTTATGCTATCGCTAACCCATCCTACAAATAATACTAAATCCGTTTTCTGGAATTTTTTTGAGCGGTTTTATTTTTTGTATTTTTTTAACCTATGGTTTGACGAGAAGGCAATTGTTCATCCCTATAACCTTTTTCTTCTTTTAATGCCTCTCTTAGGGGTGTGGTACTGATTTTTTCAAGGCAAGAGTTGATTAAAATTTAGGGTCTGCTTGCGAGTACATCTCCACTAAACTCTTAATATCTGCCTCTAAATTTCGCAGCAGCTCCTCCGTTTTTTCTCCCCCTAGCACGATAGTTATCAACATAAATAATCCCAGTTTCTACATCTTTCAATCCCTTTGCTATTGCCTGTCTAAACCATCCCAATTCTGTTTCAGCCCAATGGGGCGAAGAGTTAAAATAGTCTATAGTTACTTGCGCCATAAAAGCCCTTTTCTTCGACCCTATCAGCTTTTTTGCCGCATCTTTTAAGCTTGATTTGATTTTTTAAGTCAGTTCAGTTACCATAATAGTTGAGAGTGAGAGTAACAAGTTGCTTTCGACCGCCTAGACGTTAACCTATTAATACGCAAGTTCCTCAATACTGAAAAAATCAACCGTGACCAAGACCCCATCGATCGAGGAAACTCATTACAATCAGGCTAAAGCTAGTTTACAACAGGCCTTAACTTGGTATGCCAGTTTTCGCCGCCATTGGAATTATCCCCCCGATCCCCAGCTTCAGGCCGCTGTTAAACAGGATTTGCAGTCCCTCAAATCGGCCTTAGATAAACTCGATGAAACGGTGATTCGGGTGGCAGCCTTCGGGTTAGTAAGTCGCGGTAAATCCTCAGTGGTAAACGCTTTAGTCGGTCAAAAAGTCCTGGCAACCGGACCCCTACACGGGGTGACACGCTGGCCGCGATCGGTGCGTTGGATGCCAGCCACGGGTAAAATCCAGATAGAATTAATCGATACTCCCGGATTGGATGAGATTGAAGGTGAAGCACGGGCGAATATGGCCAGAGAAGTCGCTAAAAGTGCCGATTTGATTTTATTTATCGTTGCGGGGGATATTACCCGCACTGAATACGAGGCTCTCTCAGAATTGCGCCGGGCTAAAAAACCGATCATTTTGGTGTTTAATAAGATTGATCTCTATCCAGAAGCTGATCGCTGTCAGATTTTTCAGCAGTTACAGAGATTAGGAACCAATCGGGCCGAAAAAACGTTAGAAGATTTGTTAACTAGCGATGAGATAGTTATGGTAGCCGCCGAACCGCAACCGATTCCTGTCCGGGTGGAATACCCCGATGGGCGCGTGGTGAGTGAGTGGGAAACCCCTCGCCCCCAAATTGACGAGCTGCAAGATAAACTCTTAACGATTTTAAATCGGGAAGGGCGATCGCTTTTGGCCTTAAATGCTTTAGTACAAGGACAAGAAGCGGAGGAAAATATCGCTAGAAAAACCCTGGAACTGCGGGATAGTCAAGCGGAAGAAATTATCTGGCAATACGCAAAATATAAGGCTTTAGCGATTGCGGCTAATCCGATCGCTATTTTAGACCTCCTAGGGGCTTCAATCGTCGATTTAACTCTAGTTCGAGCTTTAGCTCGTTTGTACGGCCTGCCAATTACCAGTCACCAAGCTGGTCAACTCTGGCGGACTCTACTTTTGAGCAGTGTGGGGTTGTTGGTGGGGGAAATCCTCAGCACTGTGATTATTGGTTTGGGCAAAACGGCAGCTGTTGCGGCGAGTATTTTTGAAAATCCCACCTCTTTAACTCTCTACGGTAGCACCGCTCTCCTACAGGGAGCAATTGCCGCTTATGGAACCTATATCATCGGGAAAGCCGCTAAAATCTATCTAGAACGCGGTTGTAGTTGGGGGGCATCCGGACCGAGTACGGTGATTAATCAAATTCTCGCTCAAGTTCATCCACAAACTATCTTATATCGTTTACGTCTAGAACTAGAGCAGTAATTTTAAAGTAAAAAGGAAAAAAGGCAACAGTTATCAATTAAATATTTCCTACTGACTACTGATGACCGACTCCTAATTTTAGAAACTTAATTTTTGACCACGACAACCAGCTAGAAATATTGAGAGAAAATCATGTCTGCTGCCCATAAGTCCTATATTCCCGTTTCCGTTTCTTGCCAAAAAAGTGAAGGGAGTCAACCTCGTCCCCAGTCACCAGTAAATCGGGCGCTCCCAACAGTCAAACCGACGACTAAATCAGTGGGGAGAGTTCCCGTGGCCCCGACCCAAAAACAATTAGCCTCGCGTCAATTACGTTTCCTTTGCCTCCTAGAAAAAATAGTAGCTGTGATTACTTTTTGTCTCTTGGGTTCGACTCTGGGAATATATGCTTGGACGGTGTATATTCCCAAGGTTTGGGACAAAGAATTTGGCAAACTGGAAACACTGCAACGTCATGAACGTCATCTTTTGGCCACCAATGAAACCCTTAAACATCAACTAGCTCAACAAGCAGAAAAACCCGAAACTGGATTAACTCATCCCCAACCTTTCCAAACTATCTTTTTACAGCGTAAATCTGCTCCCAACCTGAAACCGTCCCCCGTTTCTCAACCCCAATCTACAGTCAATTCTCGACCCAGAAGTGCTTATTAACAGTTATCAGTTATCATTTATCAGTGGGTAAGTTAACAGTTATCAGTTATCAGTTATCAGTGAGTAAGTTAAAAGTTATCAGATGTGAGTTTTTAAGTGTGCAGTATTAAATAAGTACCTAAGCAAAATTAATTACACATATCTAACCCCCCCTTGCCTTTTGCCTTTCTTCACTAGGAAATTTATTTTGCACGACTACTTAGAAGTTTCCTACTGTCTGATTACTGATTACTCTGATTACTGATTACTGATCAGTAATTACTGTTTACTGATTACTGTTTACTGATTACTGTTTACTGATTACTGTTTACTATTTACTGATAACTGAAATATACTTCTCATGACTGACACAAAAAGACCAGGATTTAGAGCTAAAAAAACTCGATCGCCCTCTGGCAGTATTCGGGACAGAAAGTCCTACTTAAACGCCAAAAAACAACAGCAACAGTTAAAAAAATTGCCTTTGAGTAATGGGCGACTGGTGGCGGTATGGTTGGTTTTAGTCATGGGTATTTTGGGGTTAGCTTGGCGATTGTACCAATTACAGGTAGTACAAGTGCAGGAATTGCAAAAAAGAGCCAGAAAACAGCAAACCACCAGTATTAGACCCTATATTCCCCGACGGGCGATCGTCGATAGTAATGGTAATGTTTTGGCGACCGATCGCTTGATTTATACTCTTTATGTACACCCAAAACTGTTTGCTATTCCCCCAGCAGAAGTAGCTAATAAATTAGCTCCTTTATTAAACATTCCTACTAATCAACTGATTCAAAGATTTAAAGAAAAAGAAACAGGAATTCGTTTAGCCAATCAATTAACCGAATCCGTGGCTAGGGGCTTAAAACAATTATCTCTTGACGGTGTAGAATTAGAGGAAAAATACGCTCGTTATTATCCCCAAGACGATGTGGCCGGCGACGTGATTGGCTATGTAGATAAAGAACATCGTGGTCAGGCAGGATTAGAAAGAGGTTCCAGTCAGTTATTAGAAAGAGATCCCTTTTCTGTCAATACAAGACGCATGGGAGACGGGCGAATTTTACCAGCTTTTGTTCCCGATGGTATCTTTCAATTTGATGAATTACAGTTAGAAGTCACTCTCGATTTAAAACTACAAAGAGCCGCTCGCACTGCCCTACGGGAACAGCTGAAGAAATTTAATGCTAAACGGGGGGCTGTCATCGTTATGGACTCCCTTGACGGTTCTCTTTTAGCCCTAGTTTGTGAGCCAACTTTTAACCCCAATGAATACTACAAAGCCAATGTAGCTCTATTTAAAAATTGGACCGTAGCCGATCAGTACGAACCAGGGTCAACTTTTAAACCAATTATTATCGCCCTGGCCATGGAAGCAGGGGCAATTAAAGCTAATACAGTAGTCAATGATCCGGGGGCGATTACTGTCGGTCCTTGGACCATTAAAAATGCCTCTAAACAGGGTTATGGGGCGCTAGATATGGCCCGAGTTCTGCAAACCTCTAGTAACGTGGCCATGGTGCAAATTGCCCAAAAAATGAAGCGAGTTGATTTCTATAAAAGTTTATTAGGATTGGACATAAATCAAAGGGTTGGTGTAGATTTACCCGGAGAAGTGGCAGGATATCTCAAACCCGAACCAGAATTTCTGGATAATGCCATTGAATCGGCCACCGCTTCCTTTGGTCAAGGTTTATCCCTAACACCCTTAAAATTAGTACAATTGCACGGTGCGTTGGCCAATGGTGGCACGTTGGTGACTCCCCATGTGATCAAAGGATTAGCCGACGACCGCGGCCGTTTGCACTGGCAGCCCGATTATCCCAGCAAAAAAGTCTTTTCTGCCACCGTAGCCCGGCAAGTGGTGGAAATGATGGAAACCGTCGTCAGCAAGGGGACAGGGGTAGCGGCCCAAATCCCCGGTTATCGCATCGGAGGCAAAACTGGAACCGCACAAAAAGCTAGTCCCACGGGGGGTTATCTACCTAACGCCAAAATTACCAGCTTTGTCGCAATTTTACCGATCGAATCGCCCCGTTATGTGGTTTTGGTGGTGGTGGATGAACCCAAGGGGGCGAATACTTTTGGCTCCACTGTTGCCGCTCCGGTAGCAAAAACGGTGATGAATACGCTTATTTCCCTCAAGGGTATCCCCCCCACCTCGAAGGTCGCTCCGGCGGGTTCTGCGACCAATAAACCCCCGCGGCATGATTAATTTAACCTGCATTATTCATGAACCAAAAAACAAGGAACCCGAAAAACGGCTCTCTTAGGTTTGGTGGGCAAAATGTATTCTAAGATACAGTCTTGCTGGCGAGCGAGTGAAAGGAACCACAAAGACACAAAGGACACAAAGATTGATCGCTCCTATATAAGTTAAAGTTATCACATAAAAAATAAGAGAGCAGTTGGGTTTCCCGCAAGTGTCGCTCATTGTTGATAGACAAAAGTTATTGCTGTCACCCCCAACACAAGTTTACTGTCCCACCCGCCAAATTTTGATAGTATTGTCACCACTCCCACTAGCTAAATAGCGTCCATCGGGACTATATACTACTGACCTAACCAAGTCAGAATGACCAGTAAGGGTACGCAATTGTTTTCCCGTTGCTAAGTAGTCGTGCAAAATTAATTTCTTGGTTAGGATAGGCAAAAGGCAATAGGCAAGAGGCAAGAGGTGGTTAGATATGTGTAATTAATTTTGCTTAGGTACTTACCTCCCAAATTTTGATAGTTTTGTCCCCACTACCACTAGCTAAATAGCGGCCATCGGGACTATATGCTACTGAATAAACCCGGTAAGAATGACCAGTAAGAATACGCAGTTCTTTTCCCGTTGCCACCTCCCAAATTTTGATAGTATTGTCCCAACTACCACTAGCTAAATAGCGGCCATCGGGACTATATGCTACTGAATAAACCCGGTAAGAATGACCAGTAAGAGTACGCAATTCTCTTTCAGTTGCTACCTCCCAAATTTTGATAGTTTTGTCCCAACTACCACTAGCTAAATAGCGACCATCGGGACTATATACCACTGACAAAACCCCGCTAGAATGACCAGTAAGGGTACGCAATTTTTTTCTGGCTGCTACCTTCAAAATTTTGATAGTTTTGTCACTACTGCCACTAGCTAAATAGCGGCCATCGGGACTATATGCTATTGAGTTAACCGAGTCAGAATGACCAGTAAGGGTACGCAATTCTTTTCCCGTTGCCACCTCCCAAATTTTGATAGTTCTGCCATTACTCCCACTAGCTAAATAGCGGCCATCAGGACTATATGCTACTGAAAAAATACTGTCAGAATGACCAGTAAGGGTTTTTTCTAAGAAGCGAAGACTAGATAAATCGGATATTAATAATTGAGGACTAGCAGGAAACTGTTTATATTTCAAATAACCGTAAACTTGCGTTATTCCTATCCCTAATAACAAAACTCCCCCAAGAGCTATTATTCTATTTCTCAGCTTATTATTTTTAACCGGTTGTGCTGGTGTTTTTTTGGGTACAGCCACAGGTGAAACCGGCGGAGAAGGATTAATCTTAGGAATAACTGGCGATTGTTTTTGCGTTACAACAGGCTGCGGATTTGGTGCTGGTGGAGGAGATGGCCTATTAGGAGTTATAGGAGGTAACTTTAACTGTCGTTCAATCTCATCTAAACGTTGTAAAATAACCCTAGTATTAGCTGGTCTATTTCTGGGTAATCTTCCCATTAACTCGTCAATAAAATCCAACAATAACGGGTGAATATTTTCCGTTTCTTCTCGCCAAGCTAAAACATCATTAATTGCATCATAAATTTCTAAAGGATGTTTTCCTGTTAATAAATGCACAAAAGTTCGTCCTAAAGCATGAAAATCTGATTGAATCACTGCTTGGCCATGTTGTTGTTCATTGGGTGTATATCCGCGTGAGATAATACCTGTCACCTGTTGACCTTTTACCTTTTGATGATAGGTTTGGGTTTCCTCCCTTGCTGTCCCAAAATCAATTAACACCAACTCGCCACTATTCCGCAGCATGATATTAGGGGGTTTAATATCTCGATGCAGCCAATTCTGTTGATGAGTTTTATCGAGAATTAAAGTAATTTCTCTTAGCCATTTTAAGGCTCGTTTTTGACTTAACTTATCATACTGCTTTAGCCACTGTTCTAAATTAATCCCCTCCACTTTTTCCATAACTAAACAGTGTAATATTTTCCCTTCCCTTGTGGAATATTGAAAATAGGCATCTGCTCGAGGAACACCCGTCACATTTTGACGACTCAACTCTAATAAAACGTCATATTCCCGTTTAAATAATTCCACTGCTTTCGGTTCATTATTCCATTTTTCTTGTAATACCTTGAGTATTTTGGCTGTAAAACCCTCAAAAGCCTCATAAACAATGCCAAAACCGGTCGTATCACTCAATAACCGACTTACCCTATATTTACCATTTAACAACAACTCAGAGCCGCAACTTTGACAGTAACGAGTATTCGAGTTATTATTACTCGGATGCTCCGGTTGAGAACAATCGG
>SFBI01000047.1 GCA_007095845.1 Microcystis aeruginosa Ma_MB_S_20031200_S102
TTGAGTATTTATACTTAATTTGTCCAGCCAATTGTTTTTTTTATTGTTCGCCTCTCCTAGAAAATAGTTGCTTCGTACTATATTGCCCATGCCAAAATCGGGGTTAATGCTCTATTTATTTCAAAATGAGAATTGCTGTCCAGTAATACAGTAAATGTGATGGCTACCTTGAATTCTCAATAATTCCCATCCGTGACGCTCTAAAATTTTGGCGAACTTTGGCGAACTTTTTCCCGGAAATCGATTTCATATCGCTATCTCTAGAATCCGAGTTTTCGGATCGGTCGGCAAGGATTCCACATCTATGGATAGACAACCTTCGATCGCCTCGTGTAAATTCTCTAGTAGTTCCTCGAAAGTTTCTGCTTGGGTGGCACAGCCGGGGAGCGTGGGGACTTCCCCCCAGAAGCCACCTTCCTCCGCCTCGTGAACGATAACTTTCATTTTCATTGCTTATCTCCTAGATCGATCAATGGGAGGGATGGATAGATAATTATCACCACCCCTAAAATCTAACATTTCTACGGGGTTGTGTAAATAATCAGTCTTCAATAACTGGATTTAGTCTCAATATTGTAGGCTGTTTTTGTAATTGAGATTTTTGGCGAAATTGTCCTGTAAATTCAGGATATTTTTCTAAATCTTCAACCGAATCTACTGGGGGCATTTCAATCCAATTTCCTTCTTGATCTAATCTGTCTATATAAGCATAGAAGGCTTGTTGATCATCTCTGTGAGAAAGCATATAATCTTGCAGTTCTTTTTGACTCATTGCTTGAAATTTAGGTTGACTCATGCAATGTACCTCCAATTTTCGTGATGATAGTGGCAAAATTAAGCCTGATCGAAAAGTACCCCCATCCTTTCTTTTGGTCGCCATTTATTTTGATTGGGGCTGCTAATTAAGCAGCCGATAACAACTCTTGATCGCTGATAATCAGGATTATTTCCTAACTTTTAACTGCTGACATCTGCCGCATTTCTAAATACACTAATAAAGCGTTAATATCAGCAGGATTGACTCCGCCAATTCGCGAGGCTTGACCTATGGTGGCGGGTTTGATTTTTGTTAATTTTTCCCGGGATTCCATTGACAAAGTTTCGATTTTCATGTAGTCAATGTCGGGGGATAAATGACGGTTACTGTGGCGACTAATTTGGTCGATTTGATTTTGTTGTCGCTTCAAATAACCAGAATATTTAATCTCAATTTCTACCCCTTCTCTTTCGGCTAAATTTAAATCGGGATTACCCAAACCATAGCGATCGAGATCGAGATAATGCAAGCTAGGACGACGCAGTAAATCCGCTAAAGAGAGAGAACCTTTAATTTTTTGTTCCGTATCCTTAACGATAGCAATTGCCACCTGATCCCGTTCTTTAATTCTCGTTTCGTGTAGGCGTTCTTTTTCAGCGATAATATTAGTCTGTTTCGTTTGGAATAATTGCCAACGCCGGTCATTAATTAAACCAATTTCTCGCCCTAAAGGTGTTAATCTTTGATCAGCATTATCCGATCGCAATACTAAGCGATATTCAGAACGACTGGTTAACATTCGATAGGGTTCGCGCAAATCTTTGGTACACAAATCATCGACCAAAGTTCCTAGATAACTTTCCTCTCGGGGAAAAACAATTAACTCTTTTCCTAAAGCAAACCGCGCCGCATTAATACCCGCCACCAGTCCCTGGGCTGCCGCTTCTTCATAACCGGTTGTGCCGTTAATTTGTCCCGCACAAAATAACCCCTCAATCTTCTTCGTCATCAGGGTTGGATAACACTGAGTTGCCGGTAAATAATCGTATTCCACTGCATAGGCAGCCCGCAACATTACACAGTTTTCTAAACCGGGTAAAGTCCGCAGCATTGCTAATTGAACATTTTCCGGCAGTCCCGTTGAAAAGCCTTGGATATAAAGTTCGGGAATATCGCGCCCTTCCGGTTCAATAAAAATTTGATGACTTTCTTTATCGGCAAAACGAACGATTTTATCCTCAATACTGGGACAATAACGCGGCCCTTTGGAGTCAATAAAACCGCCATAAATGGGGGATAAATGTAAATTATCTCTGATTAATTGATGAGTGGCCGCCGTAGTGCGGGTGAGATGACAGTTCATTTGTTCTCGTTCGATCCACACCTCCGGATCAAAACTAAACCAACGTACCTCGTCATCGGGCGGTTGCGGTTCCATGCGGGAGTAATCCACCGAACGCTTATCCACACGGGCAGGAGTGCCAGTTTTTAGGCGACCAGTCTCGAATCCGAGGCGATTTAGGGTTTCTGTTAAACCCACCGCCGCAAATTCGCCCGCGCGTCCGGCGGCCATGGATTTGCCGCCAATCCAGATTTTGCCGCCTAAAAAAGTGCCAGTGGTTAAAATGACGGCTTTAACGGCGAAACAAGTGCCGAAATAGGTTTCTACCCCTAAAACTTGCTCATTTACCCCTAAAATCAGGTCTGTGGCCATGCCTTCCCGAATAACGAGATTTGCTTGGGTTTCGACGATACCTTTCATCACCGCCGCGTATTCCCGTTTATCGGTTTGGGCGCGTAGGGCCCAGACTGCCGGTCCGCGAGAGGCATTAAGAACCCGTTTTTGCAGATAGGTGCGGTCGGCCATTTTGCCAATTTCGCCGCCTAAAGCATCCACTTCGTGGGTTAATTGGGATTTAGCCGGACCACCGACGGCGGGGTTACAGGGTTGCCAAGCGATTTTATCGAGATTAAGGGTGAGGAGAAGGGTACGACAACCGAGACGGGCGCAAGCTAGGGCCGCTTCACAGCCGGAATGGCCTGCCCCGACGACGATGACATCAAATTCGTCTTGAAAGTCTGCGGCTGAGGAGAAAGTCATACTCGATCGAGGGGAAAATTAATTAATCAGGCTAATATTCTAGCAATTTTTCTGAGTTTTCCCCCTAATATAATACAAGAATACTAACTAAAGTCATTGACTAACACCAAAGCGATCGCATAAATCTAAAAACAATCTATATAATTCCTATTTAACCTTGCCTTTTCAGGGCATTACTGGCTAAGTATTATAGGTGCTTATGATATCTTCACGATCGTTTAAAGATTATAATCATGGATTTACTTGCCAATCCCGTTGCTTTGTCGCGGATACAATTCGCCATCACCGCTATTTTTCATATGCTTTGGCCGGTGTTAACCACTGGTATGGGCATTTATCTAGTCATTGTCGAAGGATTATGGCTAAAAACCCGCAATCCGGACTACTATCATCACGCTCGCTTCTGGTCAAAACTCTACATTCTCAATTTCGGCATTGGAGTTGCTTCTGGTTTACCCATGGCTTTTCAGTTTGGTATGAATTGGGCGCCTTTTTCGGAAGCAGTGGGGGACTTTTTCGGAACTATCCTCGGTTTCGAGGGAACTATGGCCTTTATGCTAGAGGCTAGTTTTCTAGGAATTATGCTGTTTGGTTGGGGACGAGTTCCCCCGTTAATTCACTTCCTAGCGACAATTCTCGTCGCTTTTGGGGCTAATCTTTCCACTTTCTGGATTTTAACCGCTAATTCTTGGCTGCAAACCCCCGCCGGTGGCATCTTCGTGGATGGTAAATTTATCGTTCAAGATTACCTACAAGCGATTCTCAATCCCTTCATGGTTAATAGTTTCCTGCATATGTTTTTCGCTACCCTGGAAACTTCTTTATTCGTCATTGGTGGGATTAGTGCTTGGTATTTGCTCAATAAACGTCACATTAGCTTTTTTAGTCGTTCTCTCAAAATTATTCTTACTCTAGCGATTGTTATCGCCCCCTTGCAAATTTTTGTCGGTCATCTTAGTGCCGAACAAGTGTATCACTATCAACCGGCTAAATTAGCCGCCATGGAAGCGCAATGGGAAACCATTCCTGCGGGAGAAACTGCCGGTTGGAGTTTGGTTGCTTTACCCAAGGATAAAGCGGAGACCAATAGCTGGGAAGTGAAGATTCCTAATGCTTTGGGTTATCTTTTGGAATTAAAACCCAAGTTATCGGAACCTGTTCTCGGCTTAAAAACGTGGAAATACGAAGACAGACCGCACATGGTGGGGCTAATCTATTATTCCTTCCGGATTATGGTCGCTATCGGTCTTTTTCTCGCGTCTTTAATGGCTGTAACTGTCGGGCAATGGCTGCGCGGTCAATTATCTAACGAAAAAATCGACAGTCAAAAATGGTTACTACGCGCTTGGGTTTTTGCAGCCCCTCTGGGTTATCTTGCGGTTGAAACCGGTTGGATTGTCCGTTGTGTCGGTCGTCAACCCTGGACAGTTTACAATCAAATCCGGACGGTGGATGCTGCTTCTAAACTGCCCGCAGGCGAGATTTTAACTTCTTTAATCGGAATTACAGCGATTTATGTCGTTTTCTTGGTTTCTGCTCTCTATTTCGGCAGTCTTATTATCCGTCAGGGACCAAATCTTAACTTACCACTGCCGGGGACTCAAGAGGAAAAAGTGACCTCACAGGAGGTTAGTTCTCGTTCCCTGGAAACGCAACAATAGGAGGAACTATGGAACCTTTACAGTATTTTTTGCCGCAAATTTGGTTTTTTATTCTGGGTTTATTCCTGTTTCTCTACGTCCTCCTCGATGGTTTTGACTTGGGAGTGGGAATTCTTTCCCTGACTTCCTCCTCCGAGAAGCGTCGCAGTATTTTAATGACCAGTTTGGGCAATGTTTGGGATGCTAACGAAACTTGGATTGTCTTGATGGGGGGTTCCCTGTTTGGGGCGTTTCCCCTAGCTTACGGGACAATTTTAAACGCTTTATACCTGCCAGCAGTGATTATGGTGGTGGGGCTGTTATTTCGGGCTGTTTCCTTCGAGTTTCGTGAACATTCTCGTCGTAAGTTGTTCTGGAATTATGCCTTCGGACTCGGCAGTTTTTTGGCCGCGTTGGGGCAAGGATTCGCCCTCGGTGCGGTTTTTGAGGGCATTAAAGTGGATGAATTGGGCCATTTTGCCGGCGGACCCTTTGATTGGTTAACATGGCGATCGATTCTAGTGTCTCTAACTTTAATCCAAGCTTATGTTTTAGTGGGTTCCACTTACCTAATTTTGAAAACTACGGGGAATTTACAGGAAGTTCACTATAAAACGGCAAAAATTGCCGCTATTACCACTTTTATCGGTGCTATCTTTATCACTATCAGTACACCGCTGCTTTCTGACCACATCCGTCAGCGTTTATTTGACCCTCGACTAATTTACATCTTTATCCTCATCCCGATTCTAGCTGTGGTCTTACTGGGTTTATTACTGCGGAGTTTGCAACTAAAGGAAGAAAACACCCCGATGGTGTGGACAGTATTGCTGTTTATGCTCTCTTTTATCGGTTTGGGATTGTTGATTTTTCCCGATATTATTCCCCCGTCCGTGACAATTTATCAAGCGGCGGCCGCCCCTAGTTCTTTGGTGTTTATGCTGACTTTTGTGGGTTTTTTAATCCCAATTTTACTAGCCTATACAGTTTATAATTACATCGTTTTTCGGGGTAAAATTACTGCTGAATCCTACGGAGAATAGATGACGTTGCCGATTTCAGCTATCAATCTTCTTTGGTGAGATTTTTAAGGAGAGACTCTCGGCTAAAATCGGGCTTTACTTTCGATTTTATCATTCAATCCAAGCTTTTGGGGGGTTCTACCCCCCAAACCCCCCGTTGGGGTCGTGGCGCGGTCACTGAGCCTGTCGAAGTGCCGCCCCCAAACCCCCCGCGCATTAGTTTTTCGGTGGGATGCTTACAGGCAGCTGCTGATACATTTGTAATAATCTAAGAATCAATAATAATTGCTGATTGTCGGTATTTATGCAAATGACAGCCGATTTCAGATATCAATCTTCTTCGGTGGGATTTTTAAAGGGAGACTCTCTAAGCTGATACTAAACTGAATTTACTCTAGGAGGTCTTTGGGTGTAATTAACTCGTAACGCTCGAAGGGTTGATGAATCCAAGGATTATCGGGGTAATATTCCACATAATAGTCAGGTTTAATTCTTGATGCTGCTTTGTACCAGATCACTGCGGTTTTGATATTGGTAATCCCGTATTTTTCCTGTAATAAAATCGAGGTTTTTTGGAGGGTGATTCCCGAATCGACTAAATCATCCACTAACAACAAGGGACTCTTTAATTGATCTTCGATCATAGCTAAATTCGAGGAAATAGTTAATTCTCCCCGAATTTGATGATTTTCCCCCCCGTAGGAAGCAGCGTAGAGAATGGCTAGGGGTTGACGAAAAAGACGACAGAGAATGTCACCGACGCGCAATCCTCCCTTAGCTAAACAGACAATCTGAGCAAATTGCCAACCAGAACGATCGATTTTTACTGCTAATTTTTCGATCAGACGATGGTATTCATCCCAAGAAACATAGACATCGGCCATATTTTCGATTCTCGATTGATAATTACTTATTTTCGGCAGGTCGATCACTACTCCAGGCCCACCAAACTCGATCGCATTGACAATGATAGAATTCCTGCCATTTACGACGGGAATCTTCTCCTAAAACGGGTGCGCGGCGATTGATCCAAACGGCCTGAGCTTCTTTAGCTTTGGCGCCACAGTAAGGACAACAAAAATTGTAGGCGTGAACAGCATTCTCTGTCCAGTCAGGGGGAAAGGGACTAAAAGCATCCATAATCTCTAAAATATAAGAGTAATAACTAGAAAAACTGGGTCAATAGACAATCTCCTTGTTTACTTTATCACTAAAAAAATATGGCTAGAGGGGATCAAATATACGCCTATCGGGAATTGCTCAATCTTCAGGGTGTTTATGCCCATCATGGCATCGATTGCGGTGATGGTAGCGTCATTCATTACCGAAAACCGAGCGAGATTGTGGAACGAACTTCCCTAGAAACCTTTGCTAGGGGCGGTAAAATCTATGTGGTGCGCCATGTAGAGGTGGGATTTTCCTTTATCCCCGATGTGGTGGTAGAAAGGGCGCTAAGTCGTCTGGGGGAGCAGAAATATAATCTTCTTTTTAACAACTGCGAACATTTTGCCACTTGGTGTAAAACCGGTATAAGCAAAAGTCAACAGATAGAAGAATTTATCCCGATTATTACCCATTTACAAGCGGTGGGACTCTACGAACCTCTGAAAAAATCCCTCATCGGAGCCGACCCCAACAATGCCCAAACCCTGTTAAAAGGGGCTTTAAGCAATCTTAAGGTCAGTTGGGATGAAATTCAACCCCAGTATAAAAAAGCCCTTCAAGAAGCAGAAACATGGAATCGAGTGGCGATCGAAGCTTTAAGCAGAAATCGCGATGATTTAGCCCGGGAAGCCCTGAAACGCAAGGTAGAAGCCAAAAAACAGGCAAAACGCCATCAGGAACAATTGGATCAAATAGCGGCCATGACCGAAAATGTTCTTAAAAGTCTGGTGATTGCTAACGGTTAGTCTGGATGTCAGTAAACTGTTCAGTATCTAAACCTCTGCCAATTGCCTCGGTTGATTCCCCTCCACATCAGGTAATTTTAGTCGCTCGCCATGGAAATCTGGATTATTTTACGTTTTTCAATCGCCGCTGCCATTATCGCTTTAGTTTGCTGGTCCTTAGCCAGTGCCGTGCGCGATAGTTGGCAAGTTGCCCGACGGATGCACTCCATCCCTTGCTCCCACTGCCGCTACTTTACCAACGATTATCGCCTCAAATGTAGTGTACAACCCCGGAGCGCCAACACCGAACAAGCGATCGACTGCGGCGATTATTTTCCCAGGGCCTAGTTTGCCATAATACTGAAAAGCTTTTCGAGATGGTGCGAAATTTGCTAGTCTAGGCTAAATAGGTCTGAAATAGTATAGAAACGTGGATACAATTATTGGTCGGGGCAAAACAGCCCGTAGAGCTTACGGTATCGATGAAATCGCACTTGTACCCGGAGTGCGAACCCTCGATCCTAGTTTAGCCGATACCCGTTGGTCTCTCGGCAATATCGAGCGGGAAATCCCGATTATCGCCAGCGCTATGGATGGGGTGGTGGATACTAAAATGGCCGTCCTCCTCTCCGAGTTGGGGGCGCTAGGGGTACTAAACCTCGAAGGTATTCAAACCCGTTACGAGGATCCTAACCCGATTCTCGATCGCATTGCGGCGGTCGGCAAAGCAGAATTCGTGGGTTTAATGCAGGAACTCTACGCAGAACCGATTAAACCGCAACTAATCGAGCTTCGTATCCAAGAAATTCAAGAAAAAGGCGGTATTGCGGCAGTTAGCCTCACCCCTGCTGGTGCCGTCAAATACGGTGCTATTGTTGCCCAAGCAGCGGCCGATATTCTCTTTGTCCAAGCAACGGTTGTTTCCACTGCCCATTTATCCCCGGAAGCTATCACCCCCCTCGATTTAGTGCAACTGTGCCAAGAAATGCCCATTCCCGTGGTTTTGGGCAACTGCGTCACCTACGAAGTCGCCCTTAACCTGATGAAAACCGGGGCAGCTGGGGTTTTAGTCGGTATCGGTCCCGGGGCTGCCTGTACTTCTCGCGGCGTTTTAGGGGTGGGAGTTCCCCAGGCCACTGCTGTGGCCGATTGTGCCGCCGCTAGGGACGATTTTTTCCAAGAAACCGGTCAATACGTCCCCGTTATTGCCGATGGCGGCATTATTACCGGCGGTGATATCTGCAAATGTATCGCCTGTGGCGCCGATGCGGTGATGATTGGTTCTCCCATTGCCCGCTCCTTGGAGGCCCCCGGCCGCGGTTTTCACTGGGGTATGGCCACACCTAGTCCAGTTCTACCCCGGGGAACTCGGATTAGTGTGGGCAGTACGGGAACTATTGCCGAAATCCTCGTAGGACCAGCAAAATTAGATGATGGTACTCATAACCTCTTGGGGGCGCTGAAAACCAGTATGGGGACTTTAGGTGCTAAGAACTTAAAGGAAATGCAACAGGTGGAAGTGGTGATTGCCCCGTCGCTGCTGACGGAGGGTAAAGTTTATCAAAAAGCCCAGCATTTAGGTATGGGTAAATAAAAGTTATCAGTGAACAGCGATCGGTTATCATCAGTGTTAAGTTATGGATTTTCTGCTGGGGATGACCATTCCCTTCAGGTTCGGTTCTACCGACTGCCACTATCTCAAAAAACTGTTAAATTGGAAGAACCAAAAGGATAGTTTATAAAAAAATTGAGTTCAGGAGATCAAAGGTGTATAGAGAAAACGATCGCCCTCACAATTTATTCGGTACCGATAGTGAATTTTCTGAGAGTTTGTGGCAATATGTCCAAACCTTAAGTCCCGAAACAATTGCCCAACTCTCGAAACCAGAATCCCAAGAGGTTTTCCAGGTGATGGAACGCAACATTATCGGACTTTTGGGCAACCTTCCCTCTGAACATTTCGGTGTCACTATCAGTACCAGTCGCGAACATCTGGGCCGGTTATTGGCCTCGGCAATGATGAGCGGTTACTTTCTCCGCAATGCTGAACAGAGAATGAATTTTGAAAAATCCCTCGCTACTCTCCAGAGCGGTTCTAGCGATGTTTAAAGTTGAGCGATAGTTAGGTTAGTTGGAAAGGGAAAAATAAGCAATCAGTAATCATCTATCAGTTGTCCATTTTTAGTTGTCTTTTATTGCATTAGTTAGCCATATAACTGGCTCTTCGGTTTGTGTTATGCAATGGACGGGGGTTATAAGGGATGGAACCCTTATAGAGAAAGGCATTTAGCGATTTTTGTCAATTGTTTTTGCTCTAGAGCGAACTAATCAATTAAGAGAGCCATATAACTTTTATCTGACTAATAACTGATAACTGATAACTGATAACTGATAACTGATAACTGATTAAAGACAATTTTGCTGCCAGAGTAGTTCTTTTTCAATTCCTTGTTTTTCTCCGGGGGCTACAGTCCTTTCTCGCATAATATAAAGTTGCAGGGATTTAATCTGTTGATCCCTACCGTGCTGCTGATTCCAGTTTTGACAGAGATACTGACCAAACTCTCCATAAACTGACCGACCAATAGCTCGATTAAGATTAATAAAATATTGTCGCCACTGCATGGTTTTATACAAACGATTGCGATCGCTTTCCGTGGGTTTATCCCAAATTACCGGCTGTCCTTCTCTAAATATATCTACCGTGGAACCATCGGCCAATTGACTGACTGCCACAAACCAAGCATCATCGCGAGGCGGACCGGGGGCAAAAATAGTCCAATACTGGTCTAAACGGGTAACTCTTGCCAGAATATCAATTGTATTAAAAGTACGACGGGTGAGCAAGCGATCGAGGGATTGAACTAAAGGTGTATTTAAATCACCCCTATCGACCGATTGCCGGACAAAACTGCGTAAATTCCAGATACTGGTCAACAAGAAGAAGAAAATTACCAAAATATTTAAGGGTAAAGAGGATTTAATCGTCAGGGGACGAAACTTGAGAGGTTTGGTGAAATTGCCCATAAAACGACGATGGGAGGCAATCCACTCATAAATTCTCGTTCCTAGGGTCATGAGGGGCGGTAAACGCAAAATTGAGGCTAAAAACCAGAAAATTGGCGAAAGACTGACAACATAAACCAATGCTGACCATTTAAACCGACGTTTTCCCTGCCAATCTTCCACCACCCAAGAATTTTGGGCCACCATATCCTCGTATATTGAGGGGTTATCCTGAGCGACTAACAGGGGAGTGCCGGGTAAAATAAGAAAAGTGCGGAGAAGATAAACAACTTTCTTGCAAAATCCACAATCTCGATCATAATTAATCCTTAAACCTTCTCTTTCTGGGGTTATCATCCGTTTTTGTCCCCAATCCCAGACAAGACTAGGTATAATCGGCAACCAATGGGTAACACTCAAAAACGGGAAAATTCCCAGATGAAAACTAAGACCAAAACCGATATGTAAAAGAATAAACGAGAGAATAGCGACTATTTTAAAGAAACTATTGCGAAAGGGAATAAAAATTAGCAGTGGACCCACCCATTCAAAGATTAACGCAGAAAAGGTCAGGATTTTTAGTAATTGTTGCGGTAAAGATAGTAAGAAACCAGCAAAAGCAGTACCGTACTGATCGTAACTAAGAGAGTAATAAACGGCCGTACCATCGGGCCACCAAGTCTCACTTTTGGTTTTAAAGGCCGCTGACCACATATAGATGTAACAAATTTGTATCATCAAAGCCACCGTGGCTGCCGAAACCACGCGCTTGGGTAGGGGGTTAGGATTGGTGTTTAAGGCACTTTCCACGGAATAACAAGCACCGAGGGGTAAAAACATCGCCCAGAATAATACTGCCCGGATTACGTCATCGGCGGCAAATAGTAACAGTGGGTTGCGATGATGTAAAGAGACGATTAGCACCCAAGTGGCGATCGTGGCTAAACGGGTATGATAGCCAATTAAAAGCAATAATGCGATCGCTATAGCAACAATAAACAGGATACTCTGCACCAGCACCGAGTCACTGAGAGCAAAAATAGACCAGTAAAAAGGACTAGCCGAGACTTTTGACAAGCTTTCTAGGGGTAAAACTCCTAATTCGCTGTAATGGGCAGTTACTTGGCTAAAACGAACCGATAAATCCACTAAAACCACTAACGCCAAGGCAATGCGAAATAAAGCCAGCGATCGCAGGTCAAACCCGAAAATCTCTGCCAGTCTTTGTCTAAATGATTTTGTCATTATCGCCATAGGATGATGGCTCTTCTAGGTTCTGTGTGATAAGTTTAACTTACATTATGATCGATCTTTGTGTCCTCTGTGTCTCTGTGGTTCTTTCCACTCCCTCGCCAGCAGGACTGTATCTTAGAATACATTTTACCCACCAAATCCAAGAGAGCCTGAAATCGATGAAGGTCAAACCCTAATCGAGCGGACCAGAGAAGAAATCACCGACCAGTCCAGTCAACGGCAGTTAATTAATCTAATCGAAAGTATCATTATTTACAAATTACCCCAGAAAAGTCGCGAGGAAATTGAAGCTATGTTTGGACTAAGTGATTTAAAACAAACGAGAGTCTATCTAAATGGAGCAAGAGGACTCCCGTTAAATTTCTCCTTAATCAAAAATATACCAGAAATTAACGGGAGATGAATTGCGATCAGAATCTAAACTAATACGACAGCGTTTCCTTATTAGGAAAGGCTTGATTCTCAAGGTATGTATGAGCTTGACATATTTAATCTGTAAGTGTTATACTGAAAAGATAGCACAGATGGGGTCAGGCTGATGTTAAATGTTTTAAAAGTGAGAATATACCCAAACAAAGAACAAGAACTGGCCTTAAATAAAAACTTTGGTTGCGTTCGTTTTGTTTGGAATTACTACTTAAATAAAACTAACAATCAGTACCTAGAGACTGGTAAAGGAATGACCTACTGTGACATGGCAAAAGACCTTACCCAACTCAAGAAACAACCTAATTTTGAATGGTTAGCTGAGGCTACTGCCGCCACCTTGCAGCAATCATTGAAAAACTTAGAATCTGCTTTTAAGAACTTCTTCTCAAAAAGAACAAAATTCCCTAAATTTAAAAGTAAGCACAAAAAACAATCAATCCGTTATCCTGAAAGTTGTTCAATTAGAAATAAGGGAATTAAGCTACCTAAATTAGGGGTTGTAAAAGCTAAGATTTCTCAAGTAATAAATGGTAAGATTAAATCCGTAACTGTTTCTAAAACCAGTACAGATAAATATTTTGCTGCCATCTTGTTTGAGATGGATGACTCAACAACCATTGAAAAACTAAAAATATCAGGGATAGACCTAGGTTTATCTTCTTTAGTTACGGTTTTTGATGGTGAAACAACCTACAAGATTGACCCAATCAAACCTACCAGAAAATACGCTAAACGTTTAAAGCGGAGACAACAAGCATTGTCTCGTAAAGCCAAGGCGTCTAATAATCGCCAAAAAGCCATTAAGGAGGTAGCCAAGGTTCACGAAAAGATAGCAAATACTAGACAGGATTTTCTTCATAAACTCTCCAGAAAGTTATGCGATGAAAACCAAATCGTTGTAGCCGAGAATCTGAATATTAAAGGGTTAGCAAGGACTAAATTAGCCAAATCAATACATGACGCTGGTTTTGGGATGTTGCTTAATTTCTTGGATTACAAGCTAGAAAGAGAGGGAGGAAAACTTGTAGAAGTTGACAGGTTTTATCCGAGTACAAAACTCTGTTCTTGCTGTGGATTTAAAAATGATTTGTTGACTCTCAGTATTCGTGAATGGATTTGTCCAGAATGTGAGAGTCATCACGATAGAGATGAAAACGCCGCCAAGAATTTAAGGGAAGAAGGTATGAGGATACTGTCAACAAATACCGATGGACAGTCGGAATTTCAAGCTTGGGGAGAAACTGTAAGACTCGTTGGTACTTGTACCCAAAAGCGGGTTTCTGTGAATCAAGAATCCCCCGTCACAGCGTCAGCTTAACGGCGGGAGTGTCAACAAGAGGCACTGGCCGAAGGAGAAGAACAAGGTCTAGAACGGGGTCTGCAAGAGGGGGAACGTCGGGTGGTGGAAAACCTGCTCCGAGTCCGTTTTGGTGAGTTAGACCCACCACTGCAAGCTATTATCAGCCGGATTTTACAACTGTCCCCAGAAGAATTTACTCCTTTACTCCTACAGTATTCCAAGCAGGAACTCTTAAAGCGATTTCCCCCAGAAAAGTCGCGAGGAAATTGAAGCTATCACCCCCCTTATCAAGGGGGGAAGGGGGGATCGACACCCCCTTATCAAGGGGGGAAGGGGGGATCGACACCCCCCTTATCAAGGGGGGAAGGGGGGATCAAAGGTAGGGTTAATTCATGAATTAACCCTACTACGAGGGTTGATACTAAATCCGTTGAGTAACGCACAGAAAACAGGTTTCTCCGAGAAACCCGTTTTCTACTCATGCAAATAACCGGATTTAGGGGTCTTCGGTTTGTCTTATGCAATGGACGGGGTTATAAGGAATGAAACCCCTATAGAGACAGGGGTTGCTGCGATTTTTGTCAACTGTTTTCGATCTAGAGCGAACTAATCAATTAAATCTTTTGCCAGATAAGGATTTATTCGATTTATGCTCCCCTATCGAACCATACCAAATAACGAAGAACCGGATTTAGTCTCATTTATTCTTGACTATCTTTCGGCTCTAAATAACCAAAAAAAACGCCCTTATTTCGAGATTAAGAGCGTTTAATTAAGGTTCTTTATGACTGAATTTAGGCAAAATTCTCAAAGATAAAGTTTCCTGTGGTAGGAGTTACACTCAGAGTTCCAGTAATACCCGAAACGTTGACTAAGAAGTCATCAGCATTGCTCACCGCACCAGTACCATTATTCGCATAGAGGTAAGTTCCAGCGGCAAGACCAGCAGAAACGGTCACTAAAACCGTTTGCAGTGTGGCATTAGTAGAGGCGGTAATCGCAGTAATACCAGCAAAGACATCATCAATATTAGCGGCTGTAGCAATGGTCTGAGCCGTGTTGATGTTGACGGTCGCATTAGCGGTAAAGTTAAGACCATTGAGGAATTGGTCTGCGCCGGTTGCAAATTTGAATTGATCTCCACCCACACCAGCAACAAAGTCTGCGATGCGGTCAACATTAGCAGTGCCTTTATTATTGGCAAAACCGCCACCGTAGATAAATTGATCAACTCCCGCCCCACCGGTCAACGTATCTTGTCCTCGATTACCCCGTAACAAGTCGGAGCCACTACCGCCCGTGATACCGTCATTTTGATTAGAGCCAGATAATGTGTTGACAGCCGCAGGTGATGAGCTTGCCCCTTTGATAATTGCACCGTTCACATTCCCTGCTGAGGCATCAATAGTGACGTTAGCCGTAACCGCAGACGCATCAATGCTGAAACCGGTTCCCAATTCTCGCGCACCAGTCGTCAAATTAAACGTCCCCGCACCCGTTGCCGTAATCGTACTGGCAGACGGGGCATTAAGGAGAGTGGTTACGATCGTATTATCAGTCGTGGTAAATTTGAGAATCTCAACATTAGGAGCAGTGGGGTTCGTAATGGTAAGATTGTTAACGGCTTCTAGACCATCGCTCACGGTAATATTGAGCGTATCTGAAGTTCCGGTCGCTGTTTTTAGATTAAAGGTTGGTGTGGCATTAGCAAAGATCGTCACGTCCCCAGCTTGAGTGGCTGTTACGTTGTTGAAAACCGAGGCACCAGCAGAGCGGAGAGCGACAAAAGGCGATTTGGCAAACAAGTCCAGATCCACTGTCTGATCGGTAGATTGTAACACCTCGAAGTTAGCATAAACATTCGCCCTGGCCGTCGTGTTCACATCGGCCGTGGTATTAACAATCAGTCGATCTTTTGTGCCTTCTCCGGCATCAACGGCAGAGTCTGTTGTGGTAGTAAGGTTATTAGAACGAACGATGTCATCGCCTTTACCACCTTTGAAAGAGGTAATCCCAGTTCCAAATGCTACGGTCAGTCCGCCCGCCGTTAAGCCTGACGCATCAATGGTTTTGATGGAGTTCGCCACCGCAACATTATCGGAAAAACTCAAAGATTTGCCATCACCAGAGACTTTGATTGTGTTGACCGCTCCTGCATCGACGGGAGTAGTAACGAGCTTAGTGAACGTACTGGATCCCGTGGCGGTAAAATTGAGGGTAGTGAGTTTATTCCCTTGCACAGTAAGCGTGCCACCTTTGTTCACTGCGTTGGTCGCAATCTGGGCTTCCGTTGCCGAATTGCCAAAATTAGCAGTTAGATTGTTGTTGTTAAAATTACCTTTGAGTGTTAACCCCACCCCACCAATTCCTTGAATGGTCGTGGTCGTAGTGGCAGCACCTAGTACGAGGGTATCAACGGTTACACTCTTGAGACCTTTGCCGGCTGCCGCTGAGAAATCAAAGGCTGCAGTGTTGGTGCCACCTGCATTATTACCACTCCCCTGAATCAAGTTAACATTCTCGATGTTGGAGAGTTGCGGTAGAACATTATCGGTAGGACCAAAGTAATTAAAGGTGTCCGTGCCATCACCACCGTTGGCCACATCGCCGAGTTGAACAGTCTGCTGAGCAAGCCCGCCACTGTTGTCTCCGTTGAAGGTATCGTTGCCCGGCGTACCTGGTAGGTTATCAAGTGCGGTTGTGAAGACGAAGGTTTGACCACCGCCGCCGCCACCACCAGCGACAAATTGAGCAATTTGTGCGTTAGCGGCGGTTACGGTAGCGGCATCGGCAGTGACTGTATTCACAATGCCCCAGCCACTACTGTACTGGGCTGAGGTAAAAGTGGAAGAGCCAGTAGCCGCCAGGGCAACCGCGAAGTTTTCTGCTACCTGAGCGCGGTTCGTCAAAGCCTGTTGCCGTGAGGCGGGAGAAAACTGATTTAAAACGACCGGAAAATCAAAAATCGCCTGGGGGGAGGACAGAAGATAGGTATCAGCCCAGTAGGTTAATTCTTCCGCATTAATGGCAGTCGCCGCAATCCCGTAGAGATTTTGGAAAGCTTGGGTGACATAGTCACGACGAGCGGCCGCATTCTGAGACAGCACGATAGGCGACGCTAACATCGGATAGGCTGCCTTGGCTGCACTAGAGGTAGAAAATGCCTGCACCGCTTCATTAAAAGAAATTGCATTACCTGGAGGAGTCGCCCAGAAGGTAAGGTCAGAAGCTGACGGGGGCAGCTTGGTGTACATCAAGGACAGAGCAATGATTGAAGATTGGGGAATAGCCATAATTTTGTTACCTAAAACTCCTCACACTAGGAAAAGAGGTCAAAAATCAAAGAAGCTAAAAACATCTCTGAAGTATCACAACTAATCATAGGAGAGGCATGATCATTTTGTCAAGCAGGATTGTAGCAATAGGAGGTAGAGTTAAATCCACTTTTTTTCGTGTTACCGAAGATACCAGTGCTAAAAATGCTTGCTAACTCACTGAAAAACTACTACCAACATAGCGCACGGAATTCCAGATTTGAGAGATAGGCGGTCAAATTTAACATTATGTGACGATTCGCCTTAACCCTATTCGATTTGTTTGCACGAAAGAGAATAATAACTAATAGTACCAAGCGGGACAGATATCTGAGGCCACATTGAGAAAGAGACAGTCCACTGTCGCCAACCCCCCTCCCTCGTCTCGGTACTCATCCCCCAGGTCCCAAAGACGAAAACCGAAGCCTAGCAGCCAATTGGCCAATTCTGTTAACAGAGGTGTCTGGGGTCCATAGCCTCGGTATAACCAACACTCCAACAATAAGACTGAAACCTGGGGCAGGATCTGGACTGCTCCCTTGAGAATAGACCACTCGTATCCCTGGGTATCTATCTTGATGATTTGGGGAATTGGTAACTCTCCCCGCTCCACTAAACCATCTAGGGTGAGAACCGGCACCGTCACGGGTGATAGTTCTAAACCTGACCCCTCCATCGGGAGAGCGGTGCTGGCCACCAGATTAGGAAAAACATTAAGGGTGACAGTTCCCTCCCGTTCTCCCAACGCCACCCCATAGAGGTGAAAATTGTCATGAAGCTTTAAACTTTCGGTCATAAACTGCTGATAAGCTGGCGCGTGGTTCACTAACGGCTCAAATAGATAAAACTGAGACTGGGGAAACACCTCAACAATATCCCTAGACCAGGAACCATCCGAGGCCCCTACATCATAAATAACCTGGGGGGATAACCCTTTAGCTTGCAAACGTTGGAAAATCTCTAAGTCTAACTGAGCAAACTTTTCCCTCGTTTTATAGGTATCGGCAACGGACTTGTAGGCAGAATTCGTCATGGGTGGCTCTGGTAGTATCAGTTAGGGGTTAGTTCTAAACGAGTGTTAACAAGAACACAGTCTAGGGTGCTAAGGGTAGCGTTGGGGTCATTTAAATCTAAAGCACTACTGGCCACCAGATGGGGGAAGATATTCATGGTGACTTGGCCACTTTTTTCACCTAAAGCAGGGTATAAACGAAGATTTTTGAGGATAATAGCTCGATAGGCGGGATCATAGTTGATTAGAGGTTCAAATAGATGAAATTCCGCCTTGGGAAGCACTTCGCAGCTGTCTTTTGACTAAGACCCATTAGAAGCACCAATATCAAAGTTGACTTGCGGTTGGTAGCCAAAGTTTTTCAGTCTTTGAAATACGTCTAGAGCTAATTGGGCCAATCTGGCCGTGGTTTTATAGGTTTCCCCCAGAAATTTATAACTGGTAGCTTCCATAATTATCCTTGAGTATAGTTAAGCATAGTACCAGTCGGGAGTTATTCCAGATTTTGTGTTAACAAAAACACAGTCTAGAGTGACTAAAACACCCTGTTCGTTACGGTAGGGTTCGACCACATCCCAAAGTCGAAAATTAAAGGGTAGTAGCCAATCAGCAATTTCCGTTAACAGAGGTGTATTTGATCCGTAGCCCCGATACAGCCAAGATTCTAAGATTAAAATATCAACATTGGCGAGGGTTTTTTGCGCTCCCTTCAGGATCGATAGCTCACTGCCTTGGGTGTCAATTTTGATTACCTGGGGTATGGGCAAATTTAAGGAAGTTATCGCTTCATCTAGGGTAAACATTGGCACGGGAACTGGTATAGTTGTGATTCCTGTGCTAGTCATATCTAGGGCAGTGCTACTGACGACGCTATCGGGAAAGACATTGATAGTTGTATCACCACTTTTTTCACCAAGGGCAATTTTATGCAAATGAAAAGAAGGATACATTACCAAGGTTGTTTCGATAAACTCTCGATATTCAGAGCAGTAATCAATCAGAGGTTCAAATAAGTAAAATTCGGTCAGTGGAAGGACTTTTTTAACATAACAAGACCAACCACTATTAGAAGCGCCAATATCAAAGATAACTTGGGGATAGTAACCGAGATTGGACAATCGTTGAAAAACCTGACGAATCTCTTTGAGGACTCGCTCGTCACTCAACTTTTCTAATACTTCTTGATAATTTTGGTTAATTTGGCTTGGGTTATCATTCATACCAGCTAATGGAGAAATTTTTATGAGTTTTTTTCAGTTCTATTTAATGGTGACATAAGTATGAGATACAGATAGAACTTCATATTTACTATAGCCTTTACTGTTTAATTCTGCCAGAATAGCATCGGTTAGATATTGTTCTCCATCTTGCCAAATATCATTGCGAATAACATAGGAAACATCAAGGGAAAGAGCGGCTTCCATATACCGATTTGAAGGCAGAAAATTAAAGTAGTCAGAGAACATAAAATCTACTATATTCTTAGCGTAAATCTCCTGGTTTTCTGATTCTAAAGAAGTTGATAACAATCCTTCTTGCTCTAGTATAGCCACCAGAGGTTTTAAATCTTCTAATTGTTTATGTTTTTGGAGATAGAGAAATATGTCATCTTTTGATAGTCTTAAATGAATCCAAGGATAATCGGCAAATAAACCGTATTGATGATGACCTTCGTAGGAATTCCACAAAGGCGCAGCCACACAGTAAATTAATCCTCCCGGTTTTGTCACTCGCCATATTTCCGAAAAAGCCGCTTCAATATTGGGAATATGTTCCATAGTAGCGGCGGAAAAAACTAGATCGTAGTAGTTATCGGGTCTTGTCGTCGATTCGGCTGATTCTTGAAAGTAGGAAACTTTTTCATGAGTTAAGCCTTGGCCGATATCTTCGCAAAGATCAAGACCGTGAACGACGGCCGCTTCTAGAAAAAAGCGGCAATCCCTGCCATCGTTACAACCCAACACTAAAACTTTTTTGTCCCTTAGCTTGTGACTGGGTATATATCTTAGGCAATCGTTGGCAAAATAGTTGAGATAATCCATAAACTTTTTCAGTATTAGGTTTGAGTTTCTAAGCAGAAAAGTAGGTAGCTGGCATAACAGAAGCACACCAAAGTAAGGCTTGATGGAAAACCTGATAATCTTGGAAAAAGAAAACATTGCCCCAAGAATTATCGAGGGAATAGGCAGAATTACAGTAGTAACTAACGTCAGAACTGCCCCAAATATGATAGATAACTAGATGCCAGTGATAATCTCTTTCCTTCATAGCATTGACTAAATCTGGCAATTGATTCATCGCTCCCGAACGACCAAAGGGGAAATTTTGATCCCAAAACTCCGCAACTACCACGGGATAACGATAGTTACCCATACCTTTGATCACTTCTAAATCAAAGCCTTCTGTGTCTATTTTAACTAAACCAATATCTTTAGGTAATTCCTCGCCATCGTGGAGACTAGCTAGGGTTTTAACAGTAACAGGAATAGTATCGGTAAATACTAAACCTTCCGAAAGAGAATGCTTGGTTAAACTGCTATAAAAGCTGGCATCTTGATAGGTGTTGTCTGGGGTTTCATCGGTGGCTATATGGAGTTCTTGGGTTTGATTTTCGGAACCGAGAGCAAAGGGAAAAAGCCGAAAGTTAGGATGATTACCGAGGCGATTTTTGAGCTTATCGATTACAGCAGGAAAAGGTTCAAAGGCATAAACTTGATAACCAGCTTGTAGGAGACGACTAGAAACATCGCCTCGATTAGCGCCAATATCTACTGCAAGACGATGGGGAAGATAGGAATATAAATAAGTCATTAATTCGATGTCTAGATCTTGAAAATATTTTTGATCGATAATGACTTTGTATTTTTGAGAGTGAATATCTTCAAAGATTTGGCGGTTATCTTCGCTGATTTGATGGAGATTTTCTTGTATTTTTTGTATGGTTCCAAAAACAGCATCGCTTTGCTGTTGGTAAGCTTCATAAATTCTCTGGAAAGAATCGATAATTGTATCACTATGTTTTTGGGAGTCTAATCGCACATCGCTGGCTATTTTTTGGAAAGTGTCCAGAGTTAATTCGTGCTGTTTTTGAGATTCGCTGTGATTTGTCTGGAGTTTTTCCGTCAAGACTTGAATATTTTTAATTATATCCACGGAAAACTTGAGGAGAAAAGCTTGATTTTCCAGTAATAAATCAGCTTTTCGCTTGGTTTCTGTATTTTCTTGTCGGATTTGCTCCGTGGAGTTATTGAGTTGCTCAACCTTAAAATCTAAGGGATCAAGCTGATTAAGTTTCTCCAGTTTCTCCAGTTTTTCCAGTTTTTGGAGTTGGTCAAATTGGACATGACTGAGTGAATCAAGTTTTTCTAGAAATAAATCTTTGACTGCTTTAACTCGCTGAACTATTTTATTTTTGGCTAATAATTTCTTGATCATTTTGGCTAGTGATTGGGTAAATTGTCTTAAGCTTGACTGGGAGAATTTTCAATTTTGCGGCTAGTTTCGGGAACTAACAAATCTTGACGAATAAAGACCACTTCTTTTTGGAGGAGTGTGCCATCAATGGGGGATCTCCATTCGCCGGTTTCGTCATAATAACGGAAACCAAGCTGATCCAAAAGATTAAGCATTTCATTGAAAACGAGAGCGTCTTGATCATAGCGAATAAAGGAGAGTTCGGCAACGACTAAATCCACCTGAGCGATAAATTCTTTCGCTCCTTCTAAGACGATATGCTCGGCACATTGCACGTCTAATTTTAATATTCCTCTGCCAGAAATTTGCTGATCTTTCGCCACCTGATCGAGGGTTTTTACTGCCACTGTAATCGTTTCATAGTTTCTAAAATCAGCGGGAGTGAGCAAAGAACTTCCGTACAAATCGGGGGAAACCTGAAAACTTAACTGACCAGCTTGATTAGAGATGGCAATTTCTAATAATTCCGCTTTAGGAATATTACAGATATAGTAATTTCTGGCCGATTGCTCGTATTTTGAGATTAGCGGATCGATGAGGATAAAGCGAGCTTCTGGGAATAATTGACTAGCGGTATGAGACCAAATACCGTGGGAAGCTCCCACATCAACCACAAAATCTGGCTGATATTTTTGCCCTCGTAAACGTCGCATGACTTGATAGACTTGAGCATAATCTTTATAAATAATTGCGGGAACGGGGGGTTCAATAAAGTGAACTAAATCGATCGGCGATCGAGGTAAAATCGCTTCAAATCTGTTATCGGCCGCCTGTTCTTTTTCTAGGGACTGCCACACCCATTGATCGATCCCTTGATCGGAGAATTTGTCCGCTACTTTAACGGCATTTTCTCGCATTCTCTGCTGATTTTCTGGTTTAAGAACGTAGTCCACGGCTGATGCCAAACTTTCGGGTGTATAATCACAAACCACACCAATTTGAAAACGATTAATAAAGTTAGCCGCCGAGGTTTTATTACTGCCTAAAAGAATTACTGGGGTGTTGGCGGTGGCGAGGTTAAAAATAATCCGGCCGGGTAAACTAAGGCGAGACAATTCTGTCCGATCATCTCTTTCGTCCATGGTTCCCGTGGGAACAATAACAAAGGGATATGCTTGTAGTTGTTGTCCTAGTTGTTCTTCGGGATAAAGTCCTTGGCTATAAAGTCCCCATTTTTCTAATTCTGCGGCAGATTCTTTGAGCCAATAATAGTTAGAATTGCCATACCAATCTAGTTTAATTCCTGCCCCTTGAATACTCTCTAAAAGAGATTGGAACCATTGGGGACTCCAAATGCTCCCTAATAAAGCTCCCCATTTTTCTTGACAGCGTTGGGGAGAAACTTCGGCAACTTCACTATTAATGAGACGGTGGGGAACGATCGCCGGTAGGAGCCAAAATTTGTAGCCGTACTTATTTTCGTAAGCGTCGCGGAGTTCGGGATGGGTGGCAAAACGAACGGAACATTTGCTTAAAAACTCTTTCATTAAAGCATCGGGAATCTCCTGAACGCAGATATTCTGATCGTCCATGATGTAGGTGGCAAGGGGAACGTTAAATAATTCCTTAATAGCGATCGATGTCAGCAGATCGCTGGCGTAATAAGGGACACAAAAAACGCTCTCAATCTGGTTGTGTGCAAGGGTTTTTAGCACTGACTGAAAGACTTGCGCTCGCGATAGTTCCCGGTGATCAAGAAGAAGACTGAAGGCCCCAAAATTCTGTTCACCACCGTAGTGATCAGCGGAACGGATGGAAATAATTTGACGATTATCGGGAAAGATTCTTTTTACTAGGGCCCCTGTGCCATGCTGTTGATTGACTTCACAGGGGGTAATGACAGCATTGCCGCAGATGTAGTGGTTCTGGAAGATAGCAAAGCGATCATCGATGGGTTGTCCCTGTTCAAGCGATCGCCAGAGCCAATCATCAAAATTATCGGCTTTTAAGCTTTTGGCTAATTGATGACTAGCCTGACGAAGTTTTAGTTGATAGTTATAGACGCGAAGTTTGACGATTTCTGTTAAGAAACTTGCAGCGGCATAATCACAGACAGAACCGAGATTATACTCTTCCACAAATTTAGCGGCAGCACTATCTTTCTGACCGACCACCAGAATGGGGGTGTTAGCAGCAGCGACGATAAAAGGGATGCGGGAGGGTAAGCTCAAATAGGAGAATTCTGGCCGATCCTGTTCTTCTGGGGAACTGCCAGTGGGAACAAGGGTGAAAGGAGCTTGACGTAGGCGGTTAATTAGGTCAGCCTGGGGACAGTAGCCTTGAAAGAAAATTCCATCCTGCGCTAATTCTTCCTCTTGGAATTGCAGCCATTGACGATTGGGATTACCATACCAATCAATTTCTATTTGGGATTCCCGACATAACTGACGCAGTTTTTCTAACCAATTCTGAGACCAAATATTACCAATTAAAATACCTCGCCCCATCAGATCAGGCATGACAATTTCAGGGGGAAACAGATAGCTTTCGACCACGGGGGGGATAAACCAGATTTTCTGCCTATATTTTTTTTCATAGGCTTGGCACAAGGGCAAAGAAATGCCTAAAATTAGATCGCTGCTATCGAGTAATTTCTGAACTGCTTCATCTTCGACGGCGTTAACATAGACATTCTGATCATCCATCAGGTAGGTACAAACGGGGACTTGAAAGAGAGATTTAATCGCCGCCCCTACGTAAAAATCTTCGATAAAGTATGGAATTACTAGGACTCTTTTCGGTTTTAAATAAACAAATAAATTTTGGATTTTTACTAAAATTTCCCCATAGGAACAGCCGCGCACATCTAGGCAAAAATTCTGAACGCCAAAATCCTGCTCCCCACCGTAGAGATTAGTGGTTCGTAGGGACACTACCCCACTGGTATCAGGAAAAACTCTTTTTAAAAGAACTCCCACCCCGTGCTTTTCATTGATTTCGTTTGAAGATACTATAATATCATAACTTTCTTGGAATTTGTCGGCAAAACTATTTAAGTCTTGTAACGATAAACTAAGTTCTTTTTGTAGTTCCTGATAAGAGGTAAGCATAATGATTAATTTTAATAGGCTTTAGCTATAGACATTCCATTGATTTTGACAGGGTTTCTCTGAAAAACAAGGTATAAACTCGTTTCGCCTACGGCCTCGTCATTAAGATAACTGCCGTATTTTTTCTTGGTTATCCCTCAAGAAATTTTATATTTTTCGATATACCCTGTCAAGTTCATTCTCATCCATCCGACAAAACCGAGATTGATCCTTGCAGGTCTTAATGTTTTAAGATTGTTCATCTCCTTATTTACTGACTTCGGCAACTGCTCTCAAAACGACCTTTTTATACCGCTTTTTGTTTCCCCATCGGGAATTATCATCTTGCCTTGGCAGACTAGAACTGATGCACCTCCCACAGAAACTTCCGTGATTGACCGGTTGTTTTTCTGAAACTTTAATTGTAAACTGCTGGGTCTGCCCATTTCCACCCCTTGGATTATTGTCCATTGATTCATCCCTTCCCTAGAAGATTCTAAGGCCCCTAGGTAGCCCGCTAAAGCGGCCACAGCCGAACCGGTGGCGGGATCTTCCATAACTCCCAAACCGGGGGCAAACATTCGGCCATAGAGACGAGATTGGGGTGATTCTGGGTCAAAACAGCAGACAAAAAGGGAATTAGCGGGGGATTGGCCTAATAATGATGACCATTGAGTTAGATTTAGTTTTATTTTCCCTAAAATATCTCGATTTTTGACGGGGATGAATAAAAAAGGGAGACCGCAGGAAAAGGACCGGGGGGGATAACCGGGTAATAAATCGGCAACGCTGAGGGAAAGAATCGCAGCTAAATCATCGAGAGCATAATTATCCGCCACTAATTCGGGCAATTGTGCCACTTTTAACTCACTATAGACCGGTTTTTCCCCCTCCATGATAATTTTTACCGGTACTAAACCGACTCCTTCCTCTAGATAAATCGTGGTTTCTTGGTGGGGGGGAATAGCACCGATTAGGGCTAAAATATAGGCTGTGCCGACGGTAGGATGACCAGCAAAGGGTAATTCGGTACTGGGAGTGAAAATCCGGACTTTTTTAGTGCCTTGGGACGTTTCTGGCGGAAAAACGAAGACTGTCTCCGAGAAGTTAAATTCGGCGGCGATTTTTTGCATCTGGGTGCGGGTTAATCCAGATGCTTCCGGAAAAACCGCCAGGGGATTACCGCCAAAAATGCGATCGCTAAAAACATCGGCGGTATAGTAGGAATAGGTAGGCACGCGGGGGATAGGGCAACAGTTATCGGAGAATTTTTTGATCTTACACCTATTTTCACCTCTGACCGCCCCCCGGTTGTCTGTCTAGGGATAGATAATCCTTGTCAGTCCTGTTAGTCTCTGGTGACTAAGAAATAATTAAAATACAGAGTTTTTTATGAAGATAAGGTATGTCTTGAATCGTCTCGGAGTCTCCTAATAACTGCTATAGGCTCTACTACTTATTCGCTTCTAATCTGGCTAATAAACTGACTAACTTATCTCTAACGGAATTGTGGGTGTATTCGTCTTCAGGGTGGGGTTTTTGATGGGGTTTTTGAAAATAGGGACGTTCCCCGTATAATTGTCCCCATTTCACATCGACTCGGTGTACTAATTCATAGAGTAATTCTTGATTGTCTAAAATTTCTTCTAGGATTAACTGTAAAGCTTGAACGGGATTATCTAAATTTTGACTGACTTTGGTTAATTCTTCATCGACGATCAGCTGTAAAATTATCTGCAAAGCTCCCGAAGAATCCCCTAAATTAGCGGCAATAAATTGTTTAATCTCTGTGGTAACTTGCACTAATTTGGGGACGGGAGATTCTCCTTTGAGGAAATCCGCCCCCTCTTGAGCGATAAAATCTGCTAGGGTAAACTCGCGCCTTTCGATGATATCTTGGGAAAAATCCGGTTCTTCAGGGGTCATAAATTAAAAATATTAGCGATAATGGACTCTAGGACTTATTGTGACATTTTTAGGAATATCTATGGGCATCGATCGCAGAGAGTTTCAGCAGCGTCGTCAGCAGGTAATGGAAAAAATCGGCAATGGAACGGCAATTTTTCGCAGTGCGCCCATGGCGGTGATGCACAATGACGTAGAATACACCTATCGTCAGGATAGTGACTTTTTTTACCTGACAGGATTTAATGAACCGGATGCGGTGGCGGTTTTAGCACCCCATCACCCCGAACATCAGTTTATCCTGTTCGTGCAGCCAAAGGACCCAGAAAAAGAAACCTGGACCGGCTATCTCCACGGTGTGGAAGGAGCAAAGGAAATTTTTGCTGCTGATGAGGCCTATTCTATCGAAGAATTGGAGGAAAAATTACCCCAATATCTCGAAAAAGCCGAACGAATTTATTATCATCTCGGCCGGGACAAAACTTTTAATACAACTGTTCTTAAGCACTGGCAAAAATTAATCGCCACTTTTCCCCGTCGCGGCACCGGACCGACTGCTTTAGAGGATACTAATTTTATTCTCCATCCTTTGCGCTTACTGAAAACTGAGGCCGAATTGGACAATATTCGCAAAGCAACTGCTATTTCAGCACAGGCACATAATCGGGCCAGAGAATTTACAAAAGTTGGTCACTACGAGTATCAAATTCAAGCAGAAATTGAGCATACTTTTCGCCTAGAAGGGGGTATGGGTCCTGCTTATCCTTCTATTGTTGCTAGTGGCGCTAATGCCTGTATTCTGCACTATATCAACAATAATCGCCAAGTACAAGAAAATGAGCTTTTATTAATTGATGCTGGTTGTGCCTACAATTACTATAACGGTGATATTACCCGCACTTTTCCTGTTAATGGTAAATTTACCCCTGAACAAAAAATTATCTATGAAATTGTTCTGGAAGCTCAACTAAAGGCGATTGAAGTGGTGAAAACTGGTAATCCTTATAATCTTTTTCATGACACAGCTGTGAGAACAATTGTGGAGGGATTAGTAGATTTAGGGCTATTGGTCGGCGACATTGATGAGATAATTAAAGAGGAAAAATATAAGCCTTTTTATATGCACAGAACTGGTCATTGGTTAGGATTAGATGTTCATGATGCAGGAACTTATAAAATTAACGAAGAAACTTGGCAAAATTTGCAGCCTGGTCATGTTTTAACCGTGGAACCAGGGATTTATATATCCCCCGATATTAAACCTGCTGAGGGACAGCCGGAAGTGCCAGAAAAATGGCGAGGTATCGGCATCCGTATTGAAGATGATGTGTTAGTTACTGCCACAGGAAATGAGGTGTTAACTGCAACAGTTCCCAAAAAAGTTGAGGATATCGAATCCTAAGTAAGTACCTAAGCAAAATTAATTACACATCTAAACTGTCAGACTTTTTAGTTATCCGTAATCAGTAAACAGTAATCAAGGAAAAAACAGGAGTCAACAGAAGTTTACTCCTGTTGACTTAAAACTTAAATCTGATCACTTACCTACTGATAACTGATAACTGTATCGACTAGGAAATTAATTTTGCAGGACTACTGACTTAGTTAGTTATGAGCGAACTTTTATCGGTGCTGCTTGGACATTACTGCCGTCATTTTTAACCATGTTAGTATTTACCTTTGTCTTCGGTAAATTAATCCGTTTCCCTAGAGATAGTCCTGCTCCCTAGAGGACTAGAAAGAAATTTTGCTAATATCATCTAACCCTGACATTAGCTAACTTTGTTAGATAAGAACTTTTTTAGCAATTATGATCAGTCTATAATAATAACTATAGTCACCCCTATCCTTTAGGGATAATTCTTGGTTTAGGGTTGATGTCCTTCAGCGCAAGCGAGAGCGGTTATGAAAATTAGCGAACTAGAAAACTACTTGGCTCAGATTAAGTCAGAGATTGGTGACATCGATATAGTCTATCAATGTCGCAACCAGCACTATAGTTGGTTGGACAAAATTAGAAGCCATCAACTGAAAGTGTTAAAAAATAATGCAGACACTAAATTATTGATTTCTCTGCAATAGCCATTTTATCTTGCTAGATGCCAGCAATGCCATAGAGTCGGCCTAATTTGCTTAACAGTTTATCTTTTCTTCTCTGTCGATAGGTTCTTAAACCAACCGCGTTGCCAAAAGAAAATGATTAAACTGAAAGCAACGGTTAGCATCAATACCCAGACAAATACATAGCCCCAATACCATTCTAATTCGGGCATATTATAGGGGGATTTATCAGTATTAAAGTTCATGCCATAAACACCGACAATGAAGGTGAGAGGGATAAAAATCGTCGAGATTACCGTTAAAGTTTTCATAATCTCGTTCATTTTATTACTCACGGAAGACAGGTAAAAATCCATTAAACCATTGGCAAATTCCCGATAATTTTCGACAACATCAAGGATTTGTACCACGTGGTCATAACAATCCCGTAGATAGGGTTTAATTGTTGTATCGATAAGAATATACTCATCGCGCAAAAGAGCATTGAGAGTGTCTCTTTGCGGCCAAATTGCTCGTCGTAGGGAGAGTAATTCCTGACGTAGTTGATAAATTTTTGATAAAGTCTGTTCTGTGGGATTAGCTAAAATTTCGTTTTCTAACTCCTCGATTCTTTCTCCGTAGGACTCTAAAACAGGAAAATAACCGTCAATAATAGCATCCCAAATCGAGTAGGCTAAATAACCCGATTTTTGCTGCCGGATGGAACCTTTATTTAAACGGATTCTTTCCCTAACTCCCTCTAAAGAGTCGTATTGTCCTTCCTCCTGCACGGTTAAAACATAATTCTTCCCGACTATTAAACTGATTTGTTCTAGCAAAAAACCCTGATGATCGATCAGGATGGCCATTGGCACTATAATTAAAATATAATTCTCGCATTCTTCTACTTTTGGTCTTTGAGGAATACTGACTATATCCTCAAGGGTTAGGGGATGTAAATGAAAAATTTCTCCCAACTCTTGCAGTTTATCTTCATTACCCAAACCGACGATATCAATCCAAGAGATGGAATCATTGGATAAGTATTTAAGACAGTCTTGGGGTAAAAGATTATTAACTCTAGTGGCTTGTTGGGAGTTATAATTAATTAAAAATATCTCGGTAGCAACGGCATTTTCATCGATGGTGATTAACCCTGGCATTGTCCCGGGTTGGTTATAGTGATAATCGTAAAGATGGGGTTTTGTTTGGGAGGATTTTCGCCCTTTTTTATACCTAGTTAATTTTTTGTTATTGCTCATAGTTGAGATCGATCGCTATTTGCCTTTTTCTTAGCATTGATCGCTCAAAAATACCGCAATTTTTAGCTAACTTTAAGATTGTCCAAGATTGTTAAGTAGCTGGTTATAATTAAATTAAAAATGGATTTTAGGTTCGATCCCCTCTGCCCCCCTTGATAAGGGGGGTGCCGATAGGCGGGGGGATCTGAAAGTTTTTAATACCCACCTGCTTAAAAAACGAAGATTAAACGTAAATGCCAATTATTAGCCGTTTCTCTCTCGATTTCGATGCGACGGATAAACTCGCGAAAATAAAAACGGCGCTCGATTTCCGATAAATCTCGCCAAAATTGCGGAAAAGCAACGGCACGAGCGATAATAGTCAGGTTATCGGGGGGTAATTGGTCTAAACGTCCTTGAATCTGCGCGATCTCGTTTTTCAGTTTATAGGCCCTGAGATTGGCCGTTTCTTGATCTAAAATTCCCGCCACTTCTAGGGAGGGCAATTGCGACAAAATATCGTTTTTTTGCCCTATTTCCTCGCTCATTCCCCGTTTGATCGCCTCTAAATCTGGTAAAGATATCTGAGCGATCGTCGGTGGTAGGTCTTGACAAATGCGCTCGATTGTGCTGTGAAGAATTTGTTCATAAGCGATCGCCGAACATTTTTTTGTCTGGGGACATTGCAAAGGTCGCAAATAGAGATATTCTGTGTTCTTTCCTCGCGCTGTCACTTTGGTAATCGTCATCCCCGATTGACATTGACTACAGACGACTAAACCTGCTAAGGAACGCGGGGCGCTGGCACTGCGGGGGGGTAATTTGCGATTATTTCTCAGGATACGATCGATCTGGGCTGCTTCTTCCCGGGAGATAATTGGGGTGTGGGTATCGGGGATAATATCTTGGCCGAGATAACACAAATCACCGCGATAAACGGGATTTGTCAGCCATTTATGGGCAGTAGCTACCGATATCTTTTTGCCGTAGCGTTTTTCTAGATAGCGCACCGTGGAACGCAGAGAAGCGGAAATCAAAAAGCGATCAAAAAAGTCTTTGACTACTGGTGCGGTACTGCGATCGAGTATATAACGCTCCTTGCCACGACGATAACCGTAGGGTGCTTTTCCGGGGGGAGGCAAAGCTTGCAGACGATTGTGAGCGTGACCTGCTTTTAACCGATTACTCAGTTCATTTTTTGATATTTCTTGCACAATCTTGGCAAAATTCAGCTTATAATCCGGGTCTTCCAGGGCAATTATATCTATGTCGAGGGCTTCTAGGGATTGTAAAATTTTGCTAACTTCTGTGCCATTGTCTCCCAATTCTGCTAGGCGACGCAGGATCAGCAGTTGGGGGGGGGTTCCTTGACAATCCAAGAGAAGTTGCTGGCGCTGTAAGCGATCGCCAAAATCTTGATACACTTGTTCGGGAGAATAGGGCCAAATGGAGGTATCGGGGGGAGCATCGAGCAGGGGGTCGGTATAAGTGTAGGCGATAATTTTCATGTTTTGCCGAAATCCTCCTATCGATTCGAGCGATTTTTGCCTCGATCCGCATCAGGATAGCTTCTAGGGAATAGGTGATGGTTTATCCCGATTGACTCGTAAACTAAATTCCTTGTGCGGGGGATATTTCGCATTCTATCACTGTGGAAAGATAGCAGAATTACCAATAACGATTATTAGCGTACAAGATTACTAGGCGATCGCATAATAGACCTGTTGTAAAAATCAAAAATTGTTGTTAGGGTTAGGATTCTAGTAGTCAGGAAAATTAAGAATGAACAATAATCATTTAAATAGTCTATTGAGATACTTTATGCCATTTAATCGTTATTTTTGCCGTTTTTGAACCCTAAAAATTAATTATGCAAGAGCTTCACTCTGCAAATTACGAGCAGTCAATCCCCTTCTCCCTAGCTAAAATAACTGATAAGTGAACACTCACGAAAATTTGAATTTATGTAAAGGGAACCCGAGGATTAGGTAAGACAACCGATAAAATTTATAATCGGAATCCCTTGCATATTCCCTAGACCAGAGCGATTAACAAAAATTATCAAAAAATGGTACAAGATCAAAAACCCACGGTGATCATTACCGGGACAACTTCTGGAGTCGGTCTCTACGCCGCTAAATCCCTTGCTCAAAGAGGTTGGTTTGTGGTTATGGCCTGTCGGGATATCCCGAAAATGGAACAGGCTGCCAAGGAATTGAACATTCCCCGGGATAACTACTGTATTGAATTTATCGACCTCGGTTCCCTCGATAGCGTCCGGCGCTTCGTTAAAAATTTCCGGGCCTTGGGCAGATCCCTAACCGCTTTAGTCTGCAACGCTGCTATCTATCTACCTTTGCTCAAAGAACCCTTAAGAAGTCCCGACGGTTACGAATTAAGCATGGCCACCAATCATTTAGGTCATTTCCTGCTGTCGAATTTGCTCTTGGAAGACCTAAAAAATTCCCCCTCTCCCGACCGCCGTTTAGTCATTCTCGGCACTGTCACCCATAATCCCGATGAATTAGGCGGTAAAATTCCTCCTCGTCCTGATTTGGGCGATTTAGAAGGGTTTGCCAAGGGTTTCAAAGAGCCGATTACTATGGCCGACGGCAAAAAATTTGAATCGGTCAAAGCCTACAAAGATAGTAAGGTGTGTAATGTTCTCACCATGCGGGAACTGCACAAACGCTATCACGAATCGACTGGAATCACTTTTACTTCCCTCTATCCGGGTTGTGTGGCCGATACACCCCTTTTCCGCAACCATTACCCCTTTTTCCAGCAGTTTTTCCCCTGGTTCCAGAAAAATATCACCGGTGGCTATGTTTCCCAAGAATTAGCCGGGGAAAGAGTCGCTATGGTGGTAGCTGACCCCGAATACCGTCAATCTGGCGCTTACTGGAGTTGGGGCAACCGTCAGAAAAAAGAGGGTAAATCTTTTGTACAAAGGGTTTCTCCTCAAGCTCGCGATGAGGAAAGAGGCGAAAAAATGTGGGAATACAGTGCTAAATTAGTCGGATTAGCCTAATTTCTGATTTTGAGCCTGAAAAAGGACACAAGTTAACCTGTGTCCTTGTGGCAACGGGGAAGCCGGAGCAGCAAGAAATAATCCATAACTAGGTTTTTGAAGCTTGATCGACAGTTAATAATAAGTAGGGTTTTACCATTATTCAGCAAGCCCTAGGGCTTGCTGAATAAATGTGAAATGTAGGCAAAGTAAGGGTTTTGGGGCTTTTCTCGCGAAACAGGTGCAAGATTTTCAGAGAATCGTCGTTCAAAACCGCGCGTCTTCATCGGCCCGCGTCCTGTAGAGGCGAAGTATTCGGGCAATAACCTATCGGTGAAACCGGAGATTTTCTATCCGAATGCTTCGCCCGTACTTTTTCAGCAAGCCCTATATAGAAAGGCATTTGGCGATTTTTGTCAATTGTTTTCGCTCTGGAACGGGCTAATCAATTAAGTCTCTTGCCAGATAAGGATTTAGTCGATTTATGCCCCCTATCAAACCATACTAAGTAACGAAGAACCCGATATTTTTAGTTTTTAAGAAGAAATTCGGTAATCGTGGAAAAGAAGGTGAGGAGAGAAAGCTTAGGAAA
The DNA here is from genome assembly GCA_007095845.1 of Microcystis aeruginosa Ma_MB_S_20031200_S102. GTDB lineage: Bacteria > Cyanobacteriota > Cyanobacteriia > Cyanobacteriales > Microcystaceae > Microcystis > Microcystis aeruginosa_D. The sequence continues at coordinate 33,016 of SFBI01000047.1, forward strand.
GCTGATAGGAGCCGTGACGTTGGGCATAATAATCGAGAATTGTTGTGACCAGAGTGCGATCGCTTTCCTGAAAAGTCTCGGTATAGTTAATTTCTAGACTACCGATCTGACTTTGATGATAATCGAATTGTTGGAACTGCTGGGGAGTGAGATGGGTTTCGACCCCCTGAACTTGTTGTAAATGGCTGGCTAATTCTCGATAGATAGCCAAGGGCATTTGCGGATAAATAATGGTTTGTTTTTGTTGAATAGCAATCGATCGCACGGGTTTTATTCTCCTGATTCGGAAACATTATAGCTGATCGAGGCTTGCGGTGCGGCGGCGGGTTCAGGGACACCATCCCCTAAACGACGGGTAATAGTTTGACCGTATTGTTCTAAGACAATAGAGGGGTTATCGGGATTAGTATCGATCGCTTTAACTAAAATTAAACCATTAGAGAGGGTAGAACCGGGAGTAACTCGACGTTCCGTGGCTTCTCCGGGGGCTTTCACGATCGCCATAGGAGTGGTAGATAACTGGACGATACCTGATACTTGCACTTCTGTGGCTTCCGTCGGTTGCGGTGGTGGTGGCGGTGCTTTCACTATCGGTTGTCTGGGGGTAGGACGATTGTCCATTGCTGCGGCTGCGGGTGTAGTTGCGGGACGATCGCCCATTGCTGCGGCTGCGGGTGTAGTTGCGGGACGATCGCCCATTGCTGCGGCTGCGGTGGCCGTCGGAGTCTCTGCTGAGGGTTTCTCCTCTACTGTAATCGTAATATTTGGTTTTAGGGGAAAGGGGGCAAAGGGATCCCTGCGACCGCGATTAATTTCTGCCCGTTTTTGGTCGGGATCGGTAGAGGGAATCAACCCTGTTACCCTTGGGGGGGTGGGTTTGGTGGCCGGTTGCACAGGATTGCTAAAGGTGGGAGGTTGGGCAGCCGGGGGACTGGGAGAGGGGGTGGGGGTTTCTTGGGTGGGTGGTGGGGATTGATTAGCTTGGTTAGAAGCTGGACATCCCACCAACAATAAAGCGACACTCCCCACCGATAGGATTAGCGGCAATTTTTTCATGGGGAAACAAAGACAAAATAGCCCTGAGGGACAACCCTCGATACTAACATAACATTTGTTCCCCAGAAATCTAGGCTGATTATAGGGGGAAAGTCAGAAACTTTGCCCCGCTAGTCTAAATTTAATGCTGACTACCGGATTTACGATGACCGATGGCGGTGACACCGTTGCTATCCAAAACTTGACCCCGCTCGACGGTGGCATAGACTAACCAGCGATCGCCGCATAGTTGTCGCTCTTTGACCGTACACTCTAGATAGGCGAGACTTTCGCCTAAAATCAGACAGCCATTTTCCCCGACTTGGGTTTCTAATTCCGTAAAGACATCGCTGCCGGATTTGATGCAATTGGAAAAATGGCGGCGTAAATTGCGCCCTTCCTTGAGAATATTCAAGATAAAGACGGTTCCTGAGTTAATTAGGCGATCGGCGGCTTGTTCGTCAGCAACGGCGATAATTAGCCCTGGGGGGTTAAAACTGGCTTGGGATACCCAAGAGGTCAGGAAACCAGCATGATCCTCCCCCTGACGAGTAGTGAGAACAGAAAGGGAACCGACGATCCGACCAACGGCCTGGGCAGTGCGATCGATTTGTGTTTCGGTCATTCCCTGTTGGGGAACCCGAAATTTTTTGTTTTTTTTCAAGGTCTGGGCGAAGGTTTGTCCAGCTAAATAACCTGCTTGTAAACTACTTTCTGTGGGGCTAAAACGCACGCGCAAGGATTCAAAACCGAGGCGATAATTGGCATCTTTGAGTTTAGTTTCAATTAAATCGACAGCTTCCCCACTCCAACCGTAGGAACCAAAAACTCCGGCCAATTTAGTTTTTGCTGCCGTGGAAAGAAAGATTCCTAAAGCGGTTTGAATTTGGGTAGGAGCATGACCGGCTAAGGTGGGAGAACCGATAATAAATCCGTCGCAATTTTCGATCGCTTGACTAATTTCGGCGGGGGTGGCAAACTCACAATTGATTGATTCTACGGCCAGATCATTTTCTAGTAATCCTCGTTCGATCGAGCGGGCTAGGGTGGCAGTATTTCCGTAGGCAGAAGCATATAATAGGGCCACTTGTAGGGGTCGAGTTTTTTGTTCTTGACACCAATAACGATAATCGTGGGCAAGACGACTAAGACTATAACGAATTATCGGACCGTGGGCGGGTGCATAATATTGGGCGGGAAATTCTTTAATTTTCTCGATGGCTGTTTCTACTGCTTTAGATTGCACGGCATGGAGACAATCAAAATAATAACGACGATCTGCGTCTAATTCTTTCCAATTTTTATCCCAAATATCGTCACTGCACAGATGCACACTAAAGAATTTATCGCTGTATAAAATTTGGGTTTTTTGGTCAAAAGTGCAGACACCATCAGGCCAGTGCGGCGTAGGGACATTAATAAAACTGAGTTGATGACCTTGCCCCAAATCAAGGATTTCATCGGTTCGTATGCCCAAAATTTGGGCGTCATGCAGGGCATTTTTCAGGGTATTGACGGCAGCTTTAGAACAGAGGATAGTGATTTGATGGGTTTCGGCTAATAATGCCTTTAAAGTGACAATACGATTGGGATTAACGTGACTGAGAATTAGATAATCGAGACGATGTAAGGGGACATATTGACGAATTTCTTCTAAATAAATTTCGGTGAAGGATTCTCCAGGAGGATCGATTAAGGCAGTTTTATCGCCACAGATAAGATAGGAATTAGCGGTGGTTCCCCGTTGACGAGCATATTCTATTTCAAATTTTAATCTTTCCCAAGTACGCGAGCGAAAAACCCAAGTTTGATCGGCAATTTCTGCGCTTTGAACATCCCGAGGGCGATTATTAATAGCAGGATTGGGAATTAAGGTAGTAGTGGTCATAGTTGTTAATTTGGTTATTGGTTGTTGGGTGTGGGAATTATGAATTATGAATTATGAAGTGGGAAGTGGGAATTATGAATTATGAATTATGAAGTGGGGTGTTGGGGGAGTAGGGTTTTAGGGTTTTAGGGTTTTAGGGTTTTAGGGTTTTAGTGGAAATTACTCTATCTCCCCATTACCCTATTCCCCCATTACCCTATTCCCCCATTTACCTATCCCCTTCTAACTGATAACTGATAACTGATAACTGATAACTGTTAATAATGGTTGCCAACTTTGCGATGATGGACAGCAGTTAAGGTATCTAAACGAGCAACTCGTCCAGTATTAACAGTACAATAAACTACCCAATGATCGCCGCAATCTAAACGACTGGTGACTTGACATTCTATGTAAGCTAAGGCATCGACTAAAATTGGTGATCCATTGTTAGCAGTATAGGTTTTAATGCCTTCAAAACGATTGGAACCGGGAGAGAAACGCTTGAGGAAATGTTTCATTAATTTCTGATAATTATCCTCAGCTAAAACATTTAAAACAAAGGTATCGCTAGGCTGTAAAAAGGATACCATTGCCCGATCTTTGGCTACTGCAATCGCCACACCTAAAGGATTTAAACTTGCTTGTGTCACCCAAGAGGCAATCATGGCACTGGATAAATCAGCTTTTTGGGAAGTAATTAGGTACAATCCCGTGCTAATACGTCCTAGAGCTTTTTCTAAGTCGTTGTTAATCGATTTAATTTGTTTAATCGTTTTTTCTCGACTTAACCATTGGCCGAGGTCGGTTCCTGCTTCATCGGCAATTAAATCGAGGGATTGATGGGAATTGTCTTTAACTAAAAGAGGAGGAAAAGCTTCGATCGCCCCGATTTCCTGTAATTTATTTCTTAGGGGAAAAATTGGTTCATCTTCCCCACCTCCTGACTCAAATAATCCTACTGCTTGTTTGCCATTAATTGAAGCAAGAATCGTGCTTAAAATCGTCTGGTTAATCGGGGAAGATTGGGGAGGCATTCCGATGATAACTCCCTTAGATTGATTGATTAATTCTCTGACTTCGTGGGGATCAGCATTATTCATATCGACTAATTCTGTCACCACATCATTTTTATTCAAACCCTGACTAATCATAGTAGCTAAATGTTCACTTTGTCCGTAATCTTGGGTAAAAAATACAGCCACTAAAGTATCAGCAGAAGTTTGTTCTTGACTCCAAGTTTGATAGCGTCCCACCCAATCAGAAATATGGTGTTTTAATAGGGGACCGTGACCAGTGGCAATGAGATTAATCGCAAATTTCTCGATTCTTTTAATTGCCCCTAAAACTGAACGTGCATTCGGTCGCATCAGACAGTCATAATAGGTTTGAAAATCTGCTTCTAGCAGCTCTTTTTCTCGATCGTAGGTTTGATCATCACAAAAGTGCATTCCGAAGGCATCACAGGTAAAAAGGGTGGCGGTTCTAGTATCAAAAGTGAAGATAGTATCAGGCCAATGAAGATTAGGGGCTGCAACAAATTCTAAGATATGGCCATTACCTAAATCTAAAGTATCACCACTTTTAATAATTAACTGTTTAAAGGGTCGGTGTACCATGTTTTCGAGGAATTGCATGGCAACTTTTGCCCCCACCACGGTAACTTCTGGGACTAATTCTAAAACTTCTTTGACTAAACCACTGTGGTCGGGTTCGGTGTGACTGATAATTAAATAATCAAGATGATTGATGTTGATTAGTTTAGCTAATTCCTCCAGATAAAGGCGATCGAATTTGCGGTGAGATGTATCAATTAGGGCGGTTTTTTCCCCTTGAATAACAAAAGAGTTATAAGTGGTACCGTTTTCTAAACCAAATTCGATATCAAAGCGATCGCGGTCCCAATCCAAACAGCGCAAGGTAAAAGTATTTTCGGCGATTTCTTGGATTTGTGTGGTTAAACGGCTGGTTTTGGCGGGTTTTGGGGTGATTAAAGCAACCATAATTTCTATCTCCCACAGGATTTGATTCGGAACTGCATTTGCTTAATTCCTATGGTGACTTGCTTTCAGCGATTTGTAAAATACCAATTACTCAAGTAAATGATTAACTAAATTTATATAACCTTTTATCTATGGTTGCAAGTCCTCCAGAGAGCGGGTTTCTCGAAGAAACCCGCTCTCTGGACATCCTCTGGGAGAAATTTTTTTCCTATTGACTTGGAATTTCAATATGAATCAAAATCCAAAGTTATCCTAAATACGGTTATTAAAAACTGATTATTTATTTCCCCTTTTTCCTCTTGCCGTTGCCTTTTGTTTCTCCTTATACTAGCTTGTACTCAACGGATTTAGTATCAATCATAGTTTAGCGAAGAAAGCGCAATAACAAACCTAGTTTGTTGTCAAGGTTCTAGTCCGAACAAGTTAACCTGTTTTCTTTAGAAGGTCATTTGGCTTTGATTAAGTTAACGGTAGATGAATAATTTGGTCTTTATATTCATTGTCAAAAGAACCTTTGGCAATTACAATTAATTCTAACAAGTTATCACCAATACTTAAATCTTGATTGAGAATAAAAATTCCAGGAATGTGACGGTTTTGGTTGAAGTGTTCTCTTAAATGTACTGGCATAGAAGCACGATTATTTGTCACCAAAATAAATCCCATCACCTCACACCAAATCAAGATTTCTGGATCTAATGTACCTAATTTTGGTGTATCTGGTTCACCAACTACTCGAATAATGATTTCTGGTTCTCGGCGACGCAATTGTTGAGGATACACCGAATTAACATTTTCATCAATTAAATATTTCAGTGTCATTAGCTTTCTGCTTGGCTGTTATTTCAGCTTTCAATTTTCTCAGTCGTTCAACCACAGGCGGAGGATTTTTTCGCTGTTCTTCTCGCATTTTTCGCCCCCATTCTAGCCAGTCGGCAATATATTGGCTCACTTTTTCTTTATCATGAAGATAATAAAGAATCGTCGCATATACCTGTTCGAGGGTTAAAGATGGATAAGTAGTAGCAATTTCTTCAGGAGTTTTGGCTTGGTAAATGAAATCGTGTAAAATAGTTTCAATACCGACGCGGGTTCCTTTTAGCCGAATATCGTTAGGAGCAAGAAAATTAAAATAGTCTTCGAGTTGCATGATTTATACCAATTGAAGATTCAAACTTAACTTTATTCTTTAAGTAACATTGTTATCTTAATTATACTTGATCTTTACCAGATATTGCGACCGCATTCGGTTCTTAATTATTGACCTCTCCCCCGTCCCCTCTCCACCCCCCTCAATCTCCCCTACGAGGGGGCAAGATAAGGAAGACTTTTTATTATGGAGAGGGAAAAAGGATTTAGCGCTGAAGCGCAACAACAAACTAGGTTCGTTATTCCCTCCTTCCCTCGCAGGGAAGGGGAGTTAGGTCAAACTTTTCTACTATTATGAAAGAATAAAAAGCGAGATGGAGGACTTAAAATGATTAGAGTTTATGCAGATACATCAGTATTTGGTGGTGTTTTTGATGATGAATTTCAAGAGGAAAGCATGACTTTTTTTGAGCTAGTTAGAGGTGGTAAACTGAAACTGATAACTTCTTCAGTTGTTTTAAGAGAAATTGAACCTGCTCCTGAGAAGGTTCGACAATTTTTTGCAGAGGTTATAACCTATGCAGAGTTAGTTGAAATTACTGAATCTGCTTTACAACTGAGGCAAGCTTATATTGATTATGGCGTGGTGACTCAGAAATCAATGTTAGATGCGCTTCATGTTGCTTTAGCAAGTGTTGCTGGATGTACAATGATTGTGAGTTGGAATTTTAAGCATATCGTCCATTTTCAAAAAATTCCTCTTTACCGTGCTATTAATGTAATCAAGGGATATTCACAGCTAGATATTTATTCACCTCTGGAGGTTATTAATTATGAAGGTTAAGCAATTTGATTGTGTGGCAATAAAACGTTTAGGTAGCGAAAAAATCTATGAAGACATTAAAAATATGAAAATAAAGGAAGAATTAGCCTATTGGCAACAAGCTACTAAAGAGCTAGAAAACCTCCAAAGTCAATCATAGTTTAGCTCTGAAGCGCAACTAGAAACTGGGTTTGTTGTCAAGGCTCCAGCCCGAACAAGTTTAACCTGTTTTCTTTAGATAGTGAGAAGCTAAATGGACATAACCCTATTGCCCAAATTGGGTAACTTATCTAGAATTAAGTATATGAAGAGAGGAGGAGACGTGATGGAGTATCAGAATTTTTCGCTCATTAAAGAAGATATTCAGGCTGATGCTTGGGGACGGATTAGCCTTGGGACTGAATGTAGCAACCGTCACTATCGAATACTGGTGAATGCAAGCGGGGAACTTCTTTTGGTTCCCATGGTGGCGATTCCAGAGGGAGAACTATGGGCTTTTCAGAATCCTAGTGTCCGCGAGTCGCTCAAACGGGGACTCGCAGAAGCCCGCACGGGAGATTTCGCTGAAGAAACAGTCGATTTAGACGCTATGCTTGAGTTTGCTGCATCTATTCCTGAAGAGGTCGAGGAGTAGGTGAGTTTTTCTTTACGACAGACACAGGAAGCTCGAAATACTCTATCCAAATTGCGAGCAGAAGCGGAACAGGCTCAAAGGACTCGCCTCGCTCAAGGTAAAACAAAAGCATCGAAACAAGAGGGTCTCTACAAACAGGTAACAAAAGCTCTCAAACTCCTGAGTGCAAACCCAAGACATCCAGGCCTGGAGACCCATGAATTTAATTCTCTCGATAACCCTTACGCTCCGACACAGAAGGTTTTTGAGGCCTACGCCCAACAGAATACACCAGGAGCCTATCGAATTTTCTGGTGTTATGGGCCTAATTCGGGGGAAATCACTATTCTCGCTATTACACCTCATCCATAAACCACAGATTGACCTCTCCCCCGTCCCCTCTCCACCCCCCTCAATCCCCCCTACAAGGGGAGAAGATAAGGAAGACTTTTGGCTCTTCTAGGTTCTGTGTGATAAGTTTAACTTACATTATGATCGATCGATCTTTGTGTCCTTTGTGTCTTTGTGGTTCGTTCCACTCCCTCGCTAGGAGGAATGTATCTTAGAATACATTTTACCCACCAAACCTGGGAGAGCCAACAGCTTCATCGCCGAACACTTCGAGATCCCAAGACAAACCAATATTTCCCCCGTAGGGGCGCAATGATTGCGCTCAAACAATGATTGCGCCCAAAACCCATCCTAACCCTCCAGCAAACCCCGCACCTCCTCAACCCCAACCCCGAAAACAGAAGCAATACCGACGAAAATCTCCTCATCTTGCGTTTGCTGATAAAGAGCAACAAGACTAGGCAAAGAAAAGGTTTGTACGCTGTAACCATCGTTAAATTCTGCCCAAATTTGTAAGGCTTGCAGGTAATAACTTTTGGCTTGGCTCAATTCCCCAACTCCTTCCGCTACCATTCCCAAATTGTGCAGGGTGTCGGCTTGGGAGATGCGATCCCCATATTCAATCTTGATTTCAATAGCTTGCTGGTAGTAGCTTCGGGCTTGCTCCCATTCCCTCAATTCTCCCGCTACGATTCCCAAATTGTGCAGGGTGCTGGCTTGGGAGTAGCGATCGCCATATTCAATGAAGATCTCAATAGCTTGCTGGTAGCAGCTTCGGGCTTGCTCCCATTCCCTCAATTTTCCCGCTACGATTCCCAAACAGTGCAGGGGTCTGGCTTGGGAGTAGCGATCGCCATATTCAATGCAGATCTCAATAGCTTGCTGGTAGTAGCTTCGGGCTTGCTCCCATTCCCTCAATTCTTCCGCTACCCTTCCCAACTGGTGCAGGGTGCTGGCTTGGGAGAGTAGCTTCGGGCTTGCTCCCATTCCCTCAATTCTCGCGCTACCACTCCCAAACAGTGCAGGGTGCTGGCTTGAGAGAAGCGATCGCCATATTCAATGCAGATCTCAAGTTGCGCTACGATTCCCAAATAGTGCAGGGTGCTGGCTTGAGAGTAGCGATCCCCATATTCAATCTTGATCTCAAGAGCTTGCTGGTAGTAGCTTCGGGCTTGCTCCCATTCCCTCAATTCTTGCGCTACCACTCCCAAATTGTGCAGGACTATGGCTTGAGAGAAGCGATCGCCATATTCAATGAAGATCTCAATAGCTTGCTGGTAGTAGCCTCGGGCTTGCTCCCATTCCCTCAATTCTTGCGCTACCCTTCCCAACTGGTGCAGGGTGCTGGCTTGCTCGTAGCGGGCGCTTTGCGTGCCTCCGGCAGCGCCATATTCAATCTTGATCTCAAGAGCTTGCTGGTAGTAGCTTCGGGCTTGCTCCCATTCCCTCAATTCTTGCGCTACTATTCCCAAATTGTGATAGACATATCCCAATTTTGAGGCTTTTTGTTGCTCGTCCACCCCTTGGAGATTTTGAGTTAATTCAATAACTTTTAGATTAGTCTGTTTCGCCTGTTCATAGTTTTTTGTCTCTTGATAGGCGAGGGCGAGATTGCCCAAAGCCCCGACAATATTACCACCGATTATCCCAGTTTTAATCTGCTCAGGATAAGTTTGAAAAGCTTGACAAACACTCTCGCATAGTTTCAGTCTGCTACTAACATCATTGGTAACAACAAAATGATTATATAAGCAAAAGAAGATCTCAATACTTTCCTGCTTCTCCAAACAAATCTGCAACGCATTAAACAGATTTTCATACTCCCAGCGACAGAACAATATCCCTAACTGCTTCTCTTGCGGATTTTTGGAATCTAGTAAGTTATTATAAGAACCTGCCAAGTCTCGGTAATGATTCTTAAAACCCTCCCAAATTGCTGCTTGTGTCTCTGGTGCTAATTCCTTTAACTTCGTCTTCAGGAAGTAGGGAAAAATGGGCTGAATAGTCAATAAATACGGCATTTCTTCACTCATCGGCGAAAGCAAACCCCAATGAATCGCTTCTTCTATCGCTTCATCAAATTGGTCAAACTGATAGCCTTGTAAAGGTTCTAATTGCTGTAGTTGTTGACTATATTGACGAATAAAACCCCTGTGAATAAACCCACTAAAAGGCGCTAAACAGAGTAACAACTTCTGCGCCTCCTCCGACAAATTACTGTGGGAATATTCCACACATTTGATGATATTATTAGTCTTATCCTCATCCCCCACATCAGCTAATTCCGCCAACTGTAACCCTTGCCAAATCTCCTCCGGTGACTGTCGCTTCAGATTCGCTAATACCACTTCCATCGCCAACGGATATCCCGCCAACAACTTCATTAAGCGTTTGAAATAATCATCCTTTTTAATCGCATTTTTCCGACTCTTCGCCTGACGTTCTAAGATTCTCTCCGCTAATTCAGTTCTCGACTCTTGGTCTAATCCTTGTAAGTGATAGATATTCTCCTTAAAAGTCCTGCGTTGCAGCCAAGTTTCCTCACTGCGAGAACCCAAAATTACCTTCGTCTTTCCCCCCACCAAATTCTTGAGAAATTCGGCGATTGCTTCCCTCTCATTCTCCGGTAAAGTATTCTGAATTGCCAACGGTTGTCCCGTCACCGACTCCAGATTATCTAAAATGAGAATATACGCCTCACTGCGGAGTTTTTGTTCCAGTTTCTTTACCCGCGCTTTCAGGTTCATCGCTTGGAAACTCGCCTGTTCAAAGCGATTATAAATTCCCTGACCGATTTCATGGACAATCTGTTCTAATGTCCAAGCTTTTCTATCATAACCAAAATAGAAAATATGGGTCGCCCAGTTGGTTTTTTGCCACCATTCTCGTAGATAATTGAGTAAAGTAGTTTTTCCTGTCCCTCCCATTCCTTTGAGTAAAAGGATATTATGTTTCAGCAGCGCCTTTTCCAGCTTGAGAATCTCCAAATCCCTTCCCACAAAGCCGTATTCTGGTAAGGGAAAGACATATTGATTGCCGATATGTTCCCAGTATTTTTCTTCCTCTTCTGGAGTAAATGGACGCAAATTGAGATTAATTTTACCGCGACAATAAATCACCGGTAATAACCAATCTTCCAAATCTATTATCGTGTTATAATAGGCGCGGCGTTGCTTATTATTGAATAACTCTAACCGTCCCTTTCGCATCGCTTCCGTTAGGTCTTTTCCGTTCAATAATTGCTGATAAATTGGTTTCATCATCAACTTAGCTGCAGAAACCGTCACCGAATATCCCATCGCCACCACTGCTTGCATTCCCGCAGTCATCAAACGACTCCCCAAACTGGTTTCCCGATAGTCTTCTGATTCCTGGGAAATTTGCTTTGCTGACTGACAAGCATTGAGAATACAAATAGGGATATTTTTCCCCGTGAGTAAATTCGCTAATTCCGTCGCTTCTACCGGAGTCGCTTGACCTTTTTCTTCTCCTTCCAGAAACAGAAAAGCTTTTACTCCCTCATATTCTGCTAAATCCTCCAGTCCCCATCCCCTTTGATAGCGCCAAGAGTCCCCGTGAACCTGTCTTTGGTACTGTTCATATTCCATTAATCCGCCATGAACATCGAAATGAATAACATGATAGTATCCTTCTCCTTTCTCATCCAGATGTCTGGTTAGTGATTCATAAGTTCCAGGACGCAATATATCAATTTTTACCGGTATTTCACTACTATTTACCAGTTCTACTAAAGGACGGGAAATCGTGCGATAGTTAACATCAGATTCCTCATCAGGACGCGCAATCACCACCAAGAGATTGATAGTAGGATAAGTGGCCATTTGCACCGGGACAACTGTAGCCCCTCGACGCTGGCGGGAGATGATACAATCTATAGAAAAGGGACGCGGTAAATCAGGATCTTTCAGCGCTTCCCAATGTAAAGCTTGAAATTCTGGCGACTGACTTTCGATGATAATTTGCAATTGACTTAACTGCTTTCGCAAGTCTCGATATTCCCCATAAGCATTTAAATTACTCTGGAAAACCTGTTTAAATAGGTTTTCGCCATAGTTTTGGACGCTGTTGGCGGCTTTTTGCGCTTTATCCGTGTCTAGCGTCGGAAATACTAACCATTCCTCAAAGTACCATTCTAGTTGCTTTTCTTCCTGGTTAGTAAAGGGGTCAGTAACCGTAATTGGGTAGCTGTTACCGCTATCAAAATTGAGACTAGCAGTAAAGCCACCATCGTTAATTCCTTCTTCGCGGATGGTGAGGACTAACATAGAGATAAGTTGAGAATTGTTCTATTATAACTCTTCAGCAGTTTAACGGCTCTTCTCGACTTTGTGTGATAAGTTTAACTTACATTATGACCGATCTTTGTGTCCTCTGTGTCTCTGTGGTTCCTTCCACTCCCTCGCCCGTAAGACTGTATCTTAAAATACATTTTACCCACCAAACCGGGGAGAGCCGTTTAACGGTATTACACTGGAAAAAACTTCATTCTTCATTCTTTTTTTTTCTTTATTCGTAATTAGTCACTAGAATAAGGACAACCTGATGGAGAATGACTAAACATAGAAGTATTACTGGGAAGGAAAGCATTAATAGGCAAAGGTTATGGGTTTTCAAAAGTCAGTGACTAATTATCTTCATTCTTTTTTTCTGTAGTACATAAGCTCCGCACCAAAAGGCCGCACTCATCTGTTCTGAGTCCAAGTCTGGGGCATTAATTAAGATGAACAGTTGTTGGTCATTAATTGCCATATCTGCTATGATACATTCACAGAGTCCTATTTATCCCCTCTCAGTTAATTTTTCTGATTGCACTGAATAATTACAAAATTAGTTAAAAAGGATTGACAATGTTACACATATCTGATCTCAATGTTTACTACGGAGAAAGTCATATTTTAAGAAATGTTGATCTCAACATTCATGCGGGAGAAATGGTCTGTTTAATCGGACGTAATGGCGTGGGTAAAACCACCCTATTAAAAACCCTAATGGGTATCTTGAAACCGCGAGCGGGAGCAATTAGTTATGAGCAGCAAAACCTGATTAATAAAACCTCAGATCAAAGAGCCAGATTAGGACTGGGTTATGTACCGCAGGGTAGGGATATTATTCCCCGTTTAACGGTAAAAGAAAATTTAATTCTCGGTTTAGAAGCTTTACCCACAAAAAGAAAAAATGCCACAATTCCCGAAGAAATCTTTGATTTATTTCCCGTTTTAAAAACCATGTTATCACGGATGGGAGGAGACTTAAGCGGTGGACAACAACAGCAATTAGCCATCGCTCGCGCCTTAGTGGGGGAACCAAAATTATTAATTTTAGATGAACCCACGGAAGGAATTCAACCCTCAATTATTCTCGAAATTGAAGCAGCGGTACGGCGTATTGTTGCCAGCAAAGGAATCGCCGTTTTATTAGTAGAACAACACCTACATTTTGTCCGTCAAGCTGATCGATATTACGCCATGCAGAAAGGGGGAATTGTTGCTTCTGGTTCCACGAGCGAATTAAGTCAAGAAGTCATCCAGCGATTTTTGGCGGTTTAAACGTAACTCTTTCCTTGATAAGTATGTAGGCGTTAAAAATCATCAGACACCCCCCTTATCAAGGGGGGATTAAGGGGGGATCGACACCCCTCTTATCAAGGGGGGATCAAAGACAAAATCTATCTTTAATTTAATTAAAAACACTTACTTATATGACTCAAATAGTCGTAATTGGTGGCGGAGCAGCGGGATTTTTTGGCGCAATTAAAGCGGCAGAATCTAACCCAAAAGCTGGCGTTACTATCCTAGAAGCAGCAAAAGAACCCCTAGTTAAAGTGCGGATTTCGGGAGGTGGACGCTGTAATGTCACCCATCATTGTTTTGATGTTTCCCAATTGGTTAATTATTATCCTCGCGGTGGCAAAGCACTACGGGGAGCTTTTAGTCGGTTTCAACCCCAAGATACTATTAAATGGTTTGAATTGCGGGGGGTAAAACTGAAAACAGAAGCGGATGGACGAATGTTTCCTAGCACCGATAATTCTGAAACTATTGTTAATTGTCTGCGGGAAAGTGCGACTTTGGCAGGGGTTTATTTAAGGCTAAATTCCCCAGTTAAATCGGTAAAAAAACAGGAAGAAAGTTTTTTAATTGAATTAAAAAGAGAGGAGCAAATTAGAGCAGATAAGCTTTTAATTGCTACGGGAAGTAGTCCTTTTGGTTATCATGCCGCCCAAGATTTAGGTCATTCTCTAGTCTCTCCTGTGCCTTCTTTATTTACCTTTCAAATTGCCGATCCTCGTCTGAAAGATTTGTTAGGGGTTACTGTGGATAAAGTGCGAGTTCGTCTTGGGGGAAGTAAATTAGAACAAATCGGACCTTTATTAATTACCCATTGGGGAGTTAGTGGACCAGCTATTTTAAAACTTTCTGCTTGGGGGGCGCGGTTACTTCACGAGCATCATTACCGAATGCCTTTAATAATTAACTGGTTAGGGGATTATCATCCTGAAAAATTGCGAGAAATTATCTTACAAACTAAAAGTGAATATCCCAAAAGAAAACTTTTTAATTATTGTCCCTTTGAACAGTTACCTAAGCGTTTTTGGCAGAGTTTATTAAGTTACTTGACTGTTAACTCGGAAACTCCCTGGGCAGAATTATCTAAAAATACTCTCAATCGATTAATGACTGAATTACAGCAAGGGGAATAAGCTTTTACGCATTTAAGTTACATTAACAGCATTACCCTTATTTTTAAGTTTTCTACTCCATTTAATAATCAATCCCCCTTCATTTAAAAGCTGATTGACTACTTTTTCCAGTTC
>SFBI01000048.1 GCA_007095845.1 Microcystis aeruginosa Ma_MB_S_20031200_S102
TAACTTACATTATGATCGATCAATCTTTGTGTCCTTTGTGTCTTTGTGGTTCGTTCCACTCCCTCTCTAGGAGGAATGTATCTTAGAGTACATTTTACCCACCAAATCCAAGAGAGCCACTTCCTTTTACCAAAAATCCCATTTATACTAAATCTTGTTTAAAAACTATAGGATAGTGGGTAAGAAAAAAAGATGTTAGTGATAACATCTTTTTGGCATTTTTTACAATTTAACTTCAATATCAACCCCTGCGGGTAAATCCAATTTCATCAAAGCATCGATTGTCTTAGAAGAGGGTTGGTAAATATCAATAATGCGGCGATGGGTGCGGGTTTCAAAATGTTCACGGGAGTCCTTATCAACGTGAGGGGAACGCAGGACACAATAAATCTTTCTTTTTGTCGGTAGGGGAATCGGTCCGATCGCTGTGGCGTTAGTTCTATTGGCAGTATCGACAATCTTCTCACAGGAAGTATCGAGTAGGCGCCGGTCAAAAGCTTTCAAACGAATGCGAATTTTCTGTTGTTGTAACGTAGCCATAATTTCACCTATTGCAATTGTCAAGGTACAAGATCAAGACAGTAACGGAGCAGTTTTTTGTCATTAACTGCCCCGTTAATTAGTAGATTAGCCTACTTAATAATTTTCGAGATAACGCCAGAACCGATGGTGCGACCACCTTCGCGAATAGCGAAGCGCATACCCTCTTCAATCGCGATCGGGTTGATCAGTTCCACAGTCATTTTGATCCGGTCTCCCGGCATGACCATTTCTACGCTGCTGCCATCATCGGCGGTGTAGTCTTGGATAGTGCCAGTTACGTCGGTTGTCCGCACATAGAACTGAGGACGATAGTTTTTAAAGAAAGGAGTGTGACGACCACCCTCTTCTTTACTTAACACATACACCTCACCTTCAAACTGGGTGTGGGGTTTGATTGTACCCGGTTTAGCGATCACCATGCCGCGCTCGATGTCGGTTTTTTGGATACCACGCAGGAGGATACCAGCGTTGTCACCAGCCATCCCTTGGTCGAGACTTTTCTTGAACATTTCGATCCCGGTGACGGTGGTCGGGCGAGTTTCTTTGATCCCGACTAATTCCACGTTATCGCCCACTTTCACAATACCGCGTTCGATCCGACCAGTAGCTACCGTCCCCCGACCGGTAATCGAGAATACGTCTTCTACCGCCATCAGGAAGGGTTTATCTACCGCCCGTTCGGGGGTGGGGATATAGCTATCTACCGCGTCCATTAATTCATAAATCGCATCTACCCACTCGTTTTCGCCTTTTTGGGCCTTGGGATTTTTGGTCATGTAGTCGAGGGCTTCTTTAGCAGAACCGGCAATAATGGGGATATCCTCGCCGGGGAAGTCGTAATTGGTGAGAAGTTCCCGCACTTCCAGTTCCACGAGTTCCAGTAATTCCTCATCATCCACCATATCTTTTTTGTTGAGGAAGACCACGAGGTTAGGTACACCCACCTGACGAGCCAGCAGGATATGTTCCCGGGTTTGGGGCATCGGGCCATCAGCGGCCGAGACCACGAGAATACCACCGTCCATCTGTGCCGCACCGGTGATCATGTTTTTTACATAGTCGGCGTGGCCAGGGCAGTCCACGTGTGCATAGTGGCGATCAGCAGTTTCGTACTCAACGTGAGCGGTGTTGATGGTGATCCCGCGAGCCTTTTCTTCGGGAGCTGCATCGATTTCATCGTATTTTTTAGCTTGGGCATTACCCAGAGCCGCTAGGGTCATAGTAATAGCGGCGGTGAGGGTAGTTTTGCCGTGGTCAACGTGACCGATCGTACCGATGTTAACGTGGGGTTTCGTCCGTTCAAATTTAGCGCGTGCCATTTACTTTCTGTTCCTTTGTTTTTTTTCTTCTTCAGGTGGGTGAACAGTAATCAGTCGCCAGAGATCAGTTTTAAGTTAGCAGTTATTAGGGTTGACCGATCGAATTTAAATGATCGGTTTATTCCCACTGCTCACTGCTCACTGGTCACTAATTAACCGTTTCCTTTACTTTTGGTGATAATCGCCTCAGCCACGTTGCGGGGGACTTCTTCGTAGTGGCTAAATTCCATGGTGAAGATGCCCCGTCCTTGGGTTTTGGAGCGAATATCAGTGGCGTAACCAAACATTTCCGCTAGGGGAACTTTAGCGGAGACTTTGGCGATGCCGGTCTCGGTTTCTTGACCTTCGATTTGTCCCCGACGGGAGTTAAGATCACCGATGACGTTACCGATGAAGTCTTCGGGTACTTCCACTTCGACCTTCATCATCGGTTCTAGGAGAACGGGACCAGCTTTCATCACCGCTTCTTTGATCGCCATGGAACCGGCAATTTTAAAGGCCATCTCGGAGGAATCCACATCGTGGAAAGAACCATCTACCAAGGTTGCTTTCAGGTCGATGACTGGATAACCCGCTACGATCCCCGATTCGCAAGCTTCTTTCATCCCCTGTTCTGACGGGTTGATGTATTCTTTGGGGATAGCACCACCGACAATTTTAGAGACGAAGACAAAGCCTGACCCCGGTTCACCCGGTTCGAGTTCAATGACGACGTGGCCGTACTGTCCTTTACCGCCACTTTGACGGATAAATTTACCCTCGGCCCGCACGGGTTTGCGGACGGTTTCCCGATAGGCAACTTGGGGAGCGCCCACGGTTGCTTCCACTTTGTATTCCCGCAGCATTCGATCGACGAGGATTTCCAGGTGCAGTTCTCCCATGCCGGCGATTACCGTTTGATTGGTTTCGGGATCAACTTTGACCCGGAAGGTGGGATCCTCATCGGAGAGAGCTTGCAGAGCTTTGCTGAGTTTCTCGATGTCCTGTTTGGTTTTCGGTTCCACCGCCACGGAGATAACCGGTTCAGGGATAAAGAGGGATTCTAGGATAATCGGGGTTTTCTCATCACAGAGGGTATCCCCGGTAATGGTGTTTTTCAGTCCGATCGCCGCCCCTAGATCACCGGCCCGCAGTTCATCCACTTCGATCCGTTCGTTGGATTTGAGGACAATCAGGCGAGCGATCCGTTCTTTGGTTCCTTTGGTAGAGTTGTAGGCGTAGCTGCCTTTGGCTAGTACACCAGAATAGACCCGCAGGAAGGTTAAACGACCGAAGGGATCCGCCATGATTTTGAAGGCCAAGGCCGAGAAGGGCGCATCGTCCTTAGCTTCCCGGATGGCCTCGCTGCCATCGGGAAGAATCCCTTTAACGGCGGCTACTTCCGAGGGTGAGGGTAGGTAATCTACCACGGCATCGAGGAGCAGTTGTACCCCTTTGTTTTTGAAAGCCGAGCCGCAGAGGACGGGAACAATTGTACCAGCAATCGTCCCTTCCCTGAGACCGCGTTTGATTTCGGCTTCGGTGAGTTCTTCACCTTCTAGATATTTTTCTAGGAGTTCTTCATCCGCTTCTGCTACAGCTTCCACCAGCTGCACGCGGAATTCTTCGGCCTTTTTCAATAAGTCTTCGGGAATGTCGGTTTCTTCTATGTCCTTCCCTAGATCATCCTTATATATATAGGCGCGCATCTTGACGAGATCAACGATCCCGCTCAGTTCGCTTTCTGCGCCGATCGGCATTTGGATGGGAACGGCGTTAGCTCTAAGGCGATCTCTTAATTGTTCGTAAACTTTGAAGAAGTTCGCTCCCGTTCTGTCCATTTTGTTGATAAAGGCAATCCGGGGTACTTTGTACCGATCGGCTTGTCTCCAGACGGTTTCTGATTGGGGTTGTACACCGCCAACAGAGCAGAAAACCGCCACCACGCCATCGAGTACCCGCATGGAACGTTCCACTTCAATGGTGAAATCGACGTGGCCAGGGGTATCGATGATGTTGATGCGATGATCTTGCCAACTGGTACTGATGGCGGCGGCGGTGATGGTGATTCCCCGCTCCCGTTCCTGTTCCATCCAGTCGGTAATTGCCGTTCCGTCGTGGACTTCGCCCAGTTTATGAGCGACTCCCGTGTAGAACAGGATTCTTTCTGTTGTCGTTGTTTTGCCCGCGTCTATGTGAGCGGCGATTCCGATGTTTCGCACTCTCTCTAGCGGGATAGTCCGTGCCACAGCAACCTCCTTGCTTTGCTTGCCAGTGATGGGGTTTTGTTCTAGGATTTTTTACACTATTTACAATTCTATACTTTTCTTGACAGTTTTTTGGCGGCAGCGGTGTAGTCCACCGCCCTTAAAGTATCTTTAAAGTATCTTTCTTAGTAACGATAGTGGGCAAAGGCTTTGTTTGCCTCTGCCATCCGGTGGGTTTCTTCCCGTTTTTTGATTGTGCCGCCGGTTTCATTGGCTGCGTCCATGATCTCGTTAGCTAGTTTACCTGCCATGGTTTTGCCGCCTCTGGTTCTGGCATAATGAACTAACCAACGTAGTGCCAATGTACTACCACGGTTGGTGCGTACTTCCATCGGGACTTGATAGGTGGCTCCACCGACCCGACGGGCCTTCACTTCCACTAGAGGAGTGGCGTTTTTAACGGCTTTTTCAAATACTTCTAGGGGTTCTTGACCGGTACGTTCGCCGACGGTTTTCAGGGCATCGTAAACGATGTTAGCGGCTAGGGATTTTTTGCCCGATCGCATGATCCGGCGGATGGTCATGCTGACTAAACAGCTATTGTAAACGGGATCGGGGGGAATAGGACGTTTTTTGACGTTTTTACGGCGAGACATCGGAATATTCCTGAATTTTCTAGGTTAACTTTAACTTTTGCTTGACAGTCGGATGATTACAGCCCATCTCAAACCCTCTCCTGCGAGTTTTCAGTCTCTTGGGTTAACTTTGACCGACTCGGTGGGAGTATTTTTTTTGGTTAATCAATTCCCTGTTTATTTAGCGGCGGGTTTGGGGCGTTTGGTTCCGTACTTAGACCGCGCCTTTTGACGGTTTTTCACCCCAGTGGCATCGAGGGTGCCGCGAATGATGTGATATCTGACTCCGGGTAGGTCTTTGACCCGACCGCCCCGAATCAGGACGACCGAGTGTTCTTGCAGGTTATGACCGATACCCGGGATGTAGGCTGTCACCTCAAATCCAGAGGTCAAACGTACCCTAGCCACTTTCCGTAGGGCTGAGTTGGGTTTTTTCGGTGTGGTGGTATATACTCTTGTGCAAACTCCCCGACGTTGAGGGCATTGTTTGAGGGCGGGAGATTTGGTTTTTCTTTTCGCTTTGGATCTTTCGTCGCGTATTAATTGCTGAATGGTGGGCATGATAGGGCTGTATCTAAGGTTACTCTGAACTCCTTTTACCGAAGGTCAAATCGTTGACAAAAGGCCATCATAGCAAATTGTCGCTGTTGTTGTCAAGTCGCTTATCGTGCTTTTCTGAGGTTTAGAGGTTTAGAGATTGTCTTTTTCTTGGGCAGCGGCGGCACTTAATTTGAGCGTTATTAGGCTATAAAACCATATTTTCGTTGTTTTGGCTTGATAGTGCAGTTTTAGCAATAATTATCACCTGATTTATCGGCTAATATCTGAAAAACTGTCTCTAGCTAACCTTATTTTCAGAACTGGTGTCTAGACTATTAACTCTTAACGCTATATTTAGAGCTTTTGTACTGGATGCACCAGAGGCTACCATAAAATATTGTTAACCTCAAAGGTTAACAATATTACAAGGGTCATCTACAATGGATATTGTCTTTAAGGAAAAAAAATTTGAGAACGAATGCAATAGCCAAAGACTACTGAAAAAACAGTATGGAGAGAAGATGGCTAAGAAAATCAGGCAAAGACTCGACGACTTAAAAGCAGTTATTGTCCTGGAGGAAATGCGAGCGCTGCCGGGACGTTGCCACGAATTATTATATAACCGGGCCGGACAACTATCCCTAGATTTAGTTCATCCCCTCAGACTAATTTTTGAGCCAGCTAATATACCGATTCCTCGAAAAGCAGACGGGGGAATTGATTGGAAGAAAGTAACCGCAGTCGTAATTATTGGCATAGATGACACCCATGACTAATACTATTGAGAACAGATATGCACCGGATTTTATTTCTCCACCGGGAGAAACCCTTGCCGAAATCCTAGAAGAAAGAAATATGTCTCAATCGGAACTTGCCCAACGTATGGGCAGACCGAAAAAGACTATCAATGAGATCATAAAAGGTAAAGCGGAGATTACTATCGATACCGCTTTACAGATAGAGTTAGTGTTAGGAACTCCCGCCAGTTTCTGGATAGAGCGCGAAAGACTTTATCGGGAATATTTAGCAAGAAAAAACGAGAATCAAAGATTAAAAGGTTATTTAGGCTGGTTAAAACAAATTCCTTATCGGCAGATGACTAAACTAGGCTGGCTCAAGTTTTATGAGGATAAAATAGAGCAATTACGGGAGAGCTTGAATTTTTTTGCCGTTGTTTCCCCTGAGCAATGGGAGGAGATTTGGGGGATAAATTTATCGATTGATTTTAGAAAGTCTCAAGCATTTGATAGCGATCAAGGGGCAATAACAGCATGGTTACGTCAAGGAGAAATAGAGGCATCGAAAATTAATTGTGCTGATTACAACGAGTTGAAATTCACAGATGCCTTGCAGCAAATTCGTTCGTTAACTGTTAAGTCGATCGAAGTATTTCAACCGCAAATGATCGAGCTTTGTGCGGCAGCGGGAGTTGCCTTGGTTTTTGTTCCTGAACTTCCGAAAACAAGGGTATGCGGTGCTACCCGTTGGTTAGGTTCTCAGAAAGCTTTAATTCAATTGAGCGATCGATACAAAACAAATGATCATTTTTGGTTTTCTTTTTTTCATGAAGCTGGTCATATTTTATTACATGGGAAACGAATTTTATTTTTAGAGGGGCAAGATATTCAAGATACAATTAAAGAAAAAGAGGCGGATATTTTTGCGGCTAATTTCTTAATTGATTCCAGAGATTGGCAGAGATTTGTTGCCAATAATTCTCTTAGTAAAAAAGCTATTAATCAATTTGCCGAACAACTAGGAATACACCCTGGTATTATTGTTGGTAGAATGCAACATGAGCAAATTATTTCTTATCAAAACTGTAATGATCTCAAGGACAAATATTGTCTAAATACGCAGGATTCCTTTTTGGTATTGACGAGCGACTCCCCAAAAGGAAAACTTCCTATCTCACCCTTGAGATAACTGCTGTAAGCGGAGATTACTACGGATAAATTTGGCAATAATTGACAAAATTGCGATAAAATCAAAAAAAGTCAGGGAGAGGATAGCTATGCTCGATCTTGCGAAATTAGCGGCAAAAATGCCAGGAATCAGTCAACATTTTCAACAGGAAGTGACAGCTAGTCGTGAGCGAGTGCAAAGGGCTAAAATTCTTTTAGAACAGGCTCAACGGCAACAGGAAAAACTGCTAGAACTCTATCATAACTGGCACGATCGCCTAATTTTCTCTGTCGCGCTACCGATCGAACCTCTCGACACCCGCATTACTATCCTTCCCGCTCCCGAAAGTCATAGCGTTTTTGCCACGGATGGTTCCCAAATTGCCCCTTCTCACCACGAAATTGCCTACTGTTATCTAATTAATATCGGTAGGATCATGTTGCACTATGGCCAAAATTTACACCCGCTCCTTGATAGCATTCCCGAAGTCTATTACAAATCAGAAGACCTCTACATTTCTAAACAGTGGGGTATTCGCGTGGATGAGTGGATGAGTTATCGTCGGACGGTATTAGAAAGCCAAATGTTAGCGGAAATGGCTACTCGTTGGGTAAAACCCCCCGGGGCCCATTATGAACCAAATTTAGCCCTCGTGGATGGTTCTTTGATCTATTGGTTTATCGATAGTCTCCCCCCGGAAGCAAAAGATTTAATTTTGCCACCGATTTTTCAGTCTTGGGACGATTTAAAATCAGCTAGAATCCCGCTTATGGGTTATATTAGTGCTTCTCGTAGCACGGAAAGTTTAAATTTCCTGCGTTTACAATCTTGTCCCCATGATACTCCCAATTGCTTGATCAATTGCGGTGATTTAGACCCAGAAAAAACTCCTTGTCGCGTTGTCGATCCTCTCCGGGATGCTTCTCTCTGGGGTTATTTATTGGAACCGGGGCAAAGAAGTCCTTTTTGGCGCAGTTCTTTGAAGATACTCGATCTTTATGGGGATGAGCATCGCATTTACTTCTGTTATCTCCATGTGGGGACGGAAATCGCTAGAGTAGAGGTTCCTGCTTGGGTGGTGGAGGAGGGAGAATTACTCGATCGCTCTTTGAGTATTTTACTGGCCCAGGTGTTAAAAGGTTATGGTTATCCGATCGCCTTAGCGGAAGCGCACAATTTAGCGGTGATTAAAGGTGGCGATCGCTTGCGTTTTTTTGCCCTTTTGGAACAACAGATGATTAAAGTCGGTTTACAGGATGTGGGAACATCTTATAAGGAAGCGAGAAAGCGCAGTAGTATCGCTTAATTGAGGAGGCAGCAGATGGGGAGTGGTTATGCTAAATCCAGTTATTGCGTGAGTGCCTCTCTTGATATGTAGCCCATACTCAACGGATGGCCGTATTACTGCCGATTTTATCACTCAATCCAAGTCTTTGGGGGGTTCTACCCCCCAAACCCCCCGTTGGGGGCGTGGCGCCGCCCCCAAACCCCCCGCGCATTAGTTTTTCGGTGGGATGCTTACACGCAGCTGCTGATACATCTGTCATAATTTAACAGTCACTCCCCTTGCAGGAGTGCCTCTCCTGATATGTAGCTTATACTCAACGGATTTAGTATGATTGATGAATTTGCGTTATTTCAGCTTCTATTTTCAAGTCAGGAGACTGGGAGCAAGGAGGTGGTCACTGATAAACTGAGGCTCTTCGGTTTTTGTTATGCAATGGACGGGGGCTATAAGGGATGGAACCCTTATATGGAAAGGCATTTAGCTATTTTTGTCAATTGTTTTTTATCTAGAGCGAGCTAATCAGTTAAATCTTTTGCCAGATAAGGATTTAGTCGATTTATGCCCCCCTATCGAACCATACCAAGTAACGAAGAACCATAACTGATAACTGGTCACTGATAACTGATAACTGATAACTGATAACTGATAACTGGTCACTGGTCACTGATAACTGAAAAAGGTGGGAATTACCCACCTTTAACTTGATTTTTGCTGAATTTGTCTAGCGACTGCTACGATCTTGGTCTAAGACGCTGACGGGGAAATTATTATAACTAACGTGATGTTTGCTAGTTTTTTGAATTTCTTCTTTGATTTGATCTAGATCGACATAGCGATCGGCTACATTAATTAAACTATCACTGGTCATCGATCGCAAACTAACCACTTCTACTCGCGCACCACGGTAACTGACGGAATCGGCAGCATAGGCCAAATCCCCATCACCACTGACAATGACTGCGGTATCATAGGAACCCACTAGGGCCATTAAATCTACGGCAATTTCCACGTCGAGATTGGCTTTTTTGGAACCATCGGGCAATTGTACTAGATCTTTAGCGATGACTCGATAACCGTTGCGACGCATCCAGAGGAGGAATCCCTGCTGTTTTTCGTTAGTGCGATCAACTCCAGTATAAAAGAAGGCACGCAAGAGACGAGAACCAGCAGTTAAACGACAAAGTAATTTGGTGTAGTCAATTTCGATACCTAATTGCAGAGCCGCATAGAATAAATTAGAACCATCGATGAAAATCGCCACACGGCCGCGATTTTCTAACACTTGTTCGGGGGTGAAGACTGGGGCCGCATCATAATCATCAAACATTTTATTTTTCCTCGTTTGTTAAAAGTTTAGTGTTGGGTGTTTGCCAGTTGTATCCCAAAGGACAACAGACCTTAAAAAATAGAGTTATTAAAAAATTCCTTTAGGAATCGTTTAACGGCAGTTCTAGTTTAGAAAAGATCGGTTCAGGTGTTCCTAGTTGTGGATTTGTGGGTAATCCCCATTGACAGTGTTGGGAAAAAGAGACACCATCAGGGAAGTTTTCCCCATCCTCCGACCTGAAAGTATTAAAATCAATAACAAAACCTAGTTGTTGATAAATTTTACTGCTCAAGGTCGGTATTATCGGTGAGAGTAGATAGGCAGAGAGTCTTACGGATTCCAAAACTGCGTAGAGAACTTGTTCTAGCGCTGCTTGTTGTTTCTGTTTAAATAAACTCCAGGGCGCACTCTCATCGATAAACTTGTTACTAGCGCGAATTAACGCCAATATTTCTTCACAGGCTTGGTTAAATTGTAGCGCATCATACTTCTGTTCAACAATAACCCCTAGATTGATCCCCATATTCTTAAGATGATTATCGTTGGGGATATCTACGCCAGTCAACTGGGGAGGGATATTTTGGCAGTATTTTTTAACCATACCTAGGGTGCGATTTAGGAGGTTGCCTAAATCGTTGGCTAAATCTGCGTTAAGAATATTAACAAATCTGGTTTCCTGGAAATCGCCATCCTGTCCTAATTCAATCTCTTTAACGAAATAGTAACGGACGGCATCAGCTCCATAGCGCTCAACTAAATCGAAGGGATCGAGGGTATTACCGAGACTTTTGCCCATTTTCCGCCCGTCTTTGGTCAAAAAGCCGTGGCCGAATACTCTTTTGGGCAAGGGTAAACCCGCCGACATTAGCATAGCTGGCCAATAAATGGCATGGAATCTTAATATATCTTTACCGATCAGATGCAGATCGATCGGCCACCATTTGGCCAAGGCATTTTCTAGGGTGGGTTCGTCTTCGGGGTCGAGAAGGGCGGTAACATAGCCAAGAAGGGCATCAAACCAGACGTAGATGGTATGCTGACCATTGTGGGGAATGGGAAACCCCCAAGCCACATTAACCCTAGAAATGGAGAAATCCTGTAGTCCTTGGTTGACGAAGTTGAGAACCTCATTACGTCGGCTTTCTGGTTGAATAAAATTGGGTTGTTCTTGGTAAATTTGTTCTAGTTGTGCTTGGTATTTAGAGAGACGGAAAAAATAGTTTTCCTCGTCGCGCCATTCGGCGGCCAGGTTAGTATGAATGGGACAACAGCCATTATCTAACAGTTCTCTTTTTTCCTTAAATTCTTCACAGGCGACGCAATACCAACCCTGTTGGCGATCGAGATAGATATCGCCCTTTTCCCAGACTTTTTCAAAAAATTCGTTAACAATTGCCTGATGACGGGGGGCAGTGGTACGACTAAAGCGATCATACTGGATGTGTAGCTTTGCCCAGAGATTGGCAAAACTGGTGGCAATGCGATCGCAGTGTTCCTGGGGATTGAGTCCTTTGGCTGCCGCAGTCCGTTCGATTTTCTGTCCGTGTTCGTCGGTTCCTGTAATTAGGAGGACAGAATTGCCCTGTAACCGCTTCCATCGTGCCATAACATCCGCTACGATCGTCGTGTAAGCACTACCGATGTGAGGGATATTGTTGACATAATAAAGGGGTGTTGTTAAAGCAAATGTTTTTCGCTCATTCAAATCATTCATGAAATTTATTTTTTTAAATAGACGAGGCTGCCCCAGTGGCTTTCTGTAGATGATTGGGAGATAATCCCGATATTCTATGATCCTCTAATTCTGTTTTATCCTTTAGTTGTGATCTAAGTCAATAAAAACAATCTTAAGGCCGATTTTTTTTTTCCATGAAGCTGCTTACCCCCCTATCTACCTCTCGTTTAATTCTTGATACCACACGCACGAGTCTGTTTACCGTCGGTCAAGAAAATCTACCCAGTCAAGGAGTGGCGATCGTGGTAAGTAACCATCGTAGCTTTTTAGATGCGCCGATTTTAATTCAAGCTTTGGGCAAAACTCTCCCGATCGCCTGTCATCACTACATGGGAAAAACGCCGCTTTTGCGGGAATTAATCGGAGAATTGGGCTGTTTTCCCTTTGATACCCCTGAAAAACGCCACCGGACTTTTTTTCGGCAAGCAACGGATTTTTTACAGTCCGGACGATGGATCGGTTTATTTCCAGAAGGTGGATCGCCGATGTTAAATTTGACTTCTCCTCGTCAAATTAGCCGTTTTCAAAGCGGATTTGCCCATTTAGCCCTGGGTTGTCCTGTGGAGAATCTATCTGTCTTACCTGTGGCTATTCTCTCCGAGTCGGAAACTGCTATTAGTCCTTTTCCCGTGCGTTTGCTGCGCTTATTAGATACCACGGAACCTTTATTCGATCAAGATGGTTGGCATCCTGTTGTATTTTATCATCGTGTCAAGGTGGCGATCGGTCGTCCCTATCGAATTACTGAGAGCGATCGCTCAGATTATCAAGGTAAACAAGGAAAAAAAGCCCTTAACCGTTTAATTGGTCATTGTCAGTCGGAAATTAGCGATTTATTGCTGAAAGGCTAAGTCAGGAGACAGGAGACAGGAGACAGGAGGCAGGAAGCAGCCTTGAATCAGTTATCAGATGTAAGTTTTCAGTTCACTGATTACTGTTTACTGTTCACTGAAAATACTTCCCACTTCCTAACTCATAATTCATAATTGATACTGGAGTGATTTGTTATAAGTAGGGAGACACAATTATTTGTAGGATGGGTTAGCAGTAGCCTAACATGATCGGGCGTTGGGTTTCATGCTTCAACCGTTCGGCAAAAGCTCACGGCCGAAGCCCAACCTTGAATGATATTATCAGTCTAACTCTCGGTCGGGTGCAGTGATTGGTTAGACAGATGGACTTTAGATGAAGTTTATGGAGATTTCCACTCTCCTTCTGGGATCATGGCTGTAATCATGATGTTACGCAATGTTCCAGTAGGTAAATCTCTCCCTTGATGGTAAGGTACGATAACTTGAGTATCTTGATCCCTACCACGCCATTTTCTATGACTACCCTTCTGAGAGATCAGTTCAAAGTTATACTTGCGTAATATGCGCTCAACCTCGTCAGCATTCATTCTCCTGAGTCGAGTCATCCCACCATAACCTCACGGATTACTGCTCCTGGTAGAAGGTCGATAGCATCAGGTTGTAAATAAAGCTCGATCGCTTCGCGTATATTATTGAGAGCTTCCTCTTCTGTAATACCGGCAGATGTGCATCCGGGCAGTTCCGGACACCAAATTGCCCATTCGTTTGTATCGGGATCGGGTTCAAGTATCACTCGCCATTTCATAGGGACTAAATCCTTAGAGAACTACCCAAGATGATAACAGATGGACTCCACAAGCATAATCAATGCTCAAGTCCGGGATGACTCGATAGTGGTTCACGTTGAAAAAGCTCCCAATTCCATATCTTCGTTAGAAAGGCTTTGCTGCCATTTTAATTCACTTTCAATATCTTCTAGCAATTGATAATTCATAATTGATCATTCACTTTGGTTGATACTCCTTTTTCTTATTGCGCTAATATTCTGACTAGCTCTGCTTTCTTCATCTTGCTTAAACCAACGATTCCCTTTTCTTTGGCTAGAGTCTTTAATTCAGAAACAGTCTTGAGTTTGAGAGTTTCTTCTGAAAATTCCTCAATCACTGCATCTTGTTGAGATTGAGGAGTGAGATAAAAGACGGTTTTGAGTAAATCTAATCCCTTCCCTTTTGTAATTCCACACTTGAGGGCAACAATTGAGTCTAAACTCTTCCAGAATTGACGGGGAGCCTCATCAATCCTAGCAGTAGCCGTAGCTAATTTAACTGTTTTTATTGGGCTATTCGGTTGTTCAATCAAGAACTGTAAAGCAGATTTAATTTCTTCTCTTGAAGCTGTTGACAGATTTAGTTTTGGGGTTTCTTCTCTTGCCAAAGCTCTGGATATATTCCTAGCATTTTCTGTTCCATCGGCAATAATACACCAAATTCTTTCTAGTCCAGCCCTTTCAGCCACAGCATAAACAAATGAGTTGCCGATAACTTCATAGCGATCCTCTGATAGTTCTTTGACGATTACAGGCAGCCAGTTGCGTCCACCTGTCTGCTGTAATAGTTTAGCAGTAACTTCAATTAAAAAACTATCAGCATCGGTTCCATTGGTAATTTCTATTTCATCTAGGTATAGGTACTTTAAAGTACCAATATCGGTATATTCCATCATTGTAAAAAATACTCCTTTGCTAAGTCTTTGTAGTAGTCATAAGCGGAACGATTTTTATAAACGGCTGGCACGCGAGCGAAAGCAGCACTGGCTATAATAGCGTATTCTGGCAGGTGATGAATATGTAAATTTTTACTGGCATTAGTGTATTTGGGATAAAAATAGGGTGTAAGGGTTTTGTCATTTTTTAGTATTTGATAAATTTCTTTTTGGGCAAGTTCTAACTGTGGTTGAGTAATCTTCTCGCCGTTGAAAAAAATTGGTAAGGCTATGGGAGTCCCATCTTTTTTTGATTTTTGCATTTCCGGCAGAAACTCCTTGATGGCAGTGGCTGCATTATTAAGGGAGAATGAATTGTTATGTTTTGTGGGTAAGAGGACAACATCGGCAGCATAAACAGCCAGCCGGCTAGTAAATCGCCAATTGGGAGCGGCATCTATAAAGATGTAATCATATTCATATCTAGCTAAGTCTAATTTTCTATGGAGAGTGAATATTTTCATTTGAGAATTATACTGAAAGTCCGGATAGTCTGCCATTTTAGGATCAGCAGGAACAACGTCGAAGGTAATTTGTCGTTTTGGATTCTTAAAAGTATAGGGAATAATCACTGATTTTAGATCAATATTACGGTCAGTTAAAGCCTTTTCTAGTAGGCCATCTTCTGGGTTTATATTTAGGATAGATTTAGTTAAATCTCGTTGATTAAAATCAAAGTCTAAAACTAGAACTTTTTTCCCTAAAAAAGCAAGAATAGCCGCAAGATTTACGGTTGTGGTGGTTTTGCCTACACCGCCTTTATTATTGTAAACAGTAACCGTTAATGCTTTGGGAGTATTGTCAATTTTTGTCTTGATCCGAGCTACAGTCTCATCAATGTTCTCAGGAGTTATTGCTATGCAAGTAGTGGCAGGAAAAATGATTTTACCATGTTTTCTAAATAACTGGATGTGTGAACCGTTAGTGATAATTCCCCATTGGGCTGCTTGACAGTTATTCCCTAATAACTGACGCTTTAACTGATTGACAGTTGTCTTATAACCTGGACTATTTTCAGTTAAGTTAGTATCTCTACCCTTTAACTCTATCAGCAGAAAAGGATTACTCTTTGTCTGCAAAAAAATATCGTTTGCTAGGTTTCTTCGAGTGGCAAAGTCGGTAATCCCACCGCCTCCCGTGTCTTACTGTGGGATTATCTCCGTGGTTGAAAATCCTAAATATGATATCAGGTAAGGTGCAAAGTTGGTGCTAACAATAGCTTCCGACGCATCTTGAGGCAAATGCTGAAGATAAGATTTGAGACTTTTTACTTTGGGGGTGTTATCTTTCATCTGAGTTCACAAACTATAGACTAAAGTTGATGAATTACTGTTTTTTTGATTATAATACTAAATCCAGTTATTAAAAACTGATTATTTATTCCCCGTCTTGCCTTTTGCATGAGTAGAAAACGGGTTTCTCCGAGAAACCCGTTTTCTGTGGGTTACTCAACGGATTTAGTATAACACCCCATTTCCTCAACCCCTAAACCATTATGGAAAAATTAACTAATCTCGATCGCATTGCTGAAGAAATTTTAGGTTTAATTCCAACAGAAACGGTTATCATTGCCGAATTTGACGGTGATGGTATTTATTATCGTGCGGGTGCGGGTAAAAACACCCAGGCAATTGTGGGCAAAAGGGGTGATATTGCCACGTCGGGATTGTGTACGGTGGTTTACCAGGGGAGTTGTCCGGTGGTGGTGGGACAAACCCTAGGAGATAATCGCATCCGTCAGGATATAGCAGTCGCTTTGGGGATAAAAACGGCTTTAGCTGTGCCAATTAGGGTTAATAATCGGTTATTTGGTGCAGTAATGCTGTTAAACCGTCTCGATGGTCAGGAATTGACCGATCGAGATAGTTTGTTAGTGGAGGAATATCTGAACTCGCTACTCAGAGATGAGGGATAGAAGCGGTTGGGTAATCCAGTTGAATCCTACCGCGATTTGATGGTTAAGGGTGGGCAGTCGGTAGAGATAGACTAAGCGACGGGTAAGATGGGCAAGGGGACCGGCTAATTCTAGTCCTAAACCGCTAATCGTAGCTTCATCAATGCCGAGGGTCAACATTTCGCCTAAAGGTTGATAACGGAAGGGTAAAGCCGGTTTATCGTGGAAACTCGCCCAAATATTCCAAGCGCAGTAGTCGGACTGTTGAAGGGCGACCTGAGCCGTGGCAGCGTAGGGTTTATCCTCTTGATCGCGACTATCGGCCGCATCGCCGATCGCGTAGATGCTGGGGTTTTCGACAGTTTGTAAATATTGATTAACTTTTAGTAATTTGCGCTCATTATGTGCTATGGGCAAATTAGCGAGCAGTGGAGAGGCGATCGGACTAACGGTCCAGAGAATTAGATCAACGGGGATATTGTCGATTTGTCCTTTGTAGTCAAGGGAGAGGCGATCCGCTTGGATGTCGGCGACGGTGGTTTCTAGGTCTAACCAAACCAGACGTTTTTCTAGGGCTTTTTTGGCGGTGTCGCGGTTAAATTGGGTTGAAGGGCCAAGTATATCGCTATTTCTTTCGATCAGACGAATTCTTCCCCTTTCTCCGAGACGATCGGCCAGCTTACAGGCTAATTCTACGCCGCTATAACCGCCCCCGATAATGGCGACCCGAATTTTATCGCGATCGGATTTTTCTAGGGTTTTGAGTCGATCCCGAAGACGATAGGCATCCTCTAGACTGCGAAAGGGGATAGCGTGGGTTTTGGCCCCAGGTAGGAATTCAAGGGAGGATTGACCACCGAGGGCGATGACGAGGCGGTCGTGGCATATATCGTTTTGATTGTCAAGGGTTATTTTATGATTATTAACATCGATCGCCGTGACGGTTCCCTGTTGAAAGTTAACCGGGGTATTGGCGAGTAATTCGCTGAAAGGGGGAGCAATTTCCCAGGATTGTAGTTCTGAGGTGACTAATTCGTAGAGAAGGGGAGAAAATAAAAAGCGATCGCTTTTATCAATTAAGGTAATTTGGGGGGGGTGTTGATCTTGCCAAGGCAATTGACTCAAACGTAAAGCAGTATAGAGTCCACCAAAACCACCACCGAGAATACAAATTTTTGGGTTTGAGTCAGTCATATCGATCGCTGAGGGTTTTGTTTCTTATTTTGACACTCCCTGCCGTAAAATGGACGGGGAAACTTAAACCCAAATTTTCGGGAAAGCAAGGAAAGAAAAATAGTTTTTATTTATCTACCCAGCCAAATCGTCAGCAAAGCCAAAATTGTAGCCAGAAAAAGGATATGATTCATCCAATCGTCGAAAGACCAATTTTTAAACATAATTTAGTTCCTTAAAATCGAGGCTTACTGCTCCACAGCTTACCTTAATTTCTAATAGAAGTGCTATCGGGTGCAGCCGGTTGACCCGGGCAACATATTAAGATTAGTTAAGGGCAGTAAAGGAATCGTTAAATCAATCATAAATTGTCATAGTCCATTTCCTCCAGAGCCTAGCATAGAAGGTAAGCCTCTTTTATCCCCAGGTAATTGCATGAATGGACTACAACAACAGATTATCAGTCTTGATCGGAAAGTCGATCATCTACAGGATATTGTCGAGAGCCTCAGCCGGCAAATTACTATCCTAGCTGGGGATAAATCGAGTCGTTCCCCGCGAGAATCGCTAGAAATAGTTGGTTTTTCCGAGTTATCCGATAATAGCCTCTACGATCACAAAGATATTCTCCGAGATCACGGTGGCAAACAATCCCCGACTGTCAATGGCGATAATTCTTTTTCCGATGAAATCCAAATTCGCCGATTAACCGCACAATTGACGGCAGCCTACAATCGCATTGCAGCTCTCGAAGAACAATTACTCAGCTATCGCATCCATTCCTAGTTAATTTCTGCCTAGAGGATTGGTTAAACCGGGTAAGGTGGGATTAGTAGGTAAATTGGGCAAAGGATTGCTATTTTCTATTGTGGGATTGTTAGCTTCCCCCGATAGAGTCGCTAAAGCCACGCGATCGCCGCCTACCTGTCGCAGTAGATCTAAAACCCCAACCACTTCGTTATAACTGGCATTTCTGGAGGCATTCAGTACCATCAGTCCATTGGGACTATATTGATGATAATTCTTAATCGCCTCGAATAACTGGGGGCGAGTCACCATCTGTTTTTCGACGTAGAGTTGTCCGAAATCATCGAGACTAACCACTAACATTTCCCGCATCGGGGTGGTGGCGGTACTAGCTTTCGGTAAATCAAGACTGATAGCCTGTTGGCGAGATAATCCCACTGCACCGAGAATAAAGAAGGTGAGAATACAGAAAATTACATCGATCAAGGGAATGATGTTAACCTGCACATCCTCTTGAATGCGGTGTTGATCATGCCATAATTTCAGGGGACGAGCCGTTATATGGCTACTTTTGGGCTTTTTGTGGTTAAGAGATTTAGTTTCGGCCATGGCTATTAGCGATCGAGAGGTTTTTCTAGGTTAGCACTGAGGGAGTATTGTTGGTCTTCTCCATCTAACCAACGTTGACGGTAGATAATTTCTAAATCACTGCCAGCCTTGCGAAAAATTCTAGCTTGATTGAACCAGAGTCCCTGAAAAATGCGATAGAAAGCGAGGCTAAAAATAGCGACAATTAAGCCGGTAGCGGTGGAAATTAAAGCTTCACTAATACCTAAAGTTACTCCGGCTGTGGAGGAAGTTCCCAGGTCACTCAGTTGAATATTGGCCAAAGAGGTAATTAAACCGAGTACCGTCCCTAATAATCCTAGCAGGGGAGAAAGGGCGATGACCGCCTCCAGGATTTTATCACCCCGTTTCATTAAGGATAATTGTTCATCGGCAGCCGATTCGAGGGCAAAGTGAAAAACCTCTGGATCTGGATTTTCTAAGCGCAGGGGTGCGTAGAGATAGCTACCGATGGGGTGATTGCGGGAATCCCTAGCGACTTTTGCCGCTAAGTCCCAGTTACGGGTGGCTGACTCCATAATACGATTTAAAATCTGGCCTTCACTGAGCAGGGTGCGACTCCAAAACCAAATTCGTTCGATAATAGTGCTAAGAGCTAAAATAGACAGAAAAAGCAGCGGCCACATGGCCACTCCGCCTTTTTGGATTAAATCAGTTATACTCACGAGTTGTTTTGTCCCTCCTGGGCGATCGGGTAATGATTATAGTTTAAGGATTATAGTTTAAGATTTAGCTTAATCGATTGACATTTATAGTTATCACGCTGACTTACAATACAGGATGATATGGGGCTTTTCAAGGGGCCAGAAGATATCAGAAAAGGGATTGCCCTGACTCTATTTGAAGCTAATTCGGGACAGAGAAGTCTAAACCACGGCTATCTAATACCAAATCCGTTGAGTAACGCACAGAAAACGGGTTTCTCGGAGAAACCCGTTTTCTACTCATGCAAGAGGCAAAAGGAGAAATAGATAATCAGCCTTTAATAACTGGATTTAGTATTAAGCCAGCTAAAATAAAAAAAGGAGTGAAAATAATCACTCCTACTGATAATCACAAGAAAAACTGGCTTAAACCTAGAGAGCGTTGGCTCCCGCCACTACTTCTAACAATTCTTGCGTAATAGCGGCTTGACGCGCTTTGTTGTAGGTACGGCTTAAAGTGCCAATTAACTCGCTGGCGTTCTCGCTGGCGTTACTCATCGCCGTCATCCGGGCTGCTAATTCGCTAGCTGCCGATTCCTGGAGAGCGCGCAGTAATTGGTTATTTAAGTACAAAGGTAGGAGAGAATCGAGGATTTGGACGGGATTCTGCTCAAAAATCATATCTTGGGGAAAAACCTGCGCCGGTTGGCTGGCCATTTTTTCCCGTTGTACCTTAAATTTTCCCTCTTTAGTCACCAAACGGAAAATCTCGTCATCCTGTACCGCTAAACCTTGAGTAGTCAAAGGTAAAAGGGTTTGAATCACCGGAGTGGAACTGATCAGGGAGATAAAGCGAGTATAAACCAACTCGACGCGATCGACTGTTTCCGATAAAAATAAGGAAAGCAATTCATCCCCAATCGTGCCAGCTTCATCGGCAGTGGGAATCTGTTCGAGGTTAATAAATTTAGCGGCAATGGGAGCATTCCGGCGCTCGAAATACTGTGCCGCTTTCCGGCCGGCAATAACTAATTGATAGTTAATCCCTTGCTCTTTTAATTCATTCATCCGTTGTTCGGCACGACGGATGACGTTAGTATTATAACCGCCACAAAGACCTCGATCGCCTGTGACTACCAACAGAGCCACGGTTTTTACTTCCCGTTGGGCCAGTAGGGGTAAATTAACATCACTAAAGGCTAAACGACCTTGGAGATTATAGAGTACCTGAGCGAGGGCATCGGCAAAAGGACGGGTACAGAGAACTTGTTCTTGGGCGCGACGCACTTTTGCTGCCGCCACCAGACGCATGGCCTCGGTGATTTTTTTGGTATTTTTGACCGATTGAATTTGGTCGCGAATCGCTTTGAGATTAGGCATAATTCAGTTATCAGTTATCAGTTATCAGTCATCAGTCATCAGTTATCAGTTATCAGTTATCAGTTATCAGATTGGAGTTTTAAGTGAGCAGTATTAAATAGCAGTTTCTTGCCATCTTTTCACTGTTTACTGATCACTGTTTACTGATCACTGTTTACTGATCACCGATAACTGAAAAGGCTGACAGCTTAAAGCTCACAGAAGTTTACTTGAAAGCCTGTTTGTACTCGTTGATGCCATCTTTGAGCAGGCCTTCTGCTTCGTCGTTGAGTTGTTTTTCAGTGCTGACGATCTCAACGTAACGAGGTTTGCTGGTTTTCAGGTATTCGCGTAAACCGGTGCAGAAATCGATAACTTTATCGGTGGCGATATCGTCGAGATAACCGTTTAAACCGGCATAAACCACCGCCACCTGTTCCCAAACGGAGAGGGGGAAGTTTTGGGGCTGTTTGAGGATTTGACGCAGACGTTGACCGCGAGACAGTTGTGCTTGGGTGGCTGCATCAAGGTCAGAAGCGAATTGAGCAAAAGCTTCTAATTCGTCAAACTGGGCTAATTCGAGTTTTAATTTACCAGCAACTTTCTTCATCGCTTTCGTTTGGGCCGCCGAACCCACGCGGGATACGGAAATACCAGCGTTAATTGCGGGACGGAAACCAGCGTTAAAGAGGTCGGTGGAGAGGAAGATCTGACCGTCAGTAATCGAAATTACATTGGTGGGAATGTAGGCAGAAACGTCACCGGCCTGGGTTTCGATAATCGGCAGGGCGGTCATGCTACCACCACCGAGGGCATCGCTGAGTTTAGCGGCGCGTTCTAGTAAACGGGAGTGGAGATAGAAAACGTCGCCGGGGTAAGCTTCCCGACCGGGAGGACGACGCATGAGCAGGGATAGCTGACGATAAGCTTGAGCCTGTTTGGTGAGGTCATCGTAGATAACTAGGGTCGCTTTGCCTTTATACATGAAGTATTCGGCGATCGAAGCTCCGGTATAGGGGGCGATATACTGGAGGGTGGCGGGGTCGTTAGCGTTAGCGGCCACCACCACGGTGTAATCCATGGCGCCTCTTTGGGTGAGGGTGTCGATTACTTGGGCGACGGTGGAGGCTTTTTGACCGATGGCAACATAGACACAGATCACGTCTTCGCTTTTCTGGTTAATGATTGTGTCAATGGCGATCGCTGTTTTACCAGTTTTTCTGTCACCGATAATTAACTCCCGTTGACCACGACCGACGGGAATCATGGCATCGATAGCGGTAATGCCAGTTTGCATCGGTTCACAGACGGATTTGCGAGCGACAATACCGGGGGCGGGGGATTCCACCAGACGGGTTTCGCTGGCGAGGATGTCCCCTTTACCGTCGATGGGACGACCGAGAGCATCAACGACGCGGCCGACTAAAGCGTCACCCACGGGAACCTGAGCGATTTTACCGGTAGCTTTCACCGTACCGCCTTCTTTAATCCCGAAACCGTCACCCATTAACACCGCACCGACGTTATCTTCTTCGAGGTTAAGGGCGATGCCGACGGTTCCATCTTCAAATTCCAAGAGTTCTCCCGACATGGCCTGTTGTAGTCCGTAGATGCGGGCAGTACCGTCACCCACTTGCAGGACGGTTCCCACGTTGGAGACCTGTACTTCTTGGTTATAGGATTCGATCTGTTGACGAATAATTGTACTAATTTCGTCGGGTCTGATAGCTACCATAGTTTAATCTGGGAAAAAGTAAAAAATTAGAAGGTGAAAAAACGGCAAAAAAGAGAGATTAGATGACCTTAGCGCAGGGAGAGGCTGAGGCGTTGTAGTTGACCGCGAATGCTGGCATCAAAGACCTGAGAACCGACTTTGATCACCACACCACCGATGAGGCTGGTATCAACTTTGGTTTTCAGTTCGACCACATTTGCCCCAGTTAGGGTTTTCACTTTGTCGATGACGATTTGTTTTTGGCTATCGTTCAATTCGGTGGCCGAGGAAACTTCCGCTAAAACGGTGTTAGTCAGCGCTCTGGCCAGGGTGAGATATTGTTGACAAACGGGTTCTAAAAATTGAATCCGACGTTTATCGACTAATAACATCATGAAGTTAGTTAAATAGGGATTGGCACTGGTCCCCATTACCTGGGAAAGAACGGCTTTTTTAGCTTCTTCTTTGATGACGGGATTGCCGATAAAAGCTCTTAGATCGGGAGCATTTTCCAACAATTCTAAGAGGGATTTAATTTCACCGCCGATCACTTCTAATTGTCCGCTGCTTTGGGCGACGGAAAGTAATGCTTGGGCGTAGGGTTCGGCTATTTCTGAACTGATTAAACTTCCCTGCATCTATTTACCTCCTAGGTTGGCCAAACTGCGATCAATTAGGGTTTGTTGTACCGATTCTTCCAGGCCAGCGGTTAATTGGGATTCCACGTTAGCTAAGGCTAAAGCGGTAATTCTTTGGCGTAATTCTACTAAAACGCGATCCTGTTCCGCCGAGAGATCTTTAGCGGCACTTTCGCGCATTCTTTGAATATCGAGTTCGGCTTGGGCGGCGATGTCGGCGGTGACAGTTTTAGCTCTATCTCGAGCATTATTGATAATTTGTCCCGCCTCTTGTTTTGCCAGGGCGAGTTTTTTCTGTTCTTCGGCGAGGGCGTTAGCGGCAATATTTTTCCGGTCTTCAGCTTCGGCTAAAGCTTCAGCAATCTTCGACTGACGTTCTCCGAGGATTTGTCCGAGAACTTTGCGGCCGTAGAAGATGACTAAACCGAGCAGAATTGAGAGGTTAAATAGGTTAGTTCCTAGGATATCGGTGTTGATGCCGAATCCTTCTGCTGCCGCTTCCTTCGCCTCCGTGGCTAATAATAAAACTGTGTCGATGATCATGATTATTGAGGGCGGGGAGTAGGTTATTCAGTTATCAGTTATCAGAGGTAAGTTTCCAGTCTTCTAACTCCTGACGACTGACTTCTATCTTTTCACTGATCACTGTTATTAACCAAGGGCTGGGATTTAGCGAACAAGTTCGGGGCCGAGGAGTTTTTCGAGAATTTGACGGGAAAGAGAGGCCACTTGTCCTTCTAGAGAACGAAAGGCTTCTTCTTTCTGTTGGGCAATTTCGGCGGCGACGGCTTCTTTACGAGCGATCGCTTCTTTTTGGGCTGCGGCAACTCGTTCGCTGGCTAGTTTTTGGGCCTCGGCTTGCGCTTGGGCGATAATCTCTTGGGATTGTTTACGAGCCGAAGTTAATTGCAATTCGTACTCTTGTACCAGTGCTTCGGTTTTGGCTAGTTGTTCTTTGGCTCCGCCTTCGGTTTGCCGAATATACTCCGCCCGTTCATCTAAAACTTTACTGAGGGGTTTATAAAAAACGGCGTTCAGGATCACTGCCAAAAGAATAAACTGTAGTGCCATCACTGGCAGGGTGGCATCGAAATCAAACATTGATTTATTCCTGATAAATAGAAGCTATAGACAGGTTCAAAAAAGGAAGATGATCCCCCTGCTTTAAAAGTAAACAGTCAGGGGGAATCACTAAAATTCCCTTAATTAGCTATCAGCCTTCCGTCCCAAAAACCAGATTTTTTAGTTGGCTCCCTTGGCGTTTTTTCGAGTTTTTAAAACTCTGCTGCCAAGCTGGGGACTGGGGGCTGATAGCCCACTGCTTTTTTAATTAGGCGAAGGGGTTAGCGAACAGTAAAACGAGAGCGATAACCAAGCCGTAGATGGTTAAGGATTCCATGAATGCCAAGCTGAGGAGAAGGGTACCACGAATTCTTCCTTCAGCTTCGGGTTGACGGGCGATACCGGAAACAGCTTCTCCAGAAGCAGTACCTTGACCAACACCGGGGCCGATAGCGGCTAAACCAACGGCGAGGGCGGCGGCGATAACGGAAGCGGCAGCTACTGTGGGGTTCATGGTGATTTTTTCCTCTATTTACTAATCAATTTCAATCTGTTGTTTACAGAGCGCGTTCTCAGCCTCAAAAAATGGCTGGTTTTCTGCTCAAAACTCCCGAAAGAGTTTTTGGGAAAGAACGATCCTGGAATTCAGTTGCTCATCCTGAATTCGACCAATAATTTCTTAGTTATTATCCTATTATTTGGACACTTTTTCCTAAGAAATTTTTCTTTTTTTCGTCCCTCGCTTTTAAGCGTGTTCCTCTTCGTGTTCCGATTCCAGGGCCTCATGGATATAGGCCCCGGCAAGGGTGGCGAAGACAAGGGCCTGAATAGCACTGGTAAATAAACCGAGAGCCATCAGGGGTAGGGGTACGACTAGGGGGACAAGGAAGACTAATACGGCTACTACCAACTCATCCGCGAGGATGTTTCCGAAAAGACGGAAGCTGAGGGAGAGGGGTTTGGTAAAGTCTTCTAAAATTTTGATCGGTAATAGCACGGGAATCGGCTCTAGGTAGTGAGCGAAGTAACCGAGTCCTTTTTTACTGATGCCTGCGTAGAAGTAAGCGAGGGAAGTCAGTAGGGCTAACGCCACCGTGGTATTGATGTCGTTAGTGGGGGCGGCTAATTCTCCTTCGGGCAGTTCGATTAACTTCCAAGGAATCAAGGCCCCTAACCAGTTAGAAACGAAGATAAATAAAAATAGGGTGCCGATGAAGGGCAACCAGGGTCGATATTCCTTTTCTCCTAGCTGGTTTTTGGCTAAATCGCGCAGAAATTCGAGAACGTACTCCATGAGGTTTTGAATACCGCTAGGGACTTTCTGGATTTTGCGGGTAGCGGCGATCGAGGCGATGATTAAGATAGCGAAGACGATCCAGGAGACCGCGATCACTTGCCCGTGAATTTTTAGTCCGCCGATGTGCCAGTACCAGTGTTGTCCCACTTCCAGGGAAGCGAGGCTATAAAAATTAAGCACACTTAAACTGTCTAACATTTCCACCTTGGAGAGATTCGGTTTCGCAAATCAGGGTTATTTTTAACGGACAAAAGGTTTAGGAATCGGCTTTCTGCTCCAGCTTGAAGATGGTTTGCAGGGTATAGACGATGATCGCGCCTTTATAGGTTAAAAAACCCAAAAAAACTGGCACAATGTGCAGTTCTTGCCAACGACTGGCAATGATGATTAATCCAGCGAATAGGGCTAATCCTTTTTTTCCCACCCGATTTTTCGTTACCCCTAATTTTTCCACTTCCCCGGCGAGGAGTTTTAGGTAAACAACTCCCACCATTGCCCCTAATAGGTAATTAAGGGCGGTATTGAGGGAATAAAACAGCCACACGGGTATAAAGATCAGACCGCTTAAGATCAGGGTGGTGATCAGTAAAGTGTTTTGTAGTTGATAGTATTCCCGCATCGGATCTGACAGCGGGTTGGTTTCTGGGGTTGGGGGAGATTCGATCGATGGGTCAGACAAGGTACACCTAAATCAGCGATAGATTAATCTCAATATCTAGATTGCTTTCCGAGCTATGACGCTCAGGTAAGCCACAAGACATATTATCACGGCAGTGGCAACAATTATTAAGCAATTGTAAATTGTCATGATTCCGTCGGTCGCCAGTCGTTAGGAGACTCCGAGACAGTGATCAGTGATCAGTGATCAGTTATCAGTGGCTCTCTTGGGGTTATAGTCATGAGCAAATCTTATCGAAGAAAGAGCGTAGGCTATAGGTCCCTACCAATCACACAGGTGTAATGTAGGGGCGCAACGTGGTCAGTGAGTTTATCCAACTGCTTGCGCCTATAATGTGACATTGTGAACATTTTTCAGCCAATATCCAAGAGAGCTTTTTCAGTTCACTGATTACTGATTACTGTTTACTGGACGGCTACGCCGTGCCTTTGGCAACACTGAAAAGCTCCCCACTTCCCCCTTTCCCCAGAATTAGTCTCAATCAGGTTTTTTTAAGAGTTTTGCGCCACAGTTTTTACAAAAATTGGCATCTATATCGTGACGGGGTAAACCACAATCTGGACAAGGATAATCAGTTTGAGTGCCAGATTTTAATAGTTGTTTAGTCAGATCGCTAATCTGCAAGGGAATTAACAAAACTCCCGTTAAAATCATTAAAACTGTCACCATTTTGCCCCCATCAGAAAGGGGAGTTACATCCCCAAATCCTACGGTAGTCATAGTCACGACAGCAAAGTAAAAAGCATCAAAAAATGTCCGATAGACTTGGGGATTAATTGGGTGTTCGATCTGATAAATTAACCCTGCATAGACAAAAATAATCGAAAATAGAGTTAGTAATATGCGAATAAATACTATCTGATCGGAAGTTTTAATTTGAAAAATAGAAAGATCGGAGCCAAAAAAACGAATCACTCGCAAAATTCTAAACCAGCGAAAAATTCTAAAAAACCTAATATCAAAAAATCCAAAAAATAGGGGTAGAATTGATAATAAATCTAGGATGGAAAAAATATTAAAAACAAAGCCTAGTTTTGATTCCGCACACCAAAACCGAATTAAATACTCTAGGGAAAATAAGCTTAAAATTCCCCAATCAAGCTGACGTAACCACATTTGCCAGGTGACGGATAAGGGATAGGTTTGAGCCACATAAATCCCCAACGAGAGTAAAATTAATGCTAGGATAAGCAGATTTACCGTCAGCCCGATCGCCGTGGTGACATCCTCTAAATAAAAAGCTATCTTGGCACGAAAAGAGAGCATAAATTCAGCTATCAGTGAACAGTAACCAGTAATCAGTCAACTGAAAACTTACATCTGATAACTGATAACTGATAACTGATAACTGATAACTGATTAAGGTAACTCCACCGAAGTTGGTTTAGCAATATGAGGCAAACCCCAACCCAATTTTTCCCGGAGGATGCGGAAGAATTCCGTTGATTGCAGACGAATAAAATGGACTTGGTGGGGCGATTTCTGCACATTAATTCGATCTTCTGGCAAGATATAAGAACCGCCATTACCGTCCACTACCATCACCATCCGATTAGCAGTTGCTGGAAAAATATTTACTGTTTCCTTGTCAGAAAATACCAAGGATCTGGAAGCTAAAGAATGGGGACAAATGGGGGCTAATTGTAATACCGGCACATCGGGAGTTATTACCGGGCCACCGGCGCTGAGAGCATAGGCAGTAGAACCCGTGGGAGTGGAGAGAATCACCCCATCAGCAGCGATATCGACGGGTGCGTGTTCACCAATTTGAATCTCAAAATGACACATACTGGTGAGGGGTTCCCGGTGGACGACTACCTCATTGAGAGAAAGTGCCTCCCAGAGGAGGGTATCTTCGCGAAACAGTCGCACCGTGATCATCGAGCGATTTTCGATGGTGTATTTCCCCTCTAAAACCTGCTCTAGGGCGGGTTCAAGCTGATTTAGGTAAATTTCGGTCAAAAAGCCCATGTGTCCCGTATTGACCGTTAACAGGGGCAAATTGAGGGTGGCCAACTGCCGGGCCGCCGATAGGACTGTACCATCGCCCCCCAGCACGATCGCAAAACTTAAATCTTGCTCGAAATGGGGGGGGACTAACTGATCGATCGGAGTAAAACAAACGGGACGAGAGGGTTTAGAATGGCCTAGCAGGCCACCGCTGCCGGTAGCCATAAACACCTGCCAACCTAAAGAAAGTAGCTGATCTTGTATCTGATGGGCTGTTTTACAAGCGATAGGCTTAATATCGTTGTAAATAATGCCGATTTTGGGCATTGACAAATTTTCCTACTGCTGGTTCACGCTTTCTTTTTGAAAGGGGTTTTCTTCTTCTTCTGAGCTTTTTGTTTCTCGAAGTCGATTTCCTTGAGCTTCTTGAGAATGCGGCTAAAGTATTCTTGTAAATAGGATTCTAAAGTAGTTGTTTGACTCGGATCAAGGCCAAATACTTGATAAACTTCTGCCATGGGGGCATCAAGAGCTTGACCACTAGCGAGAACTTCCGCAAAAGCTAGTCGGTCAGATATATTATAAGTCCATTGGAAACAACGGCTTATTCCTCGCATAAAACGCAGTAATCCCATGGGTAAACGCCAAATTTTCCCCTCTTTAGCCGATAAGCGCTCGCAAACTTCGATAATTTCTTCAGCTTTCCAAGCTTTGCTGCCGACCACGGGATAGGACTGACCGACGGTTTCGGGGACTTCTAAAGCGCGAACGGCGAATTTAGCGATATCTTGGGTGTCCATGTAGGCGATCGCTGTACTTTCCCCCGTGATCCAGACGGTTTGATTATCTAACATCGGGATGGCGTATTGGCCGATTAAACCCTGCATAAAGCCACAGGGACGGAGAATTGTATATTTTAAACCCGATTCTGCTAGAAATTTCTCGGTACAGCGTTTTATCTCCATCAAAGGCACGTTGGGATATTTTTCGGCATTGAGAATCGAAAAGAAAATAAAGCGATCTACTCCCGCAGTTTTGGCCGCTTGAATCAGATTAACTTTACCATCCCAATCCACCTGTTTAATGCTGGCCGAGTCCGTCGCCCGGGCTGTAGCGGCATCGATCACCGCGTCCATTCCCTCTAAAGCGGTAATAATGGTACTCTTATCCCGCAGGGTTCCCCCGACTAATTCCGCGCCCCATTCCTTCAAAAAAGCCGCTTTTCTCTGACTGCGGACCAAACAACGCACTTTATGTCCCTGATCGATGGCATGACGCACGATCTGTCGCCCTAGGGTTCCCGTCGCACCGACAACTAATACTTTCATCTATAATTAATTTTTTGTTACATTTGTTAACACTTCTCTAAGATAGTATCAAAAAAGTGGCTCATTAGGGATAGAAAAATTCTAAGATTCCCCGATCCCCGTCCAGTTCTACCATTGTTCCCACCGGTAAAGCGGCATTATCGCCATCATGACCGAAAGGTAACTCAGCAATAACCGCAATGCCCAAATCGCCCAAACGCTCTTTTAAGACTTCCTCTACGGTTTGACTATCACTACTGGGAGCTGCCAGACAACGGCTAAAACGACCGAGAGCAATGGCTTTAATTTGCGAGAAAATGCCCAGCATTCGCCACTGAGTTAACATTCGATCGATCCGGTACGGGGCCTCGGTTACGTCCTCTAGGGCTAAAATTACCCCCTCTAGGGTGGGTTGAACCGAGGTTCCGAGGAGGTGGGTGGCTACGGTTAAATTAGCTGGTAATAAGCGTCCCCGCACTTTGCCCCCACCCCAACCTTGACCGACAAGAGGGGCTAAAGGACGACCTTCTAGGAGATAAAAGAGGCGATCGATTGATTGGGGACTTTCTTGGGCTAAGGTGGTTAAAACTGGCCCGTGAACGCTACAAATGCCCTGTTTCGCTAAACTCCATAAAATACCCGTCACGTCGGAAAAACCGATTAACCATTTCGGGTTAGTTTT
This sequence comes from Microcystis aeruginosa Ma_MB_S_20031200_S102, assembly GCA_007095845.1. Taxonomy (GTDB): domain Bacteria; phylum Cyanobacteriota; class Cyanobacteriia; order Cyanobacteriales; family Microcystaceae; genus Microcystis; species Microcystis aeruginosa_D. The sequence continues at coordinate 29,825 of SFBI01000048.1, forward strand.
TGCCCATGTCCAATTTTCTAAGAGGCGAGCGCTACCGTAACCCCCCCTAGCGCAGAGAATTGCTTGACAATCGGGATCTTGCCATGTTTGGGCTAAAGCTTGACGACGTTCCTCGTCGCTACCGGCGAGATAACCGCAACGATTAGCCCAATTTTCGCTAAATTCCACTTGATAACCCCTCGATCGCCAGATTTCTACGCCTTTTTCGAGGGCGGCTAATTCCTTGACGGATCCACTGGTGGCCACCAGAGAAACTTTAGCACCGGGTTGCAGAAAGGATGGGATGATCATAGGCAGATTAAGCTGAAATTACAGGCAATTTTGTGGCAGCATGAAAACTGACAGCATATTCTATCGAATGTTTCTCGATTTTCCCGATTCGTTCTTTGAATTAATCGCTCAACCCGATGTTATTGTTAGCAATTATCGATTTACTTCCCAAGAAGTAAAACAACTAGCTTTTCGATTAGATGGTTTATTTTTGCCGCTCGATCATCTAGAAAATTCCCCCTTTTATCTGGTAGAAGTACAGTTTCAAAAGGATGAAGACCTATATTATCGATTATTTTCGGAACTTTTCCTGTATCTTAGACAGTATAAACCTTTGTCACCCTGGCAGATAGTTGTTATTTATCCCAGTCGAGACATTGAGCGAGAACATCCCCAGCAATTTGCCGACTTGTTATCTTTGGACAGGATTAGAAGAATCTATCTGGATGAATTGCCAAATGACGAGACTCCTTCCTTAGCGATCGCCATGATCAAATTGGTTACGGAAAGTGAGAGTCAAGCTGTTAATTCTGCTAAGATTTTAATTAAACAGGCTCAAAGAGAAGTGAGCGATCGCTTAGTGCAGAGAAATGTCATTGATTTAATCGAAACGATAATCATTTATAAGTTACCCCAAAAAAGTCGAGAGGAAATTGAAGCTATGTTGGAACTACAAGACCTCAAACAAACTCGTTTCTATCAAGAAGCTTTTGGAGATGGAATTGAACAGGGAATTGAACAGGGAATTGAACAGGGAATTGAACAGGGAATTGAACAGGGAATTGAACAGGGAATAAACTTGCAAAAATTGAAAACAATTCCTCTACTGCAAGACCTCGGTTTAACCCCACAACAAATCTCGGAACGCTTAGAATTAACTCTGGACACAGTGCTTAACTATTTGGCACAACAGCAGCAATAATTAAACCTGTTTCAACCGTCTAGAAAAGCAGTAATTGCTAAGTAGTGGACAAATGGATAGTAGCGAATCAGTGACCTTTAACCTATCAGCGATGACTCGATGAATAACGACTTATTGACTTTTCTCTTTGGTGTTGCTTTTCTCATTCTCTATCTAGTTTTTTCAGCTTTAACCGAGATGGGAACAAAATGGCCTTGGACAAAAAAATAGAAATACTTATAGATGTGAATAAACATAAAATCGCATCAAGGATTCGGTCATTGGAAAGATTCTAGAGATTTGCTATCTAAAAAATTAACTCGTTCGCTCTACTGATAAAATATGAAACTAATTGCTGATATTTCCCCGAGCTTAGATTTATTCTTGTTGCTTTTTTTCTGGCATTGTCTCATCGGTGCCATTGCTACAATCATCGCTATCAATAAAGGCTATCCAAGATTAAATTGGCTAATCTTCGGCTTTCTGGGGGGAACCTTTACCTTTTTTATCGCTCTTTTCCTGAAAAAAAAGGCCAAAATTTAAGGGATGATATTGCTTGATTATCCTTTAATAGTTCCCATCAACACCTCTAAATCTTCTGCGTCTAACTCCTCTGGGATACCATTGCGAATTAATTCCGAAAAATCCTCATTGGGAACCATAAAACATAGTGCATAAAGTCTTCCGTCCCCCATATTTCTAATCTCGTGAATACCCGTGGGACGAACTAATAAACTATCCCCCGGCCCCAGGGAAATCGATTTACCATCACAGATAGCCATTCCTTCCCCTTTAAGGATAAAAAACATTTCTACGGCAAAATGATGACGATGGGTAGGGGTGCGACCGTGGGGATCGAAAATTTCCACACAGACGGTCAAGGAATCCCCCGCTACGGTAGAATCGAAGACGATCGCCAAACGATTCGTATCCCCAGCGCTAATGCGAAAAACTTGATAATCCCGGGGAGATCGAATCACGGGTAACATACAATGATCGCTGGTTAGTTGGCTATTCATCGCTAATTTCGATCGAACTGTGGATGATTCTAAGACTAGCAAAAATTTTCAACTTCGCTCGATTGCGTCCACCACTTTACTCACATCTACGATCGCAGCCACATCATGAACGCGCAGGATATCGGCCCCCTTAGCGATCGCTATGGCACAGGCCGCCGCCGTTCCGAAAACTCGTTCTTTTGGGTCATCTTTGCCTGTAATCTCGCCGATAAAGCGTTTTCTCGACAATCCAATCAAAACGGGTAAATCCAAATCCCGAAATTGCCCTAATTCTCGCAATAACTCAAGATTTTGTGTCCCAGTTTTGGCGAAACCAATCCCCGGATCGATGATAATATTTTCCCTAGCAATACCCCACTGTAAAGCTTCCTTAACGCGATCCTGTAAAAATTCTTTAATTTCCTTGACTAAATCATCATAATGTGTTAGCGATTGCATGGTTTGCGGATTGCCCCGCAGGTGCATGAGGATGATGGGAACGGCCAATTTAGCGAGTGTAGGCAATAATAGGCGATCGAAGGTTCCCCCAGAAATATCATTGATCAAATCGGCCCCGGCGGCGATACCCTGGGCTGCTACAATCGCCCTAGTGGTATCGAGAGAGATAGGAATAGAACTTTGTTGTCGAATAGCGGTGATTACGGGGATAACTCGCGATAATTCTGCTTCTAGGCTAATTTCTTGCGCTCCCGGACGGGTGGATTGACCACCGATATCGATTATATCAGCCCCAGCCTCGATCATTTTCATCGCTTGTAGCATGGCATTTTCAACATTGTCAAATTCTCCCCCATCACTAAAACTATCGGGAGTAACGTTCAAAACACCCATGATATAGGTGCGTTTTCCCCAAGCAAAAATATGTTCACGAATTACCGTTAAATTAGACATAATAATAAATCCTGTTGAAAAAGTATATGAATTATGAATTATGAATTATGAATTATGAATTATCAATTATGAATTATGAAGTGGGGAGAATAAATAAAAATAATCTCCTGATAACTGATAACTGATAACTGATAACTGATAACTGATAACTGATAACTGATAACTGATAACTGATAACTGATAACTGATAACTGATAACTGATAACTGATAACTGATAACTGA
>SFBI01000049.1 GCA_007095845.1 Microcystis aeruginosa Ma_MB_S_20031200_S102
CTTTTAACAAGCTATCTACCTGTTCGTCGAAAACGGCTTTACGATATTTGGCTGGGAACACTAAATGATATAGCAAAACACTTACATTATGGCTCTTATGGATGTATTCACTCATTTTTTTATTGTACGCCGCGAGCGGCGGGGAATTAGACCCGAAGAGATTAAAAAGACTAGGAATTGGGCTCTTCTCGACTTTGTGTGATAATTTTTGCTTATAGAATCGTGAAATATTTACCTGGAAAGACTTTTAGGACTATTTTGCTGAAGAAACTATCAGTATAGACCCCGTTTCCACACAATCGCTCTAGTCAAAGGACAAAAAAATACGGCTCTTCGTTACTTGGTATGGTTCGATAGGGGGCATAAATCGACTAAATCTTTATATGGCGAGGAGTTTAATTGATTAGTTCGCTTTAGATCAAAAGCAATTGACAAAAATCGTCAAATGCTTTTCTATATAAGGGTTCCATCCCTTATAACCCCCGTCCATTGCATAAGACAAACCGAAGAACCACGGTGAACCTGGTGTTAAAACTATTTGGTTGGGACTGCGAAAGTTACATGATATCAGCCAGACTTGGAAACTATCTCATCAAATTAGTCCCCCCATAGAACCCCCTTGAGCCATCTTGCACACTTTTCTCTTTTTGTCAAATTTTATGTTAAGAAAGATGTGACTAATGGATAGCTTGATAAGGGGGGTGTCTGACAACTTTTAACACCTACCTACTTATCGAAAATTTGGGTTAAAACCCCGTCCTAAAAGGACGGCTTTAAGCTACAATGGAAAAAGTGATAACCAAGCTAAAAACTGAACCTTGACAACAGATAGTAGGGGGTTTTGTTCAGAAAAGAATTCAAATTCGGCCTTGAACGAGTAAAACTTTCTAGGAAATAAGGTTGAACATTAGATTTTTTCGACTTGTTTAAAGTGGCCGGAGGGCATCCGGACACTCAAAACGGACGTGGAGAAAGAGTCAGACTTAAGCAATTAAGCGTTTTTCGGTGAAGCGTCAACCGTTCGGACCTCGGCGTGAGACTTCGGCGTGAGCTCAGTCGAACGCTCGGTCGAACGCTGAGCTCACGGCCGAAGCCCTATTCAGCGACTACCCTAAAAAATTGGCGTGGTGAGGAATCGCCGTCCGTTTTACGGCGGCGAGGATGTCAACTTCTAGATTAATCGGTCGCAAAGTCCAATCTCGATCGACCCTGAAACCGCCACCAGTGCCTGATCGCGGCCCGAATTAGTCCAGAATCAACTCACTCCGGGTTGATGGCATCGCAACTTTTAGACAAAAATAGGGCTTTCCCCGTCAAAAAAGCCTATATTTTGGCTATTTACCCCCCGGTTGACCCTTGATTTTTGCAGCCGGTTGACTCCCATGAAGAACTGGTCACGGTTTCCTGATAGGATAAGGTGACTTGGGATTAACTTATGGTGTTGAAAATATGTCTCTAAAACCTTACATTTCTCGCTTATTAGCTTTGGTTCTCGTCCTTGTCATCGGATTGATGGGTTGTTCCAGTAGTTCGGGGTTAACGGGCAATTACGGACAGGATACCCTAACAGTGATTGAAACTTTAACCACAGCACTTGATTTAGTCAAAGATGACCCGAATAAAGCGGCAGTTGAGTCGCAAGCAAAGGAACAAATCAACGATTACATCTCCCTCTACCGACGAGATAAAAAATCCGGGGGTTTGCGTTCTTTCACTACTATGCAAACAGCCTTAAACTCTGTAGCAGGTTATTATACCGCCTACGGTTCCCGTCCCATCCCCGACAAACTCAAACAACGTTTAAAACAAGAATTTAAACAGGTGCAATTCTCTCTCCAGAAAGGAATTTAGATACAGATTAGGGGTTGGGGGTTAGGGTTTTGGGGGGTTAGGGTTTTGGGGTATTAGTTGAAATCCCCCCATTTCCCCACACCCTGCTCCCTTCCTCCCCCCAAACCCCAATTCATAATTCATAATTCATAATTCTCCCACCCCCTGCCTCCTGTAAAAATCAGACCATATCCGGTTAGACTAGGAATACAAAGCGTATTACAAAAAACTACAAAATTGATTCAAGACGAAACCCTAGAATTATTGGAATGGCCGCGGCTATGTCAACACCTAGCTACTTTTGCCGCGACTAAACTCGGTGCGATTGCGATTCGTCAATTGCCTTTACCAGAAACCAAAGAGGAAAGTTCAAACCTACTCTGCCAAACTAAAGAAGTTTATAGCTTAGAACAAAAATTAGATAGTCGTCTTTCCTTTGATGGGATTACCGACATCGGCGATGCTCTAGAAAGGGGGCATCTGGGGGGTTTATTATCGGGACAGGAACTTTTAAATATTGCCACGACTTTAGCCGGAGTGCGACGTTTACGGCGTTTAATTGACGAACAGGAAGACATACCGGTTTTAAAAGAGTTAGTAGCGGAAATTCGCACCTATCCAGAGATAGAACAGGAAATACACCGTTGTATCGATGAAGATGGCCGCATATCCGATCGCGCTAGTCCCCAATTACGGGAAATTCGGGGACAAATGAAGGTGATTAGAGAGCGAATTTACCGAAAATTACAGGATATCATGCAAAAACAGGGTGGTGCTATCCAAGAAGCGGTGATTACCCAAAGAAGCGAACGCTGGGTGATTCCCGTCAAAGCAGCACAAAAAGAGCAAATACCGGGGATAATTCACGATACTTCCAGCACAGGGGCGACTTTTTACATTGAACCTCACTCTATCGTTGACCAAGGCAATCAACTGCGGCAATATCGTCGTCAGGAACAAATCGAAGAAGAAAAAATCCTGCGGCAGTTAAGTAATCTGATCGCCGAAGCTTTTGAAGACTTAGAATATTTACTAGCGATCGCTACTAGGCTCGATCTGGCCACCGCTAGGGCCCGTTACAGTTTATGGTTAGAGGGTAATCCCCCCCACTTTATCGATGGTTCGGAAACGATTACTTTACGGAATTTGCGTCATCCTTTGCTCTGGTGGCAAAAACACCATGAACAGGGGGGGGAGGTCATACCAATAAATGTGCAGATTAGCCCAGAAATTCGCGTTGTTGCCATCACCGGACCAAATACCGGCGGAAAAACCGTTACTTTAAAAACCCTCGGATTAGCGGCTTTAATGGCGAAAGCGGGCCTGTTTATTCCAGCGCGGGAACCGGTGGAGATCCCCTGGTTCGATCAGGTTTTGGCCGATATCGGGGATGAACAGTCTTTGCAACAGAGTTTATCGACTTTTTCGGGTCATATTCGCCGGATTGTCCGCATTTTAGCGGCTTTAAATTCTCGTTCCTTGGTTTTACTCGATGAGGTGGGAGCAGGTACGGATCCGGCCGAGGGAAGTCCTTTAGCGATCGCTATTTTACAATACCTCGCTGATCATAGTTTACTGACGGTGGCTACCACCCACTACGGGGAATTAAAAGCGTTAAAGTATCGAGATTCTCGCTTTGAAAATGCCTCGGTAGAGTTTGACGATTGCACTCTTTCCCCCACTTATCGACTATTATGGGGTATTCCGGGGCGTTCTAATGCTTTAACTATTGCCCAGCGTTTGGGATTAAGTCCCGAAATTGTGGCCGAAGCGAGAAATCATCTGGGAGGGTTATCGGAGGAGATAAATCAAGTAATTGCTGGTTTGGAAGCACAAAGACGGGAACAGGAGTCAAAAGCTAAGGAGGCTAGTCAATTACTCCAACAAACGGAGAAATTTTATACAGAGGTTTCTACACGGGCTAATTCTCTACAGGAGAGAGAGCGAGAATTAAAACGTTATCAGGAGCAGGAGATACAAAAGGCTTTATTATCGGCAAAAGCACAGATTAATGACGTTATTCGCCGATTGCAATCAGGAACAAAAACCGGTAAGGATGCCCAAAAAGCCACAGAGGAGTTAACTGCGATCGCAGAAAGGTTATTACCAAAAACGGAAAAAACTAAGGTTAATTATCGTCCGCAAGTGGGGGAAAGAGTCCGCTTGCCCAATTTGGGACAAACTGCCGAAGTTTTAGCAATTTCACCGGAATCAGAGGAGATTTCCCTGCGTTTCGGGATGATGAAGATGACCCTACCCTTAGACCAGATTGAGTCTTTGGATGGTCAAAAAGTGGAAACTGCGCCAAAACCTGCCAAAAATTTGCCCCAAACTCCCACAAAACCCCAGGAGACTCCTTTAATTCGTACTGCTAATAATACCGTCGATATTCGCGGTTCCAGGGTGGCAGAGTCAGAAACGGATATCGAACAAGCGATCGTCAGGGCTACCCCATCGGGTATATTATGGATTATTCACGGTAAAGGTACGGGGAAATTGCGTCAAGGTGTTCACGATTTCCTATCCCGTCATCCCCAGGTAAAACGCTTTCAATTAGCACCCCAAAATGAGGGCGGTTCGGGGGTAACTATCGCTTATTTAACTTAGGGTTTGCTGAATAGGTTTTTTGTCGGGTTAGAAGTCAGGAGTCAGGAGTCAGGAGTCAGGAGATAGGAGTCAGGAGATAGGAGATTATTTTATTTCTGGACTTCCCCCATACATAAATACTAGAAAATTAACAAAACCCTTACTGCAGGTCGCTTCTAAGAAAAAATTGAAAAGAGGCTACTGGGTACATTTTTCACTTGAAAATGGCTGTACC
>SFBI01000005.1:0-5000 GCA_007095845.1 Microcystis aeruginosa Ma_MB_S_20031200_S102
CCATTAATCCCTGGACTGTTGGGTAATCCCGCAGAGAAATGGCGCGATATAACTGATTGCCCAAACCAGGCCAAGAAAAAGTAACCTCCGTCAAGACTGCACCACCTAAAAGAGCCGCAAAAGTCAAACCGAAGAGAGTAATTAAGGGAATCAGAGCATTTTTCAGCGCATGGGCAATCATAATCGTTTTTTCTGGTATTCCTCTAGCTTTTGCCGCATCTACATAGTCCGCTTGCAAAGTGTGTTTCAGATTAACTCGCACCATCCGTTCAAAAATCCCACTCAAAAGAATGCCGAGAGTAAAACTAGGTAAGGCTAGATAATACAACGCCGTAGGCAACTTATCTAGTTGTAGAGTCATCAGACTATCAAAGGTGTATAAACCCGTAATTGCCTGCGGTGGAGTCTCACTCAAAGGAAAACGAGTCCCCAAAGGAAACCAGCGCAACTGCACCGCAAAAATCAGCTGTAAGAGCATTCCCACCCAAAAAATCGGCAAAGAATAAGTTATCAAACCAAATAAACGCCCCCCCACATCCAAGAGAGTATTCGGACGGGAAGCAGTGATAATACCCAATCCAACCCCCACCATCACCGCAATGAGCATCCCATAAAAAGTTAGTTCCAGCGTCGCCGGAAAATATTGAACAACAATCTCCCACACCGTCACCCCCTTACTAGTTAAAGAGTCTCCCAAATTAAGACGCATGAGATGAAAAATATAATCTAGATACTGGAAAAATAGGGGTTTATTCAGTCCTAACTGTTCTCTTAGGGCATTTTTGGCACTTTCAGGAGCGCGGTTGCCTAAAATCGCATCCGTGGGATCACCGGGAGCAACACGCATCAGCAGAAAAACCACCGTCACAATCGTCCATAACATCAAGGGAGCTAGGAGTAAACGCACCAGTAAATAGGACTGTAAAGCAGCACGGCGAGACATGAGAGGTTTCCCTTCAGAAAATAAATTCTCAAAGAACCATACCCCAAAATCGACCCAGCGATCGAGAGGTACTGAAGAAAAAATCAAAAAGAGGAAAATATTTAGTACAAGTAAACTAAAGTAGCCGCACAAACAGTTCTGAGCCAAGGACTACCCAAAAACCCTGAAAGCTGAAAAGCTTACGGAGCAAGGGATAGAAAAAATATCAAAAAATTTTGCCAAAAGGGGTTGACAAACCAGGGGAAGTTAGATACATTGGTAAATGCGCGGTTGAAGCAAAGCGAAAGCGAAGCGAAACAAACGACGCTCGAACCTAGACAAAACAATAGTTTGAAAGCCAAGCAAAAAAAGCCTCGTTTAGAAGCAATTCTATAACAAAAAAGTCAAACCCGCAAGGGGGAGACGAAAAAAAGTCAAAAGAATCAAACGATTCATCATGGAGAGTTTGATCCTGGCTCAGGATGAACGCTGGCGGCGTGCCTAACACATGCAAGTCGAACGGGAATCTTCGGATTCTAGTGGCGGACGGGTGAGTAACGCGTAAGAATCTAACTTCAGGACGGGGACAACAGTTGGAAACGACTGCTAATACCCGATGTGCCGCAAGGTGAAACCTAATTGGCCTGAAGAAGAGCTTGCGTCTGATTAGCTAGTTGGTGGGGTAAGAGCCTACCAAGGCGACGATCAGTAGCTGGTCTGAGAGGATGAGCAGCCACACTGGGACTGAGACACGGCCCAGACTCCTACGGGAGGCAGCAGTGGGGAATTTTCCGCAATGGGCGAAAGCCTGACGGAGCAACGCCGCGTGAGGGAGGAAGGTCTTTGGATTGTAAACCTCTTTTCTCAAGGAAGAAGTTCTGACGGTACTTGAGGAATCAGCCTCGGCTAACTCCGTGCCAGCAGCCGCGGTAATACGGGGGAGGCAAGCGTTATCCGGAATTATTGGGCGTAAAGCGTCCGCAGGTGGTCAGCCAAGTCTGCCGTCAAATCAGGTTGCTTAACGACCTAAAGGCGGTGGAAACTGGCAGACTAGAGATCAGTAGGGGTAGCAGGAATTCCCAGTGTAGCGGTGAAATGCGTAGAGATTGGGAAGAACATCGGTGGCGAAAGCGTGCTACTGGGCTGTATCTGACACTCAGGGACGAAAGCTAGGGGAGCGAAAGGGATTAGATACCCCTGTAGTCCTAGCCGTAAACGATGGATACTAGGCGTGGCTTGTATCGACCCGAGCCGTGCCGAAGCTAACGCGTTAAGTATCCCGCCTGGGGAGTACGCACGCAAGTGTGAAACTCAAAGGAATTGACGGGGGCCCGCACAAGCGGTGGAGTATGTGGTTTAATTCGATGCAACGCGAAGAACCTTACCAAGACTTGACATGTCGCGAACCCTGGTGAAAGCTAGGGGTGCCTTCGGGAGCGCGAACACAGGTGGTGCATGGCTGTCGTCAGCTCGTGTCGTGAGATGTTGGGTTAAGTCCCGCAACGAGCGCAACCCTCGTTCTTAGTTGCCAGCATTAAGTTGGGGACTCTAAGGAGACTGCCGGTGACAAACCGGAGGAAGGTGGGGATGACGTCAAGTCAGCATGCCCCTTACGTCTTGGGCGACACACGTACTACAATGGTCGGGACAAAGGGCAGCGAACTCGCGAGAGCCAGCGAATCCCAGCAAACCCGGCCTCAGTTCAGATTGCAGGCTGCAACTCGCCTGCATGAAGGAGGAATCGCTAGTAATCGCCGGTCAGCATACGGCGGTGAATTCGTTCCCGGGCCTTGTACACACCGCCCGTCACACCATGGAAGCTGGTCACGCCCGAAGTCATTACCTCAACCGCAAGGAGGGGGATGCCTAAGGCAGGGCTAGTGACTGGGGTGAAGTCGTAACAAGGTAGCCGTACCGGAAGGTGTGGCTGGATCACCTCCTTAAAGGGAGACCTAATTCCGGTAGGAGACGAAAAAAAAGTAGTCCCTACCAAGAATCAATCCCAAAAGGTCGGAGCGAGGCAAAATTGGCTTTCAAACTAGGTTCTGGGTTCACACAAGACCTGAATCAGGAACAAGGGCTATTAGCTCAGGTGGTTAGAGCGCACCCCTGATAAGGGTGAGGTCCCTGGTTCGAGTCCAGGATGGCCCACCTGCACAGGTGGCAAAAACAAAGAAAAAAAGCTCCGAATCAGCACCTTATCTTACTTATATAGTAAGAGAGAATGCTGGCTCTGAGTACAGAGTCCAGAGGAACCTTGAAAACTGCATAGAGCTAGGTGAAAAAGCCAAAAAAGAAGACCGCAAGGTCAAGCTAATAAGGGCTAACGGTGGATACCTAGGCACACGGAAGCGAAGAAGGACGTAGTTACCGACGAAACGCTTCGGGGAGCGGGAAGCAAGCATCGATCCGAAGATATCCGAATGGGGCAACCCTAAACACGACCACCTGAATACATAGGGTGGAGCGAGCAAACCTGGTGAACTGAAACATCTTAGTAGCCAGAGGAAAAGAAAGCAACAGCGATTCCCCCAGTAGCGGCGAGCGAAAAGGGAACAGCCTAAACCAAGTTCTTCGGAACTTGGGGTCGTGGGACAGTAACAAAAGACTGGGAAATTTAGACGAAGCGGCTGAAAACCGCACCAGAGAAGGTGAAAGTCCTGTAGTCGAAAAAGGAACCAGCTTAACTGCATCCCGAGTAGCATGGGGCACGTGAAATCCCGTGTGAATCTGCCTCGACCACGAGGTAAGGCTAAATATTCCCGTGTGACCGATAGAGAAACAGTACCGCGAGGGAAAGGTGAAAAGAACCCCGGAAGGGGAGTGAAATAGAACATGAAACCGTTAGCCTACAAGCAATGGGAGGACGATTGAACGTCTGACCGTGTGCCTGTTGAAGAATGAGCCGGCGACTTACAGGTTATGGCAGGTGAAGGGGGAAGACCCCACAGCCCCAGCGAAAGCGAGTCTGAACAGGGCGAAAAGTCATAATTTGTAGACCCGAACCCGGGTGATCTAACCATGGCCAGGATGAAGCTTGGGTAAAACCAAGTGGAAGTCCGAACCGACTAATGTTGAAAAATTAGCGGATGAGCTGTGGTTAGGGGTGAAATGCCAATCGAACTCGGAGCTAGCTGGTTCTCCCCGAAATGTGTTGAGGCGCAGCGGTAGTGGAAGTTTAGTCGGGGTAAAGCACTGTTTCGCCGCGGGCTGGGAGACCGGTACCAAGGCGAGGCAAACTCTGAATACGGCTAAAAAAACTACCAGTGAGACGGTGGGGGATAAGCTTCATCGTCAAGAGGGAAACAGCCCAGACCACCAGCTAAGGTCCCCAAATGATAACTAAGTGAGAAAGGAGGTGGGAGTGCATTGACAACCAGGAGGTTTGCCTAGAAGCAGCAATCCTTAAAAGAGTGCGTAATAGCTCACTGGTCAAGCGCTCCTGCGCCGAAAATGAACGGGGCTAAGTTATCTACCGAAGCTGTGGACAGTGAGCGTAGGCGAACTGTGGTAGGGGAGCGTTCTATAGGGGGTGAAGCAGTAGCGGCAAGCAGCTGTGGACTCTATAGAAGTGAGAATGTCGGCTTAAGTAGCGAAAATGTGGGTGAGAATCCCACACCCCGAAACCCCAAGGTTTCCTCCGCAAGGCTCGTCCGCGGAGGGTCAGTCAGGACCTAAGGCGAGGCTGAAAAGCGTAGTCGATGGACAACGGGTTAACATTCCCGTACCGATTAATGATTGTGCCGGAGAACGGAGAAGGTCAACGTCAGCTGGATGTTGGTTACCAGTGCAAGCAGTCAAGGCGATGAGAGGTGGCGAAAACACCAGGAGCTAAGACGCGAGTCCCACCTCCCACGGGAGGGAAGTGGCGCTGATCAAGCTTCCTAGAAAAGCCCGAACCACGTTAATCATTAATTGCCTGTACCCGAAACCGACACAGGTGGGGAAGTAGAGAATACTAAGGGGCGCGAGATAACTCTCTCTAAGGAACTCGGCAAAATGACCCCGTAACTTCGGGAGAAGGGGTACCCTCGCAAGAGGGTCGCAGTGAATAGGCCCAGGCGACTGTTTACCAAAA
>SFBI01000050.1 GCA_007095845.1 Microcystis aeruginosa Ma_MB_S_20031200_S102
TCAGCTACTAACGTTTGTTCCTGCACAAAATAAAAGGGATAAAATAACCATTGCCAAATGTCTCTAGGCAAAAACCGGGTATCTTGTAGGTTAAAATCCGTTTCGATGTAGGGAGATTGAAAAATTTTGTTGAAAAAGGGAAAAAGGGGATTAGCAAAATTAGTCCACATCAGGATTATCCAATAACCCATCGTCAGGGAAAATCCCACAGTCATAGAAAGAATTAAAGTCAGAAGATTACGCAGCTTTTCCTTGATGGTATTGGTTAAAAAACTAATCGCCACGATTAAACTGATACTATACATTGCCGTGGTCAATTTTAGTCCTGTTGCTAGTCCTAAAAGCAATCCTGCGAAAATTATAGTTTTCAGCTTCACTGGTTGATTACGACCAAGACAAGCAATAATTAAAAATAATCCTGCCAAAACAAAAACACTGCTGGTACTATCACCGATACTGGTTCCCAATTCGGAAATATAGGCTGCACCAAAAATACTGGTAATTGCTGCTGCTACGCTTAAAGTTATCTTGTATCTTTCACCAACTTTATCGAAGGAGTGATAAGTGATTAAATGAATCAACCACTGATTTAATCCATGGAAACCTCCCAGGAAAAAACCGACCACCACAGGAGGTAGTTTTAGGTAATAAATAGCGACGAAAAACGTCTTGACCTAAGATAACTGATAAAATCCCTAGTGCGATAAAATAAACTACTGCCCAGAAGAGGGGATGAGTCAGGTTGAACCGTTTTAATAATGTCATAACTTAATCAATAGTTCTGGTGAATTTGACGAGAAAAATACCCCGTTTTTGTGCCATTAGACTAATTACTAGCTCTGGAACGAGTCGGCCTTTTAGCTGATAGCTTTTTACTTGATATACCATGTTTGGCTAACAAATACAAACGGAAACTTTTAACTACCAAAAACGTCCTTAGGCGAGTTGACCAAATTTTGATATACTAAGGTGATAAAATTGCCCACCATACTGACTCGATCGCCAATGAAGTCTAGAAAAGGGTTAATCTCAGTCAAGCAAGCTTATCTAAAAATTCTATCGGTCATCCTAGTTCTGGGGATAATTGGTTTATCGGTAGTCGGAAACTATGGTATCACTTGGGACGAACCGATCGAAGTGGATATGGTCAGTCATAATCTCGAATATATCCGAGAAAACAAGCCCATATCAGAAATGTCGCGTCATTACGGCTTTTATTTTAACTACATCTCCCAGCTCATCTACGAGAGCAAAGAAAAATTTTTCCCCGCTATTGCCAATCTTCCCCCCAATCCCACTGATAAGGATAAATGGCTATCGAGGATCTGGCAAATAACCCGGGTTAAGCACGTCGTCACCTTTCTTTTTTCCTTGATTACCTATCTATCGGTGGTGGGAATCGTCGCTATCCTAGCAGGAATCGAATCCGCTTGGTTAGGTGCGCTAATTTTAGCCCTATTTCCCGCTTTTTGGGGTCATACCTTCTTTAATCCCAAAGATATTCCCTTTGCAGCCATGTTTACCCTCGGAACCTTCGCTGGTTCCCTATTGCTGAATAAATATTTTCAGTCCGAAAATAAGGCTATTAAACTAGGATTTAACTGTTTAACCGTTTATTCTTGTCTCTACGGGATTCTTGCTGGTTTAATCACCGGAATTCGCATCGGTGGCTTTTTCATCCTCTTTTATCTCATTTTTGCTCATCTAGTGGCCCGTTGGGATATCAAAACCCTCCCCAAAACCGTCTGGCGTTTTCTGCCCCTATACGCAGTTATTCTACTTTTTTGGGCAATAACCACCTACATTGTCCATCCTGCCGCTTGGAGAAACCCGATTACTTGGTTTATCGAAGCGATAACCCTCATGTCAAAGTACAACATCTGGGATAATACAGTTCTCTTTGACGGTCAAAATATCCCCGGTCGTTCCCTACCTTGGTACTATCTACCCCGGCTATTTTCCCTCACCACCCCCGTCCTCCTACAAATCGCCACAATCGTCGGTGTAATTTGGATTTTGACAAAAATAACCAAATTAACGCCAACCCAGCGTGCTTGCGCCATAATCACCCTACTGCAAGCGTTTTTACTGCCCACCGTTGCTATACTGCGTCAATCTACTCTCTACGACGGCATCCGTCACTTTTTATTTGTCATTCCCGCCCTAGCAGCGATCGCATCTACGACCATTATTTGGACATATCATAAACTCAAGCGAAAGTCAATAAAAATCTTTCTAACGACCCTGCTAATCCTCAACTTTAGCGTCATTGTCTATGACATGATTAGCCTGCATCCCTACGAATACACCTACTATAATCGCGCCTACGGAGGCTTAAAAGCAGCCCAAGGTCAACAGGAAACCGATTACTGGGGATTAAGTCTCAAGGAGGGGATGGAATGGCTTAATCAAAATGCCGCCGCTAACTCTACCATTGTCGTTAGCGGTCCGATGTTTGCAGCGGAAATGGTAGAGAATCATCAACGAAACCTGACAATGATCTATCGAGATGACTTTGCTTGGGGAAAAGCTCCCGACCCCGATTATTACATGGGTTTATCCCGATACGATTATTTCCAAGCATTCCCCCATTGTCCCATTGTTCATGCCGTCCAACGCCAGGACACCCCCCTAACCATCATTAAACGTTGTCGTTAGCCATAATCGAAATGACTACTATTCCGCCGATTTCCTTGCCAAACTACCGTATAGTTGCGATTATTCCCTGTTACAACGAAGAACTAACGATCGCTAAAGTTGTCTCCCAATTCCAAACTTTTTTACCAGAAGCGGCAATTTATGTTTATAACAACCGCTCTAGCGATGATACCGTGACCGAGGCACTGAAAGCGGGGGCGATCGTGCGTCAGGAAATCCAACCGGGAAAAGGCAACGTTGTCCGGCGGATGTTTGCCGATATCGAAGCGGATATCTATATTCTCATCGATGGTGATGATACCTACGAAATTGCGGCAGTACGTCGCTTAATTGAACGAATGCTGCGGGAACAGTTAGATATGGTCGTCGGTGCGCGTCGGGAAGCGGTAAAATCCTCCCAAGCTTATCGTCCGGGTCATCGCGCTGGTAATCTATTTTTAACGGGATTCGTTAAATTTCTGTTTGGAGCGCGTTTAATCGATATGCTCTCTGGTTATCGTGTCTTTTCCCGTCGTTTCGTCAAATCTTTTCCGGCTTTGTCCAATGGTTTCGAGATTGAAACCGAGTTAACTATCCACGCTTTAGAATTAAAAATTCCCTTCGCTGAAGAACCAACCCTCTACGGGGAACGTCCCGAGGGTTCCCAAAGTAAGTTAAAAACCTTTCAAGATGGCTGGCGGGTATTGGGAACCGCTATCCTACTTTTTAAAGAAATTCGTCCTTTTCTCTTTTTTAGCCTTGTCTCGCTGATTTTGGTGCTTATTTCCCTTCTCTTAGCGATTCCCGTCCTATTTGAATACCTCGAAACCGGCTTAGTACCACGTTTTCCCACCGCCATTTTATCGGCCTCGATCATGCTTTTAGCCTTTTTAAGTTTGACCTCTGGCATGATCCTCGATTCCGTCTCTCGGGGACGAAAAGAGATGAAACGAATGGCCTATCTAGCCAATAGTTGGCTGAAAGATTAGGGAAAAAAGTTCGCTAAACATACAGGTCTAGGTAACATCTGGGGTTAAACTGTCTGGAAACGTTGCAGCACGGTGGAGGGTTTTTTGTCAACAAATTCCGCCGGCGGAATTTGATATTTAATCAGATTAGATAATTCCTGTAGTTGGCTGATGGCTTCCGCACCTTCGAGTTTCATTAACTCTCGATCGTCGCGCATTTCTGTCCAGGTGATGCCGTAATCGGACACGAGAAACCGAATTAGATGGGTTTCCCCCAATCCTACCATAAAAGATGCGCTATTCAGTTGACCGCCACAGGTGTAGCAAGATGCTAGATAACCTTGATTTTCTAATGCGATCGCTAAAGCCTGTAAATCCAAGACTAAGTCTTTGACCAATTGGCGATGCTGTTCTGCAAGTCGTTTAAACACAATGTTCCTCCTGATAACACTCCTCAACTATAAAACCTTAACACTTTTTTAAGATTCTTTCCTGAGAAAATAAGGTATGGGGACTAGGTTTTCTTACGTATGTTAGGTAACAAAATGTAAAGAACCTGAGACCTAGGGTAGCGTAAATTCCCGAAATCGCCAAGTGTATGTAAGTACAAAGCCACCAGTTTATCCATCTTTCCACCCCCTCGATCCCAACTATTCCCATCATGCCTAATTTTTAAAGTTTATGATCCGGTTTCGACAAAAAAGTTCGTAAATCTAGGTAGGTGGGGTGTGGGGTGTAGGGTGTAGGGTGTTTTCTCAGTGAACTGATAACTGATAACTGATTACTGATTACTGATCACTGATCACTGATTGCTGATAAGATTGTTACGAAAATATAAACACGAAATTCTATAGTTAGCCATGACCCAAAACGGAAGCTCGAAGTCGATCGTTGTCTCTCCCTCGATCCTATCGGCGGATTTTAGTAAATTAGGAGCCGATATCGAGGCTGTGGATAAGGCAGGAGCCGATTGGATTCACGTTGATGTGATGGATGGTCGTTTTGTCCCGAATATCACCATTGGACCCCTGATTGTCTCCGCTATTCGTCCCTATACGAAAAAACCTTTAGATGTGCATTTAATGATCGTGGAACCAGAAAAATATGTGGCTGACTTTGCGAAAGCGGGTGCTGACATTATTTCTGTTCACGCTGAACATAATGCTTCTCCCCACCTCCATCGTACTCTTTGCCAAATCCGCGAACTCGGTAAACAAGCGGGTGTGGTATTAAATCCCTCCACTCCCTTAGATTTAATCGAATATGTGCTGCATTTATGCGATTTGGTCTTAATTATGAGCGTTAACCCCGGTTTTGGTGGCCAGAGTTTTATCCCGGAAGTGGTCCCCAAAATCCGTCAATTACGTCAAATCTGCGATGAAAAAGGCTTGGATCCTTGGATTGAAGTGGATGGCGGCCTAAAACCGGCTAATACTTGGCAAGTTCTCGAAGCGGGTGCTAATGCGATCGTAGCAGGTTCGGCGGTATTTAATGCCCCCGATTACGCAGCGGCGATCGAAGGTATCCGTAACAGCAAACGTCCCCAACCTCAATTAGCCACCGTTTAATTGCCGCAGGGGTGGGTTAGCTGTTGATTAATTATCTTAGTATTGGCACTAACCCACTCTGCTGATTTGTTCTAAAACCTGTCGCCATAAACCCGAATTAGAGACGGCTAAAACTTCGCTAGAATCAGCTTGTAGGGGATTACCAGACCAATCGCTAATTATTCCGCCCGCACCTTCAATAATCGGAATTAAAGCACAAAAATCGTAGTATTTCAGGTCTGATTCTAGGATTACCATCGGCATGGCAGTGCAGCCAGTGGCTAACATCATATAGTTATAACAATCACCCCCAAAAGCGGTACGTTTACAGACGGTTTGCAGCTGATGAGCGATCGCTTGTTGTCGTTCTGTGATAAACATTAAGGGAGTGGTGGAGGCTAAACAGGCATTTTTTAAGGCAAGTTCTTGATCTTGACGGTAGGGATTAACAATGATCTGGTTATTATAAAGACTCGCTTTTCCCTTCACTCCTAACCAGCGATCGCCTAAAATCGGTTGATCGACAATTCCTAAAATCGGTTGATTTTCTGCCACTAGGCCGATTAAAGTCCCAAAAATCGGCAATCCCTTGACAAAAGAGGATGTGCCATCGATTGGATCCAATACCCAATAACGACCACTTTGGGAGGGAATATTAAGTCCTTCTTCCCGAATAACCCCATCTTCAGGCAATTCTCGCCGAATAATCGCCACCATCGCCTCCTCAGCTTCTTGATCGGCGATTGTTACTATTGAGGAAACTTGATCGAGTTTTGTTTCGGTTTCTAGATGAGGCTGCCGAAAATAGCGCCGGATAATCTCTCCAGAAGCGTCCGCTAATTGATGAGCTAGTTGGATAGTGCGATCGATATTCATCAATAAAAGTTATCCATAGTGGAAAACAATAATATTTATTTATGGCAAAGGGGAGGTGGGGAATTATGAATTATGAATTATCAGTGGGGAGATGGGGGAAGTGGGGGAAATTTCCCTATCA
>SFBI01000051.1 GCA_007095845.1 Microcystis aeruginosa Ma_MB_S_20031200_S102
CTTCCCCTTAGACTTAGCTAGTGGTGAACAGGCTCCCGTAGCTCTGATTGCTCCCGCTATCAATGGTTAATTCCTAGTCTGAACGAAAAGGCACTCCCGCAAGGGGGTGCTTTTTTGTTTCTTTCAGAGAAGATGCCAGAATCTAGGGATAATGGGTAACAATCAGGCTAATTGCTTAGGTTTTGTCGAAATAAGTTCATTTTCTTTCGTTGGTCTTAAGATTTTTCCCTATATCCTACCCCTCACACCCTGTAGGAGCCTTTAATTACCCTCTCTAGTTTACTCCTTCTCTTTTGTGTCGGTATGGGGTTAGGATTCACTGGTGCGGCGAATACCTTCCTCGATAACGAAAAACTGAGGGTTAAGAGAAGCCAACGGCTCTCGCAGCTTTTCGATTTCGGCAGCGGGAGCGTGAACTTCTAGGCGAATAATCTTGGAGATTTTGAGAAGTTCGTCTAGCAGTTCCCCGACGTTTTGCAGGTGGGCAAGAACTGCGGAAGCATCGATGTAACCCTCGCGGCAATGAAGAATATTGCCGCTAAAGGAAAAAGCATAATGGATACAGCCCTCTTCGGTGCGGACTCTCTCAATGAACTTGGGGCTTAGTTTTTTGAACGCATCAATTTTTCCTTCTTGTACTTCAAAATAGGGTACGAGAGTACAGCAAGTATCGATTTTGAACATCAGATTCTCCTTCTAGGTGGTGCGGAGGGATATCCTGCGCTTGTAGTGCAGAAAAGTTTATCTCAGGGGTTGTCCAGAGCGTGCGCTCCTACAGAATAATACCCCCGTGTGCAACTTTTTGACTGGAGAAGTTAAGAAAAAGCGATCGCTAACTCAAACAAGGTAGAATAAAAAGCTGAGTATCATACTAAATCCTTTAAGTAGGGCTGGCTGAATAAATCTAAAAACCTTGTTGGATAATATCTTTAGACCTTTTTAAAATCCAAAAGTACCGGACTTTGGAGTGGTCGGGGGGAAATTTCAGGCACTTTTTCCCTGAAAATTAGGTAATTGACCACCCCAAAATCGGTAAAACTCTACACCAAATCCTAAGTATAGGCTAGTTACAAGGAGAGGCACTCATGCAAGAGGCAAAAGGGGGAATAAATAATCAGTTTTTAATCACTAGATTTAGTATTAGCATCAAAATCTCTGTTTATTTTAATAATAATAAACGCTGGGGAGATAAAGTAACAGTCCAAGGCAAAGCTTGCTCCTTAATTTCTAACCATTTATCCTTATATAACTCTGCTTGGATATGAAAATCTTGATCGTGGTTGGAGGGTTGATTAAGTTTCAGATAGAGAGTCACTCGATGGGGTCCTTCAATGGCATTAGCCAACCAACAGAGAAAAGTATTAATATCGCCTAAATCTCGACCAAAAATAATTTGATGGGCGCGAATTCCCGTATAGGCTAAATAGTCGGGAATTTCGGGGACGGTGTATAATTTAACATCCCAATCAATGGCTTCTAATTGTTGATTATTAATGATTATAGCACGAGAAAAATTCTTACAACCAGTAATCTTGGCCAAACTAACGCTATCTGGTTGCTCAAAAATTTTCTGTTTAGAATTATTAGCAATTGCCCGCCCTTTTTCCATAACTAATAAATTCTCACATATTCGATAAGCTTCATCCATATTATGGGTAACAAAAATTGTCACACCATCGTAATTACTTAAAGTTTTGATCATCTGACGTTCTAATTGAGCGCGTAGATGGGTATCAAGGGCAGAAAAAGGCTCATCCAATAATAAAGCTTCTGGACGACTAGCTAAAGCGCGAGCGATGGCGACTCGTTGCTGTTGTCCCCCCGATAATTGATGGGGATAACGGTTTTCCATGCCAAGTAACTGCACTAATTCCAATTGGTTGGCAATCTGCTGTTTAATAACTTTTTTAGATAAGTTTTTCGGGAGACTAAAAGCGATATTTTCTGCTACGGTGAGATGGGGAAAAAGAGCATAATTCTGCACCACAAAACCGATACGACGCTGACGACTGGGGAGATTAATTTTCTTTTCCGAATCGAAGAGAATGCGCCCATTTAAGACAATACGACCCCTTGAGGGCGTTTCCACCCCAGCTAGCGATCGCAAAATCAGGCTTTTTCCCGACCCCGAAGCCCCTAATAGTCCTAGGGGCTGATTTTGGCAGTTAAAAGTGACCGAGAGGTTAAAACCGGGTAAATATTTCTCTATATCGACAAATAAGCCTATTTTATCCCTATAATAGGGATTTTCAGCCGCTAAAAGGGCAAAATTGCGACCCTCCCAGAGTGGCAGCCAGTCCTCCATCTCGTTAGGTTTGCTTTCTCCCGGTCGTCCTAATTGCTGTTTACGTTGACTTTGCCAGAGATTAACGGCGATAATCCCCGATAGGGAGATTAATATGATAGTAAACATCCAGATCCAAGCCTCGGTCATCGCTCCTGCTTCCACAGCGAAGAAAATCGCCATCGGGATAGTTTGAGTTTGCCCCGGAATATTACCCGCTAACATCAAAGTCGCCCCAAATTCCCCCAAAGCGCGGGCAAAAGCTAGGGTTAATCCTGCTAATACCCCGGGGAAGGAGAGGGGCAAAAGTACGCGCCAGAATATTTTCCCTTCCGATGCCCCTAGGGTGCGGGCAACCTGTAAAAGACTGGCATCTACCTGTTCAAAAGCCCCTAGGGTGGTTTTGTACATCAGGGGAAAAGCCACCACCGTCGCGGTGATAACGGCGGCATACCAAGTAAAAACGATGCGAAAGTTAAATAGGTCTAATAACTGTCCTAATGGTCCGTTTTTGCCGAATAGGAGCAGTAAAATGAAACCTAGCACCGTCGGGGGCAAGATTAAAGGCGCGACGAAAACTCCCTCGATTAGGGATTTCCACCGTCCACGATAGCCCAACATCCAATAAGCGGCGGCAATACCGAGAAAAAAGATGATTATCAGGGCAATGGTGGCGGTTTTCAGGGATATCCCTAGGGGGGAAAAGTCTGGCATTTTTCAGAGGTCAGGGGTTGGGTTTTGGGGTTTTGGGGTGTTGGAGTGTTGGGGTGTTGGAGTGTTGGAGTGTTGGGGTGTTGGAGTGTTGAGGAGTTGGGGTTTTAGTTGAAATTCCCCACTACCCCACTTCTCCACTTCTCCACTTCCCCACTTCTCCACTTCCCCACTTCTCCACTTCCCCTAAATTATCTGGCTATTCCGAAGCCGAATTTTTCAAAAATGTTTTTAGCGGCTGTCCTGGTGAGATATTGGGCGAAAGTCTTGGCAGCTTGCGGGTTTTTACTGGCTTTGATTACAGCTATGGGGTAAATAATCGGAGAATGGAGATTATTGGCAGCCGTAGCCACTACTTTTATCCGGTCGGAAATTTTAGCATCGGTGATGTAAACAATGCCAGCATCGGCGTTACCAGTCTCTACGGCGGCGAGAACATGACGGACGGAGTTGGCAAAGACCAGTTTTGGTCTTATTTGCTCTAAAATGCCGAGATTTTTCATAACTTCTTCGCTGTACTGACCGACGGGAACGCTGCGCGGTTCACCCACGGCAATTCTTTGGACATTACTGTTAGTCAGAGAACGAAAATCACTGATTTTTAGGGTGGAATTCTTGGGAACGATTAAAACTAGGCGATTAGTGAGTAGGTTTCCTCTGGTACTTCTATCGATTAAACCAGCTTTTGCTAAAGCGTCCATTTGCTTAGTGGCAGCCGAGAGGAAAACATCGGCCGGCGCACCTTGTGTAATTTGCTGTTGCAAAGCCCCCGACGCACCGAAGTTATAATTAACTTTAATGTTGCCATGGGCTTTTTCAAACCCCGGCTTGATTTCTTCTAGGGCATCTTTGAGACTAGCGGCGGCAGAAACTAGAATTGTCTGGGTTTGTGCGGTGGTGATAGTAGATGAAAAAAGGTTTAGACCTGGAGATGATAAGCAACTAAGGGCAATTGAGCCGATAAAAGCCAGAAAATATCGTCTTTTCATCAAGATTGACAGCAAGCGATCGATACTTATATTTCTATCACAACTAATCCACCGCCCAAAATCTGTATCTGCTGAAAAAGTTTTCCGTGGGGTGTGGGGATAAGTAGCTGGTTATAATTAAATTAAATATGGATTCCGCCTTAATCCCCTTTTCATTTCCCCTTAATAAGGGGGGTGTCTGACAATTTTTAACATCTACCCACCTAACATAAAATGACCTCGCGCGTCTGGAAGAAGACGGAAAAATCAGGGCAGAATTTGCTTACTGATAATTTTTCCCGTCTCATCGAGATCATAGACAATTGGAACTCCCGTGATTAACTCCAAACTGGGGACTTCTTCTGGGCTAAGATTTTCTAAGGTCATAATCATTGCCCGTAAGGAATTACCGTGGGCTGCCACCAAGACATTATCACCCTGTCGGATATGGGAGAGAATACGACTCTGAAAAAAGGGTGCAACCCGGGCGACGGTATCCTCTAAACTTTCACCTCCGGGAGGACGGGTAAAATAGGATCTACGCCATTCCTTAACCTGTGCCTCTCCGAATTTAGCAGCAGTTTCGGCTTTATTTAAACCCTGTAAATCACCATAATAGCGTTCGTCGATGGCCTGACTGGGAAAAATCGGAATTTCCTGACTGGGATCACCATCGTACCGATCCCAGCCGTGCCAATCAGGATCATCGCTATCGTGTTTAAAAATAGGGATTTTACCGGCACGAATTTCATCACACTCAGTCAGACAAATTATTGCCGTTTCCATCGTGCGAATTAGGAGACTGGTAAAACAAACATCGATCGTGATATTGGCTTCTTTAAGTTTACAGGCAGCGATCATCGCTTCAGCCCTACCGCGTTCACTCAAGGGAACATCGACCCATCCAGTGAATTTATTGGCCGCATTCCAAAGACTTTGGCCGTGACGAATTAATACAAGTTTTGACATGGGTTTTCTTGGGAAGTGGGGAGATGGGAATTATGAATTAGGAGGAAGTGGGGGTGTGGGGTAGTGGGGAGAATACTGTCTCGGAGAATACTGACAACCGACTCCTAGAACTTAGGAAATGGTGTGAATTTTGAGGAAATTGGTACCTTTAGTTTTCTGCATGGGAATTCCCGCCATAATCAGGATTTTATCGCCGGATTGGACTAGATTTTTCTGAAGCAGAATTGATTCGGTTTGCTTTAACACATCCTCAAAGACAGACACCTGATGGTCAAGAAGAATCGGGATCACACCCCAGACTAGGTTGAGACGGTGATAGATGCGTTTGTTGGGAGTCATGGCAATCACAGGAACCGAGGGCCGTTCCTTAGAAGCCAGTAGCGAAGTGTAGCCAGAGGTGGTAAAAGTGACAATATAACGGAGATCAAGGGTTTGATCGATCGCCACCAAAGCCTCACTGAGAGCATGAGTTTCATCGGACTGATTGGGGGGAACATTATCAAACTTCACATCTGCTTCCACATCATGGGCGATTTTGGCCAACATAGCCACCGCTTTGACGGGAAAATCTCCCACTGCTGATTCCCCCGATAACATCACCGCATCGGTTCCATCGATAATTGCATTAGCCACATCACTGGCCTCGGCCCGAGTCGGTCGGGGATTGTGAATCATGCTTTCTAACATTTGGGTGGCAGTGATGACGGGAATAGTTTTCATGTTGCAGAGTTTGATAATGCGTTTTTGCAACATGGGGACTTTTTCGGGACTTAATTCTACCCCCAAATCGCCCCGGGCCACCATAATTCCGTCACATTCCTCGACAATTGACTCTAAATTTTCGATCGCTTGCGGTTTTTCAATTTTAGCTATCACTGGCACATCCCCATGATTTCTCTCGGCTAAAAATGCCTTAATCGCCTTGATATCTTCTCCTTTACGAACAAAGCTCAAGGAAACCCAATCAACCCCCTGAGCAAGACCAAATTCTAGGTCTTGTTTGTCTTTTTCGGTCATGGAAGGTAAGCGTAAATTGAGACGGGGTAGATTAACTCCCTTGCGACTTTTGAGAATCCCTCCTTCTAACACCTGACATTTTAGGTTTTTTCCGTTAATTTCAACGATTTTTAGCTCTAATAAGCCATCATCAAGGAGAATTTGCTCATTTAGCTGTGCTTCCTCGGCCAGATAGGGATAATCGATCGAAACGGTGTTCGCTTCTCCTCGATACTCATCCATGGGTACAAGGGTGAGATAATCGCCGTCGTTGATGGTAATCGAACCATTGGGGAGATTACCGACGCGAATTTTTGGACCTTGTAAATCTTGCAGGAGAGTGATCGGATTGTCTAATTCTTGAGAAATTTGCCGTAAAAGGCTAACAACTCTCGCATGATCTTCGTAGCTACCGTGGGAAAAGTTTAGCCGCGCTACATTCATCCCCGCACCGATCATCTCCTTGAGGACTTCCGGCGAATTACTGGCAGGGCCGATCGTGGCTACGATCTTAGTTCTATGGGTGATAATTGACATGGAACCCTTACTAATCGATCTTGGGACGATTACATGATATTCACTTTAGGTTAACTAACGGTGAAGCGCAAAACAAATTAAGTTTTTCCACAGACTTGCAATCGCTCCTGGCCCTCTCCTTCGCCGTCAGGAGTCAGTGATCAGTGATCAGATTTGAGTTTTCAATATTATTAAGTAGCAAGTTGGGACTTTTCTTTTCACTGATTATACTAAATCCGTTGAGCATAGACTACATATCAGGACAGGCAAGAGGCAGAAGTCAACAGGCAAAAGGGGAAATAAATAATCAGTTTTTAATAACCTAATTTAGTATTACTGCCTAATACTGATCACATCAAAAAGCTCCCTGCTCCCTTCTCTGGTGCTATCCTAGAGGCTTGACGACTAATTTTTGGCTCTCTTGGGTTTGGTGGGTAAAATGTACTCTAAGATACATTCCTCCTAGAGAGGGAGTGGAACGAACCACAAAGACACAAAGGACACAAAGATCGATCGATCATATAGTAAGTTAAACTTGTGCGAAACGTTTAGGCATGAAATAGGGCTGTAATGCCTGAAATAACCGCCTAGTAAGGTCTTCAGTCCCCTGACTGAATCTAACGGTCAACCCTGACCAACCTTA
>SFBI01000052.1 GCA_007095845.1 Microcystis aeruginosa Ma_MB_S_20031200_S102
TAGGCGGTTATTTCAGGCATTACAGCCCTATTTCATGCCTAAACGTTTCGCACAAGTTTAACTTACATTATGATCGATCAATCTTTGTGTCCTTTGTGTCTTTGTGGTTCGTTCCACTCACTCGCCAGCAGGACTGTATTCTAGAATACATTTTACCCACCAAATCCAAGAGAGCCCTATCTGTTGTTTTACATCAGCGATATCTGCATCACTGATGTTGGCACTTCGCCATAATCCCCGCAAAGATTTACGAGGTTGATGGGTAGTAACCGCTAACTGTTGTTTAATATCAGGAGTCACTTTTTCAATTAGACGTACTTTGTCTAGAGGAGAAAGCTGTTTGACTATCTCTAAGGCATCTTCTAGGGTAACAACTCTTGTCATCTTTTTAGACCTCAAGAAATAATGAGAATAACTTTCTGATTACATATCATCTTACTGACTTTTTGCGAGCGACGACGCGGGATAGTCTCCTCAATTTTAACACTCACCTCAAAAAGTGTCAAAAGTCTTTTTCTGCCTCCCTTGTCGCACGGTTTGCCTCAAGGAATTGACGCGCAACCCTAGTTAATTCGAGGCTTTCGGATACCTGGAACCCGGGGAGAAGTAAGGGTAAGTGCTAGAAAATTTAGTCAATGCTACTTAAAAAGTCGGGGATTATCTTTGACTTCTCTTGGTCAAAAATTAGAGGTTTCATAAGTCCCCGATCGATGTTCTTAACAGTAATTCGCTTATTTAAAGAGCGATTTAGTCTTTGTTGCCTGTACTTTTTTGTTGCTAAATTGTTACAAAACTAAATAAAAAAAGCCATTGACAATTGAGGAACTTTAAGTAAACATAAGACTAACCTAATGTTGTTAAGACTTAGGAAAAAAGACAATACAAACAAGAGGTCATTCACTATGAAAACCAAAAAACTGACACCCCGCAACGCCGCTCCTGTCCAACGGGAAATCAATACCACTTCCTCTGAAGGTGGTACAGGTCTGACACCCTCTATAAAGAATCCATACTTTCAGGGAGACAGGGCGAATGGAGGATTTCCTTTTGCGGGCGACGACGCAGATTAGTCCCCACGGTTCTAGCACGAACCTCAAAAAATGTCAAAAGTCTTTTTCTCCTTGCCAGAGCGCACGGTTTGCCTCAATGAATTGACGTACAATCCTAGTTAATTCAGGGCTTTCGGATACCTGGAACCCGGGGAGAAGCTTCTTGAGCAGGGGAGAGAGGGAGCGGGGAAGTACAGGTTTTTGCTCTTCTGTTGTCTCCCTTTTCCTTGGTTAACGAGTGCTAGAAGATTTAGATTCAGGGAGATGAACCTGTCTATCTCGCAGTTTGTCCAAAATCTGTTAAAATTATAAGATGCTAAAAAGTCTGCTACCGTCTCTCGTGATGGTAATGTGATCGCCCCCCAGTCATGGTGGGCGGGATGGGATTTCAAGGAATCGACTCGCAATCCTAAGCTAAACGGCTTTTACTTCGGATCACCGATATAGACTCCAAAAGGGTTATAGCTATTGGATCATGCAGGTTAAGCGCCGTTTAGCTTAGTCAGTTCGGAGCTTTTCGGTATCGGGGTTTGAACAAGGCGAGACTTAGATTTTTGGGGGTGAGTGTTAAAATTTTATTAGCATTATCATTTGGTGGGAAACTTTAAATATGAATGTCCAACTAATTGAAAAATCCAATCTCAGTGATAAAGCTAATGTCATTGATGAACAGCGTTTGCTCTTACCTAGTCATTACAGTTGGCAGCAGTTTCTGGGCTTAGAAATGTGGTTAGCAGATACATCTGGTTTGCGAATAACCTATTTAGACGGCAATATAGAACTTATGACATTAGGAGAAACTCACGAAGGAATTAAAAGTATTTTAAGGTTTTTGTTAGAAGTTTATTTTGTTGAAAAAGGAATTAGATTTTTTCCTGTTGGTAGCGCGACTCGGCGAGATGAAGCTAAAGATGTTTCTTTTGAACCTGATGAGTCTTACTATTTGGGAGAAAAAAAAAGTTATCCTGATTTAGCAATTGAAATTATTGTTACCAGTGGGAATCTGAATAAACTAGAGAAATATAGTCGTTTTGCTATTCCTGAAGTTTGGTTTTGGCAAAATAATCAATTATTTTTATACCACTGGCAAGAATCGGGTTATATGCAGATTTATCGCAGCGAACTTTTACCAGACTTAGATGTAGATTTATTATTAAAATGTTTACAAATACCTGATATTTTAGAGGCAAGACTTGAGTTATTAAAAGGAATTAGCCAGAGTGAGTAAGTGGGCTTAATTGTTAGATAGTGGAACAGGCTTCCAGCCTGTGGACGGGCAAGATGCCCATCCCACATTTTATATTTAATTGCAACCAGCTACTTTTGTCAGGGAGAAGCTTCTTGAGCAGGGGAGAGAGGGAGCGGGGGAGTACAGGTTTTTGCTCTTCTGCTGTCTCCCTTTTCCTTGGTTCACCAGTGCTAGAAGATTTAGATTCAGGGAAATGAACCCGTCTATCTCGCAGTTTGTCCAAAATCTGTTAAAATTATAAGATGCTAAAAAGTCTGCGCTATAATACTCAGCTAGGATGATATAAAAGTAATTATGGAGAAGCAATGAACACTATCCAACTGACACCAGAAATAGAAAATTTGATTGCTGAACAAATTAAAACAGGCAAATATCAAGATGATTTAGCCGTTATTCAAGAGGGATTGCGTTTATTGGCAGAAAGAGACAGAATTTATCGAGGAAGATTTGAAGAATTGAAACGGGAAGTTATGATTGGCGTTGAGGAATTAAGACGACAGGAAGGAATTAATGGCGAAGAGGTTTTTGCAGAATTAGAAGAAGATTTACAACAAATAGAGGCTAAAGTTTTCCCAATGAGTCATAAATAATGTCAAAGATTATTTTCTCACCCTCAGCTAGATTGGATTTAAAGCAAGTTAATAGTTACTTGGCTGCGAAAAATCCGCAAGCTGCTAGAATTTTAAAAGAAAAAATCCAACAGGCTTGTAAAAAATTAGCTAAATTCCCCAATCTGGGACGTAGGCGCGATGAGTTAATCCCTAGCTTACGAAGTTTTCCTGTAGAAGATTATCTAATCTTTTATTTTCCTCTTGAAAACGGAATTGAAATTGCAAGAGTCGTGAGTGGATATAGAGATTTAGATGCTATGTTTGATGTTGATTAAGAAAGCGATCGCATCAAGCTAAACTTAACAAAAACTCAATAAAAATTTACCCAAAAACTATTGACAAGAAAAGTAAAGACTGCTAATCCGGAAACTCTAAATATTTTGAGGATTGAGAGTAATTGTCATTAACTAATCGAGAAAATGCTTTTATTCAGCCTGAAAAACTCATTGATTATTTACTTTCAGAAAATCACCCTGTTGGTAAATCAAAAGCCAAGTTTTTTCGTGAACTCGGTTTTAATGAAGAAAATGTAACGTTTTTAGAACAAGAATTGTCAAAAATAGTAAAAAATCAAGATGTTACTGAGGTAATTACTACAGAGCATGGTACTAAATATGTAATAATAGGAACAATCAATACTCCTAAAAATAAATCAGTTACTATTCTTACAGTCTGGATTATTGATTTAGGCAAAGATACGCCAAGGTTTGTTACTGCTCGACCATTTTTAAAAAATAAAGGCTAACCAGAATTATGATCAAAGAGCTAGATGTAATTACTTTAACCCATGACATTCAAGAACATGGTTTAAAAAAGGGAACTCAAGGAGCGGTTGTTCATTGTTATGATGATCAACAAGCTTATGAGGTAGAGTTTATCAATGATGAAGGGGAAACTTTGGCTTTATTAACTTTAGCAAAAGCTGATATTCAACTAGAACAAGAATTAATCATTGGCGAAGTTTTAGAAATCATCAATGCTTTACCCCCTAATTTATTAAGAGAAGTAAGAGATTTTGCTAAAGTTTTAGAACATAGAAAGTGATGAAATCGGGCAAGGTTTACTATCCCAGTAGCATCTGGTGTTTTTTTTCTTCGGGAAATTTAAACAGAAAAACTGTAATGACATTAAACATAGATAAAAAACTATAACAAAGATAGATAAAAACTCAGAATAAAACTCTTGACTCAGCAGAAAAAAGGTAGTATGACTGAACTCAACAACAATAAGGTCGGAATTACCCCATGAAAACCAAAAAACTGACACCCCGCAATGCTGCTCCTGTCCAACGGGAAAATACCGCTACCGTCTCTCGTGATGGTAATGCGATCGCCCCCTTGCTGGCTGACCACCGGTCACGGGACTTCAGTAATCCTTTTGCGGGAGACGACGCAGAGTAATCCCCCTGATTCTAGCACGAACCTCAAATCAGGTCAAAAGTCTTTTTCTCCTTGCCAGGGCGCACGGTTTGCCTCAATGAATTGACGTATAACCCTAGTTAATTCAGGGCTTTCGGATACCTGGCACGCTGAGCAGGGGAGAGAGGGAGCGGGGGAGTACAGGTTTTTGCTCTTCTGTTGTCTCCCTTTTCCTTGGTTCACGAGTGCTAGAAGATTTAGATTCAGGGAGATGAACCCCTGCCAATAGCTTACTCCCCCAGGGTTATCGGGTAGCGGTGTTCTTTTCCTTGGGTTTGTACCTTTGACAGAATTAGATGAGCTATGATTAAAGTAAGATTTACTTATTCATACATCACAAATGACTCAAATTACTATTAATTTACCAGTCAGTTTACTTGAATCAGCCCAATGTTTAGGAAAGGCTACAGAACGAGAGTTATCAGAGGTTTTAATTGATACCTTAGAAATCATTTTGCCTACCTTTAATAATCTCTCAGCTGTGGGCAATCATCTTGAAGTTTCCCATCTTTTAGATTCCGAAGTTATTGAATTAGCTGATTCAAAAATGGATGCTGTTCAAAATCAACGCTTGGGAGAGTTACAAGCTAAGGGAAAAAATACGGGCTTAACCGAAGCCGAAGGCTATGAATTATTAG
Source organism: Microcystis aeruginosa Ma_MB_S_20031200_S102 (assembly GCA_007095845.1). Taxonomy (GTDB): domain Bacteria; phylum Cyanobacteriota; class Cyanobacteriia; order Cyanobacteriales; family Microcystaceae; genus Microcystis; species Microcystis aeruginosa_D. The sequence goes on from SFBI01000052.1 coordinate 4,966, forward strand.
TTTTAATCTCAATTTACCAAATGGGACAATTAAGAAAGTCAATAGCCTTAGCTGAAGCCGTTAAACGAGGTTTGAGAGAGCCTTTAATACCATGAGTTTTCTTATAGAAACCTTACGCCAAAAAGTTAGACAACGGGCAGGAAATCGTTGTGAATATTGCCTAAGTCACCAAGATTATATTATGGGGAGATTACAAATTGATCATATCCAACCTTTAGCTAAAGGTGGTGCTAATACAGAAGATAATTTATGTTTAGCTTGTGAATTATGTAATCAATATAAATGGACTCAAACTGAGGCTATTGATCCCAAATCTGAGGTGTTGGTTTCCTTATTTAATCCTCGCCTTCAAAAAAAAATGGCAAGAACATTTTACGGTTCTTCCGAACTTACACTGTAGAAAATTCCCCAAGCTCCCTCTCTGTCCAGCAATGCTCTAAAGTTGATAAATATCAATCTAACAAAAGCTCAAAGCCTTGCTGTACAAGCTTTACAAGCATGAGTTGTTAATAGTTTTGCATGACAGATTCGGTAGAGCCCATTTTACTTGGACTCCAGAGGGAACGGAAATTATGGGAGTAACGGCTTGTGGTCGAGCAACAATTGTAGCTTTAAGATTAAATAGTAATCTGGCTGTTATTGTGCGTAAAAATTGGGTTAAAGCTGGTTGGCATCCACCTGATTTGCAGACGGAATCTCACCTTACCTAAAATATTCTTTTGACAATCTAAAAACTGGCCATTATGATAGTTGCTGACATTCAAAAAAACTCCCTCAAAGAGCAAAGACTACAATTTATTCGTAACCATCAACAAGCTTTCGATGTTGAGCCGATTTACCCTTTACGGCTGTTTGAAGAT
>SFBI01000053.1 GCA_007095845.1 Microcystis aeruginosa Ma_MB_S_20031200_S102
TTTCATTTTTGCGTTGCCAATTGGCTTGCTGTTGGGCGAGGGACTGAATCTGCTCGTTGAGGGTTTCAATACGCTGTTGGATTTCCTCAATATGGGCTTTGATATCTAGTTGCACCGTCCCAGACGCACGACTAAGGCGGTTTTTCTCCGCCACCTGCATCTCTACCAACTGCTGTCGTCGTGGTACTAGGTCGCTCAATTTTTGAGCTTGGGGGGACACCACGGGTTGGGGTTGTACGGCCCGCGCAAATTGAGCGATTACCTGTGCGTCCAATTTGTCCGTTTTTGCTTTCCCCAATGCCGTCGCAAATCCTTTAACCTTACGCAGGTTGGCGATCGCCACTAGTGTTGTGGCGGCTTGTAAGCCCGATACGAGCGCGCGCTCTAATCCACCCGTCGATTCCACCACCACCAAACTCGGTGAGAGAGGATGTAATTGTTCAATCAGCGATTGAACGCCAACGTCGATCTAGAACCTCTTTACTGACATCGATCCCTACCCATGTTTTTTCTTCTGTCATCGTTTATGCTGGGGTTAAGTTATTTTGTCCCTTTGGCAACTCGTCCTTGCGAATACGAGGTTAATCCTAAGGGCGATTGTTCGAGCTTGTCTCATCGGGATGACGGCGTGGCTCTGGTGGCTACCCAACGGTGTCAAGCACCTCGGTTGAACTGGATGTCCACGCTCTTTTTCAGAGTATAGGCACCCAAGCTACAAAGCGGTATTTTTTACCTAGGTTGGGACGGGTTGCCTACTTCTCAAGATACAAGGTTGGGCTTCGGCCGTGAGCTCAGCCGAACGGTTGAAGCATGAAACCCAACGCCCGATTATGTTACGCTACTGCTAACCCATCCTACAAATAATTGTGCCTCCCTACTTAAAAGTTCTGCCCGATAAGCACTTCAGGATTCCATAAGCAAAAACTATCACACAAGGTCGAGAAGATCCAAAACCGAAAAATTCGCCCCCGTTCCCTCAGTAATCGATCACGAGCAGGGTATGCAGGGCAACACGGATTCCCATTATACTAGAAAGTATATAGCAATCTTAGGGCATTTGTCAACCCTAATATACGAGAAATTTTCTGATAACTGATAGCCAATCAATTTAACTATTTACTGCTTGCTGAAGACGGGATATATCCCAACCTTTTTGATTGAGAAGTAGCCAAGACTGCATTAAATCTGGACCGTGTAACTCCCCCATCAAAGCGGCGCGTAGAGACTTCATCACTAGACCTTTTTTCACCCGATGGGCTTTAGTTGTTGTCTCCACAATACCCTTAGCAACTTCTCCAGTCAAATCGGGAGTAATAGCGGCAAGAATATCCTTAATAATATCCTTAACTCCCTCTAATTGTAATTGACTTAAAGCATCCTGATTATAATTAGCCACAGGGGTTAAAAGTAAGCGACTTTCAGCGACAGCATCGCTTAAACGAGTTAAACTCGGACCGATGAGAGTAGCCAAACCGATCAACCAAGCTCGATCGGCTTCAGCATCAAAATTATACCCTGCTTCTTGCCAGTAGGGGAGAAGTAAAGGCACTAATTCCTCAGCGCTTAAACGATGGAGATATTGACTATTAATCCAGTCCAATTTAGTCCAGTCAAATTTTGCCCCCGCTTTATTTACCCGTTCTAAACTAAACACTTCAGCAGCCGTTTCAAGGGTAAAAATTTCTTGAGTAGAATCGGGAGGAGTCCAACCGAGGAGAGTCATGTAATTAACCAAAGCTTGCGGCAAAAAACCCATTTTTCGGAAATCATCGATCGAAGTGACTCCATCCCGTTTAGATAACTTACGACCCTCCTGATTTAAGATCAAAGGAGTGTGGGCAAACTCCGGCACTTTTGCCCCTAAAGCTTCGTATAAAAGAATTTGTTTAGCCGTATTAGCGATGTGATCTTCCCCACGAATAACATGGGTAATTGCCATATCGATATCATCAACAACTACCGCTAAATTATAGAGAGGCTGACCGAAGTTTTTCTCGGCATTTTCGGAGGTACGAGCGATCACCATATCTCCCCCTAAATCACTACCTTTCCAGATGACTTTTTCCCGGATTAAATCCTGCCAAATAATTTCTTGATCGTCGTTAATAATAAAACGAATTACTGCCTTTCTCCCCGCTTGCTCGAATTGCGCTTGTTGTTCGGGGGTGAGATAACGGTGACGATTATCATAACGGGGGGCAAGATTGCGGGCTTTTTGTTCTTCCCGCATTTTTTCCAATTCTTCTGGGGTACAATAACAACGATAGGCTAAACCTCGATCGAGCAGGGTTTGAATGGCCTGACGATAATAATTAAGGCGTTGAGTTTGAAAAAAAGGACCTTCATCCCAGTCCAGTCCCAACCATTGTAGGCCCGCTTGAATATTTTCGGTATATTCTGATCGAGAACGTTCTAAATCTGTATCTTCTACGCGCAAGATAAATTTTCCCCGGTGATGATGGGCAAAAAGCCAGTTAAACACTGCTGTGCGCGCTGTTCCAATGTGTAAATTTCCCGTGGGACTCGGGGCAATACGAACTCTCACTGTCACGATCTAACTCCTAGGTTTTTTGCGGCAACGATATCCCATGTTATTGTAAATTCACCTAGGCAAACTGGCGAAATTAAGAAAATTATCCAGCCGGCAAACTGACAGTTTTCAGCGCAGGTTGCCAGCAGCAATTTTCAGTTTTTTTGTACTGATTAAGCTCGGATTGTTAGTACCGAGTAACCGCACTGGGCAACTGGAGAACAATCGGGGCAATGATTGTATCATAACTGCTAAGTAGTTGGACAAAAGTAAAGTTAACGGCTCTTTTGGATTTGGTGGGTAAAATGTATTCTAAGATACATTTCTTTTGGCGAGGGGGTGGAACGAACCACAAAGACACAAAGAACACAAAGATTGGTCGATCCTATGTAAGTTAAACTTATCACACAGAACCTAGAAGAGCCATTGTCCAATTGACGAAACGCTCGGCAACCCTAAAGATAGCCTGATCTCTATACTGTTGCCAGATTTTGTTTAGCTTTCCCGTTTTTTTGACTAGAATGACACCGCAACCGATCACCAGCAATCCTGCGAGGGTTGAGGGTTCGGGTACGGTTTCCACGCCAAAGGCGAGAAATTGAGTAAATTGGAGCTGGGTAAAGTTATTGTCGCTGACGAGAATTATTGATCGCTTGCCGTTCGGTAAATCGGGGCCGAAGGTAATCCCCTCCACGTTATCGATGGGGATATTTAACGAGGTCAGATCAAATAATAGAGTTTTCTGGGCGGCCACGATACCCGAAACCCCATTAATACTGAAAAAGGCACTGATATCGGTGGCCCCCTCCAGGGAAACCTCGTAGATTTTCACAGTATAGCCCGTATTCCCCGGTGTTCCCGTCGTTATAGAGAAAGAACGTTCTAGGGAGAGAAAGCGTTTGCCACTATTATCAAGTGCCAGTAAATCGACGAGTCCGTTGATATCGAAAGGGGTTGGAATAATCGGGGGAAGGGCGATTGGATCGGTATTGTAGAGGAATTGAGCGATCGGCTGTCCATTAGCGAGATTGTACTGCAATATCCGCGAGGGAGAACCGTTCGTTGGTGTCGCGACCGGCCCATCCTGCACAAGCGCGTTCTCGGAGGCCGTGAACAGGAATCGCTGATCTGGGGTGGTGGTCAGACTTTCTAGAGCCAGATTATTGCGAACCCCGCTTGTGGTGGGAATCGAGTTCGGTGCGGGGATAAACTGGTTCGGAATCGGTAAAGTATCGTTCTGTTGACCGTTGGCCAGCGCGAATCGATTGACAAAGGGATTGAGAATCTGATTGCTAGAAACCTCCCCTTCGGAGGAAATATACAGATTAGAACCCACGAGCGCAATCCCCTCTGGATCGAGACTCAGCGCCGGGAAAGTTTGCCCGTTAGTCTGTAAAAGTGGGGTAACACCGGTAAAGGTAACGCCGCTATTTGTCCCATTAACATTAAATAGCGTCGGATCGATCGTTGCGGTGTAGAAACGCGCCGGGCCGTTCTGAGAGCGATCGTCCGAGATGATGTAAAAGTTATTACCCGCCGGATCGTAGGTAATGCCCGATAATCCCCCGACCGGAACGGAGACACCGTTCACGGTTCCCGCTGGGCCTGAGGGAATAAACCCCGTGGGAACAATCGATTGACCGAGAAATTGTAAATTTAAAGGCAAAGCTTGAACCGACGAGGTAGCGAGGAAACCGACCGTTATGGTTCCGGCGATCCCGATGAAAAAACGAGAGGGGGATTTCATGATTTCTATCCAAAAAAACATTAGAACTCTTGCAAATTAATTATAGCGTTTCTCACACCTGTGTGGTACAGTTAAACCTTTGCTAATTAAGCTTTTCACCATCGACAATGTACCTCTTGCGAACAGGAAACGCTATATATGTTACAATCGTGTGTTGACTAATTTTTTGGGAAAAATTAGTTATTTAGTACATTTGCGCTAAATGAAAGCCTGAAGTTTAACTTTTAACCCAAAAATATTTAGATATGCTTTAATCTCTTCGGGTCTAATTCCCCGCCGCTCGCAGCGTATAATAGAAAAATGAGTGAATACATCCATAAGAGCCATAATGTAAGTGTTTTGCTATATATCGTAAAGCCGTTTTCGACAAACAGGTAGATAGCTTGTTGAAAGAAGTCTGTCTGGAGATGGAAAAACGATAGGAGATCAAGTTTGTAGAAATTGGGCTGTTCTCGACTTTGTCTGATAATTTTTGCTTATGAAATCGTGAAATGTTTACTGGGAAAGACTTTTAGGACTATTTTGTTAAATAAACTATCAGTATACTGAGAGGGGGAGGCTCTTCGGTAACTGTTATGCAAATAATTAACTTAAAATAAAATTCGATGAGAGAGCCTACACCCAAAAATAGCTGAAACCCATACAGGAAAAGGTTTAAGGCACAAACTGGTTAAT
>SFBI01000054.1 GCA_007095845.1 Microcystis aeruginosa Ma_MB_S_20031200_S102
AACTTAAACTAATAAAACGGAGAGCATCTGGCTTTAGAAACTTTCGGAATTTTTGGGTTAGAAGTATGTTATCTTGGCATCTTGTCTGTTGATTTAGCATAAAGGGTAACGAAGAGCCAAATTATTAAACTACTATAAGCTCTCAATTGGGTGACTAAAGATTTGTCAGTATCTTGGAAATATTCGGTTATAGTACGATTAGAAACCGATAGAGCATTTTTAGCTCCCTGGTAAATTTGCTCTAGTTCTGAATCGGCAAACATATCAATAAACACATCTATGGTTTCCGAGAGAAGGTGTAAACCTTCCACCACTCTGATTAAATCGTCTTTTTCTGGCTCTACCGAACCTGTCATGTAAAACTATTAACAACTTATGCTTGTAAAGCTTGTATAGTAAAGCTTTGAGTTTTTGTTAGATTGATATTTATCAACTTTAGAGCATTGCTGGATTCTTTACCCGTTTTTCCCTCATTGATCTGAGCAAGGCCGATAAATAATTGATTATAGGCAATTACTCTATCGGTAAATTCATTGATAATCTTAATCAAATTTATTGCCGAACCCTCATTCTTATAGTGTTTCCATACCTGAAACCATAGTTGATTAATTAGCCCAAATATATCGGCTCTTGCTTGATAAGTTTTAGAGTTATCCTTAACCTGCTCAAATAAAATTTGAGTTTCTTGTAGTACATTATCCAGTATGATTCGATCAGAATCGGTGACAATCTGATTGAGTTTATCTGTAATATCTTGCATATTTTCTAACAAAAATTGTCCTAAATTTTCCCGTTCGACTGAAGTTTGCAGACTATTCATCATATTTACCTCTCCTAAGACTGACGATCAAACAGAAATGAGTAGCCAAAATAATCAGCCCTAAACCTACATTGTAACGATTTTGGGGTCTAAATCCTGTTTAAAAGGTATAGGAGAGGGGGAATTATAAATTATGAAGTGGGGAAGTGGGGAAGTGGGGAAGTGGGGAAGTGGGGAAGTGGGGAAGTGGGGAAGTGGGAAGAATAAATAAAAATAATCTCCTGTCTCGGAGTCTCCTGACTCGAAGACTACTAACTTCTTACTCCTCAATCTAACATCTGTGAGGAATTGAGAAATTGGGGATGAGATGTTAGTACAATCGGGGAATAGTAAAGGAAAAACCCCTATTTACCATGAGTCAAAATCCCAATTCTTCCTCACGACCGCTGCAACCGCTGCCGGTTCCCTCCATGCCGATGCCTCCCTCAGAGTTAATCACGGGAAGCAGCACAGAGATTACTCAAGAAATAAACCAAAAGGTGGCGATTAAAACCCAAAATATGCCAGATATACTGCAAAATGGTCAAATTTCTGCCTCAAGTTCCCTCCAGAATCGCGGTCCTGGTCAGGCTGCTTCTTCCCAAAACCCACCCCGGCCCGGTCGCGCTCCCAATCAACCCACCCTAGAACATTTAATCCGAATGGCCTTTGATCGAGGTTATTCGGACGTTCACCTGGGAGTTGGAGAAAAACCCCGGATGCGGGATCGTGGTGAAATGATTATTCTCGACTATCCCGAAGTTGACATCAACACTTTTTATAGTTGGTTACGGGAAATTTTAGGGGAAGAAGAAATCCTTCGCTTTAAAAAAGATCTGGAATTTGACGGTGCGACTCAGTACGAATTTGCTAGAGTGCGGATTAATATCTTTGAAAGTCTGCGCGGTCCGGGGATGGTTTTGCGTCTAATTCCCATGAAAATCCTCACTATGGAACAATTGCGCTTACCAGCGGTGTTCCGGGATGTGTGCGATGTGCATAAGGGATTGATTTTAATCACTGGTCCGACGGGTTCAGGGAAATCCACCACCCTCGCAGCCATGATCGATTACATCAATAAAGAAAAAGCCAAACATATTATCACCATCGAAGATCCGATCGAATTTGTCCATCAAAGTCGTCGCAGTTTGATCAAACAAAGGGAAGTGGGAATGCACACCCATGAGTTCGATAATGCCCTAAAAGCCTCTTTGCGGGAAGACCCAGATATTATTCTGGTGGGGGAGATGCGGGACAAATCCACCGTTAATACTGCCCTGAAAGCTGCCCAAACCGGTCACTTAGTCATGGGAACCCTGCACACCAACAGCGCCGTTAAAACTCTGGAGCGGATTTTAACTCTTTATACCGCCGAGGAACGGGAATCGATGCGGGTTGCGATCGCAGAATCCTTGGTTTGTATTATTTCCCAGGGTTTATGTCGTACCACCGACGGTAAACGGGCTGCTTTTCACGATATTCTCGTCAACACAGAAACCGTCAAAGATTACATTCGCAGCGGCAAAAATGACGAAATTATTGAACTAATGAAAGAGGGCGAATATGATGGCATGATTACCAGTAATCAATCTCTGTTTAACCTCTATCAAGAGGGACGGATTACTGAGGAGGTGGCCCTAGAAATGTCCCCAGTTCCCAATGAAATAGCGATGATGTTGCGGGGTAGAATCTAGAAAAACCCTGAAGGAAATCCTTGAGGGGTCAAGAGTTTAGTAGTCTAAAAAAATAGAAGCTCCTATTTGTTCTCTAGGGGAACCCCTCAAGTGACCACTTCCGCGATTGTGTTGCCCGATATTTTTAAAGGCATCGCCCTGTTTACCCCCGGGGGCGACCTGATTTACTGTATAGATCCTGATAAACAAACTCATTGGCATCTGAATCTCTGCACTGCTCTCCAGTCTGCTTTAGGGTTGCCAGAACCCCCCCATTTTCTGGTTCCTAGTTTTACCGCTACCATCGATCGCTGGCGAGATACCTATAGTCACCGTATTCATACTAGAGCCGAAGTCTATCCCCTTGTCCGTCGCTATCAGCCTTTATTAAATGCTATTTTCGCCACGGACGATCGAGATTGGTTTACTGTACCTTGGCAGGAACAATCCTCTAATCCCACTATCTTAGAAACCTATCGTCAGCAGTTTCCCCAACTTTGGCAATCCCACGATCTAATTCTCCGTTATCAGGAGCGCCCGCCAACCACTTCAGGGATTACTGCTGACTCTGACTACACTAACCCTAGTCCCAAGGGTTATGTTTTGCGGTTATTTGTCTCCGGTAATAATGCCAATACTAAACACACCCTAGAATCGATCCATCAGCTTCTAGAACGAGAATTACACCATCCCTATACTCTAAAAGTGATCGATATCTCTAAGCATCCAGAACAAGCAGAATCCAATCATGTCTCTGCCATTCCCACTTTAGTCCGGGTTTGGCCGCAACCGGTGAAACGCATCATCGGCGAATTTGAGGATTTACCGCGAGTATTACAGATTATCGCCACTGCTTAGGGTTTAAAGACTTCTGACTCAATCCCCCGCCACCATTCACCCAATTTCATTAAGTCTTGCTGAATATCACCCAATTCTTGGATATATTCCTGTTGGGAAAGACTGGCGCGACGTTCTTGCAGTTTTTTAAGACGTAATTGCACCAACAGCCAAGGCTTAGAAATACCGTTAGTTTCTTCAATATAGCGAGCAATATCCTGACTATCCATAGTTTTTACTGTTATTGTCCTATATTTTGTCAAATTAAGCCGAGACTCCTTTTTTTACTTGCAGAAGATTATGTTTGATTTTAGCCACTATTACCCCTACACCGAATTAGTTTCTTTCCTGAAAAACCTAGCTTCATCCTATCCTAATTTAATTAGCCTCACCTCGATCGGTAAAAGCTACGAAAATCGAGATATATGGTTAACTACCCTAACAAATCAGGCCACAGGCTCCTATTTAGAAAAACCTGCCTATTGGATCGATGCTAACACCCATGCGGGGGAAGTAACAGGCTCTGCTGTCGCTCTCTACACTATCTCCCATCTTTTGCACCAATACGGTCATAATTCCCAAATTACCAGACTTCTTGACCATTACACTGTCTATATTTTGCCGCGATTAGCCGTGGATGGAGCGGAAAAATATCTCACCACTCCCTATCTGTTACGATCGAGTATTCGCCCCTATCCCCACACAGATGAGAAACCGGGGCTATATCCTGAAGATATTAACGGCGATGGTTTAATCCTACAAATGCGCCAAAAAGATACCTGTGGAGCTTGGAAAATTTCTGACCAAGATCCTCGCATTATGGTGCGTCGCGAACCAGAGGAATTTGAAGGAACTTTTTATACTTTGCTCACCGAAGGTTTAATCCGCGATTACGATGGCTATAATTTTACCACTGCCCCCACCCTAGAAGGTTTAGATTTTAACCGCAATTATCCCGTTTATTGGGTTCCCGAAGGGGAACAACAAGGGGCCGGAGATTTTCCTTTTTCCGAGCCAGAAACCCGTGCAGAAGCCGAATTTTGGGCAAATAACACCAATATTAATGGCTTCGTTACCTATCATACCTATTCGGCAGTAATGTTGCGTCCCTATAGCACCCATCCCGATGAATATTTCCCCGTGGAAGACTTAGAAATGTATAAATATATTGCTGATAAGGGAAAAGCAATGACTGGTTATGAATGCGTTTCTGTCTATCACGATTTTCGTTATCATCCCAAAGAAGTGACTAACGGTGCCATGGATGATTACGGTTACGATCATTTTGGTTGGTATGGTTTTACGGTGGAGTTATGGGATGCACCCACCCAAGCAGGAGTAAAAAAAGATGATTATATTCAATGGTTTCGCTGGCATCCTTTGGAAGATGAATTGAAGTTACAGCGTTGGAATGATGAGAATTTAGCGGGAAAGGGTTTTATTAATTGGCAAAGTTTTGATCATCCCCAATTGGGAGAGGTGGAAATTGGCGGTTGGGACTTTAAAAATGTCTGGCAAAATGCCCCAGAAAAGTATTTACCAGATTTATGTGAGAAACAATGTCAGTTTACTATTGCCCATGCTTTAATGTCACCTCTTTTAGCTATCTCTCGTCTTGATCTTAAGTCGGAGGGAAATGGCATTTATCATCTAGTTTTACAGTTAGAGAATCAGGGATTCTTGCCCACGTATACCAGTAAAAAAGCACTGGAAAGAAAGATAGTTCGTCCCATTCAAGTCAAGTTAAATTTAGCCGATGAGGTGAGTTTAATAGTGGGAAAATTAGAGCAGGAAATGGGTCACTTAGAAGGGCGATCAAACAAAGTATATAGTAGTCTCGCTCACGGTTTAGATTATCGCTGTACGGTGGAATGGGTAATTAAGGGAGTTTCTGGTCAAGAAATCGAGGTTATTGCTATAGCAGAAAGAGCAGGAACAGTTAGACAAAAAGTAATTTTATAGAGCTATTTCGTTCGATAAAATTGTTAAATAAGTCTCGTTGGATTCCGTGGGTAAAACTCGTAGTTTTTGGCTGCGAAGATCTGGTTCTAATCCCAAAGCTTCTAAAGGAATTACTCCTAATAAGTTGTTTTGACCTCCGGGTAATTCTAAACATTCAAAAGTCCCGGCTCTTCGGTAACTGTTATGCAAATAATTAACTTAAAATAAAATTCGATGAGAGAGCCTACGCCCAAAAATAGCTGAAACCCATACAGGAAAAGGTTTAAGGCACAAACTGGTTAAT
>SFBI01000055.1 GCA_007095845.1 Microcystis aeruginosa Ma_MB_S_20031200_S102
AATTGTTCCTGTAGGAAGACGTTCTCCTTGTAACTGCCCTCGATTCCACATTCTCCAAGCAGTGTCATAACTGATCCCTTTTTTCTTAGCATAATCTGATAGTTTCATGTGAACTGCAACGTAAACTTGTACTAACCATATTAGCAGTTGTTTGCAGTCATTTGCATATATTTTTTACAAAACTTTACAATACCAATCGCTCAGAGCGTCTTCCGCGTCCGAGTGGCGTTCCCAAAACTCTCGTAATTTAACTTTACTGATCACGCGCATCGATCGCTAGTTTTATTGTTCTCTTTAACTTAGATAAACATTGATCGCTCTAATAATCATAGTATATGTCAATTTGACCGATCGCTCCCCGCACCCTAGAAAAGCGCACCCCTTCGCGCATCTCTGGGAGATCGCCCTCAATCCCCAATCGAGTAATCAATAGCTAGATAAAGCATAAGAAATATAAATAGAAACAACCTTGACAAAATCGGGGGGGGGGGTAAAATTTGGGCAGATTTTAAACAAATTCAAGTCAGAATTATGTCCCTGAAAAAATACTTCAACAAACCCCTAACCGTCGCCCTCGCCACGGTAGCCACCGCCACCCTCGCCCAATCCGCCAGCGCCGCAACTTTTAACTTTTCCTTCGGTAACGTGGAAGGCCCAGTCTCCGGAACCGTACAGGGGACGCTCACCCTACCGGACGGAGATGGAACAAATTTGGCCGCCACTTCGGTCATCGTGACTTCCGCTCCCGCCGCTCTAGGCTACACACTCCCCTTTAATGTTCCGATGAATTCTTTATTCGGTAATAGTTTTACGGTCAGTGGCGGGGTGATTACCGCGAGTTCATTTTTGGCTTTGGGTGCTTTCGGAGGTTTTTCTCTAAATTTCAGCACCAACGGGAGTCTATTCACTATTGCGTCCTCGTTCCTCCCATTCAGCGGTGTCGTCGATCGCAATAGTACAACCCTAACCTACTCTCCCGCCGCTCCTACCACCGTTCCCGAACCGGCGACGGTTCTCGGTTTACTCTCCGTTGCTGGGGTCGGTTTATTGTGCAAAGGACGGAAACTGGAAGGGTAATTTTGACCGACTAAAAATTAAATTGATTGGGAACGGGTTGTGCGATTGTGGCAGCCCGTTTTAGTCTTTGATCAGAATCGGAAGATCGATCGCGCGATTAACCAAAGGGAGTAAATTAGATGGTAGATAAAATCACTGCCAAAGAGATATTGGAACGTTTACGAACCCTGAAACCCAAACTGGAGGAACGATACGCGATCGATCGAATCGGCATTTTCGGCTCGGTAGCCAGAGAGGAAACCCGACCGACGAGCGATATAGATATAGTGGTATATATGCCCCCCGATCTGCTTAAAAGAGTCAGACTGAAAGCCGAACTAGAGAACCTATTCGGACGGGAAGTGGACGTGATCCGCTATCGGGATTCCCTGAATCCTTACCTCAAGGCACGGATCGATCGAGAGGCTATCTATGTCTGATCGTCGCTTCTATTCGAGTTATCGAATTTTCCTAATCAAACCGCTCTGATCGGTCTTTGTGCGGCCTGTTTTTGCTAGGTTAAAATCGTCCCCTGTGTTATTCTTCAATTTATGCCTTTACCGTCCGAATTAACTGCGCTCGTAGAAAGGATCGATAGAGAACTAGATCGCCTAGAAAGTGACGGGAGAGAAGCGATCAAAATCGGTACATATCTGTTAAATCGTTTTCCCGACAATTTTACATTAATTCAATTGATGGCTTTTGTGAATACTAGCTTATTCTACGCTGATCGCGCAAGGAATCAAATCCGCGAGCGTGTGGAAAGTGTTGATCGATCAGAACCGACCCCAGCAAATTTACAGGAGGCCGGGGAAGATATCTCGATCGAGTTAGGACGTATTTTAGAGACTAAAATAAGGGTGACGCAGGTTAAAAATCGCTTGGAGGGCTTACGGTGATGGACGAAAAAGAAACAGGACTAAATGAACGGGAACTAGAGGAAATTCTGGAAATGGCGCGGGATGCGGCGGAAAAAGCCCGATCGATGTGTGAGGTAATTACGGAAAATTCAAAAAAATGGCGGGAGAGAGCAGAAAGAATCAATCGAACGGGATCGAGATAGCGATCGAGTATTTCTTCGATTATAGGAGCGATCGAACTTGTATCGGAAAAGCGATCTCGATCAGGGGGTAAAGCAGCGAGAGGAACCCTTGTGACATCGAAACATTTCCTTAAGATATAAGACCGAAGGTCCAGTCTGGATACAGAATTGATATACCTAGAATCGCTACTCTGGCTCACCCTCTAGGCCATTCCCTTCCAGACTGCTAGGCTATCAGACAAAATGAATAACAATCAAACTCCACGGAAACAAGGACTATACGATCCCCGATTTGAACATGATGCTTGTGGTGTCGGTTTTATCGTTCATAAAACCGGTAAAAAGTCCCACGATATTGTTGAACAGGCCTTAACAATTCTACTAAACCTCGATCACCGTGGCGCGTGCGGTGCGGAAAAAAATACCGGAGATGGGGCGGGTATTTTATGCCAAATCCCTGACCTATTTTTCCGGAAAGTGACCAGCAATCTAGGTTTTACCTTACCAGCAGCGGGACAATACGGGGTAGGAATGCTCTACACTGCCCCTGATGCCGAAATTCGCGGGAAAAGTCGCCAGGAATTCGAGAAAATCGCCGCCGAAGAGGGGTTAAAAGTTCTCGGTTGGCGTGATGTTCCCACGGATAACTCTAGTTTAGGCAATTCGGCCAGATCTACCGAACCTTTTATCGAACAGGTTTTCATCGAACGCGATGCCAATTTAAGTGATGATCTGGCCTTTGAACGCAAATTATACGTTATTCGCAAGCGTTCCCATCTCAATCGTCAATCTTTTAATCGTTACTGGTATCCTTGCAGTATTTCTAGTCGTACCATTGTCTATAAAGGGCAATTAATGCCGGTACAGGTGGGTGACTATTTCCCCGATTTACACGACCCCGACTTTCAAAGCGCTTTAGGATTAGTCCATTCCCGTTTTAGTACCAATACCTTCCCCAGTTGGGAACGCGCCCATCCTTACCGTTATATTGCCCACAATGGCGAAATTAATACCCTGCGAGGTAATATTAACTGGATGCACGCCCGTCAGTCGATGTTTGCCTCACCCTTATTCGGGGAAGACATCAAAAAAATCCAGCCGGTTATTAATATCGAGGGTAGTGACTCCTTAATTTTTGATAATGCCCTAGAATTAATGGTTTTATCGGGGCGTTCTCTCCCTCACGCTGTCATGATGATGATTCCTGAACCCTGGGCAGCCCATGAATCGATGAGTGATGAGAAAAAAGCTTTCTATGAATACCATTCCTGTTTGATGGAACCCTGGGATGGTCCGGCCTCGATCGCTTTTACCGATGGTACGATGATGGGAGCAGTGTTAGACCGCAATGGTTTACGTCCTTCCCGTTACTACGTCACTAAGGATGACCTAGTAATTATGGCATCGGAAGCGGGAGTTTTACCCATTGAACCGGAACGCGTCGCTTTAAAAGGTCGTCTGCAACCCGGCCGGATGTTCCTTGTGGATATGAAAGAAGGTCGTATCGTGGCCGATGAGGAGATAAAAGAAGCTATTGCCAAAGCTCATCCCTATCGCCAGTGGTTAAACGAAAATTTAGTCAATTTAGATGATTTACCGGCGGTGGAAACTGTTCCACCGGAAACTGCTGTTTCCCTAATTCAACAGCAAACCGCTTTCGGTTACACTTTTGAGGAATTACGTCTTTTATTAGCCCCCATGGGCCGGGATGGAGTGGAAGCAGTGGGTTCCATGGGTTCCGATACACCCCTAGCCGTCTTGTCCGATCGCCCAAAACTGCTTTATGATTACTTTCAGCAGTTATTCGCCCAAGTCACTAACCCCCCGATTGACTCGATTCGCGAAGAAATTATCACCTCTCCCATCACCACTATCGGTGCGGAGAGAAATCTCTTGGATCCGCAGCCAGAAAGCTGTCACCTGATTAAACTTAACTCTCCTATCCTCACCAACGCCCAATTAGCGCGTTTACAGGGCAATAGCGAATTTAACACCGTGACTATTCCCATTCTCTTCGATCCCACTTCGGGAGTCGAGGGAATGCGTAGCACAATTGAGGCAATTTGTCAAGAGGTGGACGAGGCAATTTTAGCGGGCGCGAGTATTATTATTTTAAGCGATCGAGGTATCGATAAAAATCACGCCCCGATTCCCTCACTGCTGGCGGTTGCTGGTTTGCACCATCATCTCATCCGGCAGGGAACCCGCACCAGAGTCGGTCTTGTCCTGGAATCCGGCGAACCCCGGGAAGTGCATCACTACGCCCTTTTACTCGGTTATGGTTGCGGTGCGATTAATCCCTATCTAGCCTTTGCCACCCTCGGCAGTATGATCGAGGAAGGTTTATTGGTGGGAGTTGACCACCAGACCGCCTGTAAAAACTACATAAAAGCCGCCACCAAGGGCGTAATTAAAGTGGCCTCTAAAATTGGCATTTCTACCCTGCAAAGCTACCGTGGGGCGCAAATATTCGAGGCTATCGGCTTAAATCGATCGGTAGTCGATCGCTATTTTACTTGGACAGCTTCCCGCATTGAAGGGGCCGATTTAGAAATTATTGCCAAAGAATCCCTACTCAGACATGGCCACGCTTTCCCCGACCGGGATGTGAATGTGCATACCCTCGATATTGGCGGTGAATATCAATGGCGTAAGGACGGGGAAGCCCATCTTTTTAGCCCAGAAACCATTCATACCCTGCAACAAGCGGTAAAATTGGGCAAATACGACCTCTTTAAGAAGTATTCCCAACTGGTCAACCAACAAAATCAAAAATTCTTCACCCTGCGGGGACTATTAACCTTTAAAAACCGGGAAAGTATCCCCATCGAAGAAGTGGAACCGATTGAAGCGATTATGAAACGCTTTAAAACCGGGGCCATGAGTTACGGTTCCATTTCCAAAGAGGCCCACGAATCCCTCGCTATTGCCATGAATCGTATCGGTGGCAAGTCGAACACCGGGGAAGGGGGCGAAGATTCCGAGCGCTACACTTGGACAAATGAACGGGGAGACTCGAAAAATAGTGCCATTAAACAGGTAGCTTCCGGCCGTTTTGGTGTCACCAGTCTTTACCTCTCCCAAGCGCGAGAATTACAGATAAAAATGGCCCAGGGGGCAAAACCAGGGGAAGGCGGTCAATTACCGGGTAAAAAAGTCTATCCTTGGATTGCCAAAGTCCGTCACTCCACCCCCGGAGTTGGTTTAATTTCTCCCCCACCCCACCACGATATCTACTCGATTGAAGACCTAGCGGAGTTGATTCATGACCTAAAAAATGCCAATCGCGCGGCGAGAGTGAGCGTAAAACTGGTTTCTGAGGTGGGAGTTGGCACAATCGCCGCCGGAGTCGCTAAAGCTCACGCCGACGTGGTTTTAATCTCTGGTTTCGATGGTGGGACCGGTGCCTCACCCCAAACCTCGATTAAACACGCGGGTTTACCCTGGGAGTTGGGACTAGCAGAAACCCATCAAACATTGGTGTTAAATAATCTTCGCAGTCGCATTGCGGTGGAAACCGATGGCCAGATGAAAACTGGGCGCGATGTGGTGGTGGCGACGCTATTGGGGGCGGAAGAATTCGGTTTTTCGACCGCGCCACTGGTGACGTTGGGCTGTATTATGATGCGGGTTTGTCATCTTAATACCTGTCCGGCGGGGGTAGCGACTCAGGATCCGTTATTACGGCAGAATTTCATCGGGGATCCCGAATATACGGTGAATTTCATGAAATTTATCGCTCAGGAAGTGCGGGAAATTATGGCCGAATTGGGATTCCGCAGCTTAAATGAAATGGTGGGGCGAACTGATGTATTAGAGCCAAAACAGGCGGTAGAACATTGGAAAGCGAAAGGAATTGACCTAACTCCAATTCTCTATCAACCAGAGGTAGCTCCAGAGGTAGGACGCTATTGCCAGATTCCCCAGGACCACGGTTTAGATAAGTCCTTGGATATAACCGTTTTACTGGATTTATGCAAGGATGCCATTGAAAAAGGCGAAAAAGTCAAGGCAACACTACCGATTAAAAATATTAACCGCGTGGTGGGGACGATTTTAGGCAACGAAATCACTAAACGTCACTGGGAGGGTTTACCGGAAGATACCGTACATCTCCATTTTCAGGGCAGCGCGGGGCAGAGTTTCGGTGCTTTTGTTCCCAAAGGGGTGACACTGGAGTTAGAGGGGGATGCCAATGATTATGTGGGCAAGGGTTTAAGCGGCGGCAAAATCATCGTTTATCCGCCCAAAGGTTCCACTTTTGTGGCCGAGGAGAATATTATCATCGGTAATGTGGCTTTATACGGTGCAACCAGTGGTG
This sequence comes from Microcystis aeruginosa Ma_MB_S_20031200_S102, assembly GCA_007095845.1. Classification (GTDB taxonomy): domain Bacteria; phylum Cyanobacteriota; class Cyanobacteriia; order Cyanobacteriales; family Microcystaceae; genus Microcystis; species Microcystis aeruginosa_D. The sequence continues at coordinate 6,420 of SFBI01000055.1, forward strand.
AGGTGTATATTTCTGGGGTTGCTGGGGAACGTTTCTGTGTCCGCAATTCTGGGGTTAATACCGTGGTTGAGGCCGTTGGCGACCATGCCTGTGAGTACATGACGGGGGGTAAAGTCGTTGTTTTAGGGCCCACCGGTCGCAATTTCGCCGCCGGGATGAGTGGTGGTGTCGCCTACGTCCTCGATGAGTCGGGGGATTTCGCCACTCGTTGCAATACCCAAATGGTGGCTTTAGAGGCACTAGAAGGGGAAGAAATCGACGATTTACGCGAGTTAATTCAACGCCATGCTGATTACACCCATAGTCAAAAAGCAGCCCTGGTTTTAGCAAATTGGTCGGAAATGTTGCCCAAGTTTGTTAAGGTAATGCCCAAGGATTATAAGCGGATGTTGCAGTGTATTAAGGAGGCGTTAGATTCCGGTTTAACCGGCGATTCTGCCCTTGATGCCGCTTTTGAAGCCAACGCCCGCGATGTGGCAAGGATTGGCGGTAGTTAGAGTTTAATGGGGGCTGAATAAGCCCCCTTTTTTTCAATAGACAAGTTAAAATAGAGGTTAGATGTTGTTTATAGACCTAACTCCTGTCATTCCAATGGACACACAAAACAATTTTCTCACCTTTGAAATTTTTGCATTTGACACTTCTAATCAATCTCATATCAAAACTCCTGATAATTTAGTCCATCTTCTCGCCTCGAATAATTCATTTTGGAAGGGAACACAACAAATAGATTGTAACAGTCGCCAAATCAAGGATAATTTTATAGAAATTACAGTAAATCCAATTAAATTTGATCAAGACAGCAAAGATAAATGTATTACAGGTTTTTCAATTGTTATAAAGGGAGAATATGATTGTTTAGAACCTCAACGTATTCCAATTTTAAATTTTTTCAAAGAACAAAAATTAGAAACACTGTATATAGTAAAAGACGAAATTTCTGAGCAGATTGCTGTTCAAATTTATCCTTATATTTATCGTGTGGAAAACCATTTAAGAGCCTACATAACGAAATTCATGACAACCAAGATAGGAGTGAATTGGTGGAAAACGGAAGCCCCCCAAGATTTTAGCAAGAAAGTTAATGACAGAAAAAATAATGAAACAAAATTTGCAAGCTATATTGACAATAAACTCTATCTGATAGATTTTAATGATTTAGGTGAGTATATATACAAGCTTTCATCTGGTTGTATAACCAAAGAGGATTTAATTAAAAAAATTGATGGGCTTGAAGAAACTCCCGAAGCAATTCGTAAATTAAAAGAAGAAATTAAAAGCAACTATGATAAGTTTTTTAAGGAATCATTTAAAGACAGAAATTTTCAATCTAATTGGGAGAAACTGTATAAAATCAGAAACAAAGTAGCTCATAATAATCTTTTTACCAATGACGACTTAAGTGTGGCCGAAGAAAAACACCGAGACTTAATTGAAACAATCAAGAACGCGGAGCAGAAACTTGAAGGACTGATATTAACTCCTGAAGAAGTAGGATTAATACAAGAAGAAGCAAATTCTATAGAAGATAGACAATATCCCATCGAAAAATTGATGGATATAGTAGGAAAGTTACCATCCGAAAAATTGATGGATCCATTAAGAAAGTCACCATCCCAAAAGATGGATCTAGTAGGAAAGTTACCATCATGCCATTCTCTTATCACTCCTTCTGGCTTAAACTTAAGACGAATGAAAACCGAAAAATTGATGGATGCATTAAGAAAGTTACCATCCGAAAAATTGATGGATCTATTAAGAAAGTCACCATCTGACGGGTTCTTCGGTTTGTGCTATGCAATGGACGGAGTTATAAGGGATGAAACCCTTATAGAGAAGGACATTGATGCGATTTTGTCAATTGTTTTCGATCTAGAACGAACTAATCAATAGAACTCTTGCCAGATAAGGATTTAGTCGATTTATGCCACCCTTTAGGAAGTTGATGGGTGCTGCTACTGAGTCGGGATTCCTTGAGTGTGTAATAGAGCAGAGTATGGCTATCGATTAGACATTTCAAAGCAGATACTCCGAGAAGTCTTGTAAGTGTTCTTTATCATCGGCTTAATTTTGCCAGTGGGAAATTATTATCGGTAATTAACAATTCTTCCCCTAGTTTGAAATTGTATATCAGTTCGGGCAGTTTGGCTTGAGCTTCTTGGACAGAGACAATCATAATTTTACGGCAAGCGGGAAGATGAAAGGACTTTCTCGGCCGATAATATTAAATCTGTTGAGTAACGCACAGAAAACGGGTTTCTCCGAGAAACCCGTTTTCTACTCATGCAAAAATAACCAGATTTGGTACAATTTCTCGATTCTAACCGATCGAAGCCCGGAAGGGATAGGCGAACCGAAAACCCACCCCTCTAAGAACCCGTGTTAAACTGGTTAATCATGCTAGTGTCTAGATAGCGACCTATGCCGAACTTAACCTTAAGCAACGAACAAGTTATCGACTTATTCAAACAACTCCCCGAAGCACAGCAACGGGAAGTTTATAAAATTCTCATCCTCAGTCAGTCGGACCGATGGGAATCCTTGTCTAAATACGCCATTGACAAAGCTCGAATCGTAGCCAAAGAACGCGGCTATGATTGGGATACCATGACGGAAGAAGAAAAAGAAGAGTTTGTCGATAATATCGTTCATGAAAAATAGTGGCTCCCATTGTCGTTTTTGATACCAATATACTAATTTCTGCCTTGCTTTTCCCTGGTGGAAGTCCACTTCTGTGCGTGTCTATGGCAAGAAACGGGCGGATACAATCGGTAACTTGCCAAGAAATTTTAGATGAGTTTTCAGAAAAGCTTATTGTAAAATTTACACTTTCTGAAGAAAAAACCGAGGAAATTATTGAAGAAGTTTGCCAATTTTCTCGAATTGTCAGAATTAATCAAGAGCTTGCCCTAGTATCTGCCGATCCCGATGACGATATGATCATAGAATGTGCGATCGCTGGCAAGGCGACCCATATTATCACGGGAGACAAACATCTTCTTTCACTGGTTGAATATCAAAATATTCAGATCGTAAAAGCAAAAGATTTTCTAGATTTCTTAACTCAAAATAATAATCATCAATTATGAACTTTACTCAATGTGATTTTATTAAAAGACATTCCCGAAGAAAGATTATCCGTGGGAGACGTGGGAAATTGCTAGAAAAACATCAAATTGAGGGATTAGAAACGGGGTATATTGTCGAGTTTTTCGATAGGTTGGGAAAAACGATTACTGTTGTCACCATGGCCGAAAATTCCCTCCGTTTCCCCACCCACGAGGATCGACCTTGACCCTAAAAGACTGATATTTTCCCATCTTTAGCAGAATATCGGCATCTAGAAGAGGGTGCGATCGCACGGTAGTTATAGTTGAGAGGGTGTGTTACAGTAGCCTTAAGGCACTGTGTAGGCCGTACTCGAATTACTTCTCAACAATCCATTATGATAAAAAACCTACGAGTTAGTTATGATGGAATGGTTTTCCGTCCCGAAGAAAAGATTGAATTAGAACCCAATACCCATTACATCATCCAAATTATTTCCCGGGAAGATCCACTAGAAAATAACCATAAAAATGCTTGGGAACTGTTAGAAGAAATGGCTGGCACCTATGAAGCTCCAGAAGATTGGTCAAGGTAACACGATCATTATTTATATGATACTCCCAAAAGAAATATAAGCGATGAATAAGTCCAAACTTTTTTTAGATACGGTCTTTATCCAAGCAATTCTCAATCCTCATGATCAATATCATCAAATTGCTATGCAGTTCCTCCCCTATGTAAAAAATGCAACATGGGATCGACAACTATAATTTCTGCCTCAGAATTTAAAGTGATCGTGATCGATCCCGTTGCGGATTAAGAATCTTGAAATAGTGTTGATTCTGCGATACTATATCTAATAGTAAATCTGGTTATTAAAAACTGATTATTTATTTCTCCTTTTGCCTTTTGCCTGTCCTGATATGTAGCCTATACTCAACGGATTTATTATAACAGGGTTTGGTATAAATGTTCACTGTTCTGAATGCCGCTATATTATGCCAATTTCAATTAGCAGACCCAATCAAAATAAAGGGCGACCAAAAGAAAGGATGGCTTTTAATTTGACTCAATTTCGCCTGTCGCATGGCTTCACTTTTCGTCATACCATTCTTGAGATTTTGATAAAATTGAGTCATAATTTCCGCACTGGTTTTGTCTTCAGCGTTCCAAAGACTGGCAATTACTGATTTAGCGCCGGCTCTTTCTAAGACGTAAGCAAGTCCCGATATTTCCTGTCCGTCTGCGTTGGCTTCTTTGGCGGTTTGACAGGCACTAAGAGTGATTAATTCGGTATTTTTTAAGCCTAATAACTGAACTTCCCCCATACATATATACCATAATAGCCGAAAACCCTTATCTATCAATGGATACACCCCTTAACTTTTCTTCATGTACCCATGTAATTTGTAACATTTCTTAATCGAC
>SFBI01000056.1 GCA_007095845.1 Microcystis aeruginosa Ma_MB_S_20031200_S102
ATAAAGGGTTTGCCGTTTAATCCTGTAGTGCTTGACCCACTTGTTAGTGAGCCTGTCGAACTACGAATGAGTAAGCTTTCAGGCTTTTAAGTAAGTTTGAGTAAGTTTAGTTGAGCGGTTAACATTAATCCAAACTGCATCAGGTAATCGAGACATAATAATCAAGGAGATGGGGGATTTTTCAGTGTTGCCAAAGGCACGGCGTAGCCGTCCAGTAAACAGTAATCAGTAATCGGTGAAAAGAAAGCTGCGAACTAGCCACTTAATACTATTCACTGGTAACTGATAACTGATAACTGATTGATAGCTAACTAAACGCCAAATTCGCCCTTAAGTCCCGCGACCCAAGTTTTGATCCGTTGTTCAGTTAAATCGGATTGGTTGTCTTCATCGAGGGCTAAACCGACAAATTTGCCGTTTTTTAGGGCTTTCGACTCGTTAAAATCGTAACCTTCTGTCGGCCAGTAACCGACGGTTTTACCCCCTAGGGAGGCGATTTTTTCTTCCAGTATCCCCAGAGCATCTTGAAAGTTATCCGCATAACCGATTTGATCCCCCATCCCGAAATAAGCGACCTTTTTGGAGACGAAATCAATGTCATCCAATTCATCGTAAAAACCCTCCCAATCGCTTTGTAATTCGCCGATATTCCATGTGGGACAACCGATAATCAGGGCATCGTAGGGGGCAAAATCCTCGGTAGAAGCGGAGGAGATATCGTGTAATTCTACAATTGCCTCACCTCCAAATTCTTTCTGAATCATTTCCGCCACCGTTTCGGTTTTGCCGGTTTGCGTGCCAAAAAATAAGCCAATTTTTGCCATAAAATTTGTCCTTGTTGTGAAATAAGTGAGTTTAACTCTTAATTCTCCTTGATAGGGCATAAAGCCCCTGATTACAGTTTGCTCCCTCTGAAACTGGCATTTCCTGCCGGCAAGAACTACAGTACCAATAAGAGCGAGAGCGTCCAATGTGATGCAGCAATTTGGTGTTACAACAGGTACAGTAAGGCATAAGGGACAGTTAGAAAGATTGATCAGCGGGGAAAATTAGGAAAATCGATAATTTATCCTAATCTTCCTCAAAAAAACTAGGCTTCTATCGCATTTAAGGCTTTTTCTACTCGTTTAAAGTCAAAACCCATCGCGCGTAAAGCGTGCCAGAGATGACCTTGTAAAAAGAAGAAAGCGAGAAAAAAGTGGGTATTAGCTAACCAACAGCGCGCCGTATGCACTCCAAAGGGCAATTTCACCGTGTCGGCAAAGTAGGGAGCAATTCCTAACTTCACTTCTAAAATTGGCCCGTAAAATTCGACTGGATAAGCGAGGGTATTTACCCCACAGAAATAGGCGGCCACGAAACCAGCGAGGGCAATTCCGCCCAAAGAATAGGATAAAATGGCTTCTCCAGAGAAAATCAGCACATTTCTCGCCCATTTGAGCGGGGGAACGATAATATGCCAGATACCGCCCCCAATTAACATTAAACCGACGTAGATATGACCACCGACTAAATCTTCGAGATTGTCCACAGTAGCGAAGTGGGTTTGATAGCCATAGATAACCCAAGGATCGAGGGTTGGTTCACTAACGACTCGGACAGCGCCGATAGTTGCGTCGTATAATCCCCCCCAGTACATAGCTTTGGCCACTAATAATAATGCAGCTATACCTAAAAAGAGCAGGTGATGACCGAGAATAACTCCTAATTGTCGGGGTTCACTCCAATCGAAATGGAATTTTTTCCCCGGACCGGAGGAATCTTTCAGGGTTTCTGGGACTCTTAACAGGTGAAATAAGGCTCCTGCTCCCAAAACTGCCGAAGAAATCAGATGAATTGAGCCAATCACGAAAAAGGGATAGATATCGATGATTTGCCCATTTTCTCCGACTCCAAAGCCTAAAGTGGCTAGGTGCGGCAGTAAAATTAAGCCCTGTTCTGCCATGGCTATATCGGGGCGATACTGGGAAATTTCAAATAAGGTGAAGGCTCCTGCCCAAAAAGCGATTAAAGCAGCTTGGGCAACGTGGGCGACGATAAATAAGCCTGATTTATCGGCAAAACGGGCATTTCCTGCCCACCAGTCGTACTCGATCTGAGGATTATCGTAGGTCTGCATGGCATCTTTTAAGGAAAATAGAACCAAGCTTATTGATAATAATATGCAATAAGCTTTAAGTCTTAGTCTAGAATAATTCTCAATAAAGTCAAGTTAAGAATTGTTACAGTTGCTCGGTATCCTTTAATACATCAGTATTTTTAGCCTGATCAGCCTTTGAAAATCAAGGCTTTTCAGCATGAATCTTGGATCGCAGCTAGAGTAATCTTCTAAAATAATTGAGAATAATTATTAATTAATTTCTTCTGAAAAAGGCCTAGGGTAGGGTCAGGTAGAATGATCCGAGGCTGTGAGGAAGGAGTTTCAGGCTTTGTTGCCTCCTTTTTTGTACTAATTTATGTACTACAAGAAGAATAATGCAAGGTTTTTGAAGGTTCTAATCCCATTTTCGCAGCATGAACATCGGATTCTAATAGGTCAAAAGCCTTATTTTAAAAGGGTTTTACCATTATTCGGCAAACCCTAATTACTTCCTCAGCAGTTCTTCGGCATTTTGCAGGATTTCGAGGACTTGTTCGGCACTAATCAAGCGTTTTAGCACCACTTGCCCGATAGTGGGGACAGTATCGGCAATTTCTGAACTCTTGGGGGCAACTTCCACCATAATCACAGCTTCTTCCACCTTATAAAGCCATAAAACCTGTTCTCCCTCTAAAATACCGATATTTAATCGCTCTATCTGTGGTGGTCGTCGCCAACTACTAGCGTGATCCCACAAACCGCCAAATTCCCACACCCGTCCTATTGTCCAACCTGCCGTTAAGAAAAAATATTTCACTTTGTTACTCAATCTAGAATCAATCTCTAGCTTTCTGGCTTAATTAGTTTTCAGCCGTCAAATTTTATCAGCTTTTAAGCCATCAGCCATCAGCCAGAAAAGGCAAAAGGCAGCTTTGTTATCCCTGCTCCCCGCTCGTCAATTCATAATGCATAATTTATAATTCATAATTCCCAATCCTGTCTCCTATGACGGCTAATAGCTAGTTAACGTCCTGTTAATTTCACTACCCCAATCCCCCCAAAGTATAGACCCAAGACCGCCCCTGCTAACAGGGATTGGGTGAGAGGATCTGTGGAAGGGGTTAAAATTGCGCCTAAAATCACCGCACCCAAAACCACGAAACGCCACCCCGATAACATCGTTTTCGAGGAAATAATGCCTAAAAAGCTCAAAATCAATTGAATAACGGGAATTTGAAAGGCGATGCCGGTACTAAACAGTAAAAGTAAGACAAATTCAAAATAGCGCTCGATCGACCAAGCTTGTTCGACTACTTCCGCCCCATAATTGACAAAAAAGTTTAAAGCGGCGGGAATCAGAGCAATATAGGCAAAAAATAAACCGGCAAAAAATAAAAGACTCGATCCTAACACTACCGGGACAATTAAACGTCGTTCGCGACGGGTTAACCCCGGCAACACAAAGAGGATAATTTGCAAGAGAATGACGGGACTAGCCACCAGTATGCCGCTATATCCAGCTACTTTTAGGGAGACGAAAAAAAACTCCCCCGGAGCTAACTGCAAAAATTTTACCCCTTGGGCGGGAACTTCCAGCACTTGCACTAGGGGTTTAACGAAGATAAAACATCCCACCGCACCTACAGCCACAGCAATTAAACTATAAAAAATCCGGCGCCGCAACTCCTCCAAATGGTCGAATAAGGACATTTCCACTTCTCCGGGTAATTCATCGAGGAATTCCGGACTGTCTGGGGGTGGGGTTTTTACTTCTGTCGATGACATGGCTTTGGCTCGATCGTTCTTTACTCAAGCCTTTATCCTAGCATTGATAACCCTTAGCTCTCAGGTGTCGGACTTCGTCCGTGAGCGCAGCGTTCGACTGAGATCACGCGGCGTTTCGACAGACTCACCGTCCGCTCGTGTTAGTGAGCTTGTCGAACGTCCGAAGTCTCACACCGAAGTCCGAACGGAGTCAGTAGTCAGGAGATTGCTTTTATTTATTCTCCCCACCCTCCCTACGGCTCTCTTAGGTTTAGTGGGTAAAATGCATTCTAAGATACATTCCTCCTAGCGAGGGGGTGGAACGAACCACAAAGACACAAAGGACACAAAGATTGATCGATCATATTGTAAGTTAAACTTATCACACAGAACCTAGAAGAGCCAAATTAATAGACCTACTGCTTCTAGAAAGAATTTCTCTGCGAGGTATTGCTGGAGTAACTGGAGTGAGTTGGTCATGATTAAGCTTTCGTAATTTAAATTGCTTGTTGAGATCAGACAGGAGGTAGGGGGCAGGAGGAAAAATCGAATATGCAATTTAGATTCAAAACAGCTTACAATGCACTGCAAAGCAAAGGATTAAGCCACCATCACTACTACCGAATCACCACCCAAAACAGAGGTTGTCGCTTTTTGTGAAAAGGGAACTTCCCTTTGGCCAATCTCTGATTCTCGGTTAGGGGGGATAAATTAGACAGGGGCATCAATTGTGGCGAGGATTGCCGTGGACAACTGACAAAGTTGTTGATGACAAGGACCATTAGTAGCCATGATCCCACCCCATTGTCGCACATCGCCGCGATTATAGTACACTGGTTGACCATCAAAATAGGAAAATTTGCCGCCTGCTTCTGTTAAAATTAACTCTGGGGCTGCAAAATCCCAGTCTTTAGCCGCCGATTTCCCCGATAGGGAGATATAAACATCGGATTTTTGTTCGAGGATTGTGGCAATTTTACAGCCCACACTACCCACATAATTTTTACCTAAGAAGGGTATTTGACTTAATAGATTATCAAAACGTTGGTCGCGATGGGTACGACTAACCACCAGATAGAGGTCGGTAATTTTATCTTTATTAGCAACTTTTATCCGTGTAATATTTCCGTCGCTACTCTCTAGAAAAGTGCCTTTTCCTTTTTGGGCAAAATAGAGTTTTTCTTGATCCGGTAGGGCAACCACGGCGATCATCGGTCTTCCCTGATAACATAAAGCAATATGCAGGGCATATTCTCCCGTTTTGTCGATAAAATCACGGGTTCCGTCCAAAGGATCGATAATCCATACCCAATCTTTTGGGATAGCTTCATTGCCCTGATGGGTTTCCTCGCTCAGATAACCAAAGTCGATATCAGAGAACTTTGTTTGTAATTCTCCTAAAATATAGTGATTTGCCGCTAAATCCGCTGCCGTCACTGGTCCGCCTTTTTTTTCCTCGTTGACGGCTAAATCCTGTTCACCGCGGTAGTAGGATTGGAGAATTCTAGCCCCCCCCCAACCGACGGCACGAGTTACAGCTAAAATGCGATCAAGCGTTTCGGTATCTTGCCGGGTTAAATTAATCATAAAATAGCGTCAGTTTTTCAGGTCTAAGTAGTTGGACAAAAGTAAAGTTAACTGTGGGCATAAGTTCACAACAAAAGGCCTCCCCCATCTGTTCTGGGTCGAAGTCTGGGGCATTGATTAAGCTGGACAGGAGTTAGTCGTTAATTGTCATAAGCTAAGACGCATTTAAACCGCTTATTCTTAGATTAGCCGAACCTCTCCCAATCCCTTTACTGTTGCTTTTTGCCTCTTGCCTCGTCTCAACAGCAATTTAAATTACGAACGGCTTATCTGCTATGATACAGTCAAGGAGTGCTGTTCGTCCATTATTAGTTAACTTTTCTTATTGCACTGACTAATTACGCGAATATTTTGAGCAGGAACTACAATCCCAAAATCTCCACCAGATATATTCACTCAATAGGAAGTGTTTATTTTTGAAATAGCAGTTTTTACATAGGAAACCACCTCATTAATTGCTACTTCTGACGCTTTTTTACTCGCTCTTTCGACTAATTCCACCTTACCCGATTTGAGAGATTTACCCGTGACAATGCGATAGGGAATCCCAATTAAATCCGCATCTTTAAACTTAACTCCTGCACGTTCATCCCGGTCATCTAAAAGGGTTTCAATGCCCGCTTGATTTAAATCATTGTATAAACTTTCGGCGGTTTTTACCTGCTCGGCATCGGCTAAATTAGGAATAACCACAATCGCTTGATAAGGGGCAATAGCTACCGGCCAAATAATACCATCTTTATCGTAGGATTGTTCTACGGCTGCCTGGGCTAAACGGGATACTCCTATACCATAACAACCCATACAAATGGGGGTAGATTCTCCTGCTTCATTGGTATAAAAAGCATTCATAACTTGAGAATATTTATAGCCCAATTGGAAGATATGACCGACTTCAATTCCTCTAGCACTTTGCAAGGTTTGATTAGGATCGTGAATAGCTCGATCGCCTACCTGGGCTTTGCGTAGATCGACGATTAATTCCGGTAAGATAAAATCTTGACCCCAATTGGCTCCCACTACATGAAATCCAGTTTCATTAGCACCAGTGATAAAGTTTTCTAAGTCTGTCACCGTGTTGTCTGCTATGCGTAAAAACTTAGGAGCTATATCGCTGGCTTTTTTGAGTAAATTATCTTCTAAGTTGGGAGCAATATAACCTAAAGGTAAGGGTTGAGTTGCCCATTTCTGTTGAGCAGCAGCATCGGGTATTTTTAAAGCCAAAATTGTTTTAGCATTATAACGGCTCGCCTGTCTAACTAATTCATTTTGTAGTTTAACTTCGTTAACTTCTTGATCACCACGAATATGCAGTAAAACTAAAACAGTTATACCGCTATCATAAACCACTTCGTAGAGAACATTTTTAACAATGGCAGTGGCAGAACAATCGAGAAATTTAGCTAAACTTTCGATCGTGTTGGTGTTAGGAGTCTCTTTTTTAGCAAACTTTTTCAAGGGAGAAGCCACTTTATCTGCTGGCAAAGAAACGGCTTTTTCCACATTAGCCGCATACTTTTCATCGGCAGTAAATAAAACCTCATCTTCCCCAGCATCAGCTAGGACCATAAATTCTTGGGATGCGGAACCGCCAATCGCTCCAGAATCGGCTTCTACTGCCCGAAAAGCTACCCCACAACGGCGGAAAATATTGCGGTAAGCTATATCCATCGCTCGATAGGTTTTCTTTAAACATTCCTCGTCGAGATTGAAAGAATAGGCATCTTTCATAATAAATTCCCGTCCCCGCATTAAGCCAAAACGAGGGCGAATTTCATCGCGAAATTTAGTTTGAATCTGATATAAATTAACTGGTAATTGTCGATAGGAACGAATTAAATCACGAGCGACGGCAGTAATTACTTCTTCGTGAGTCGGTCCTAATCCTAACTCCCGCTTTTGCCGGTCTATCAGGGCAAACATAATCCCTTCTGCTTTCGTGTAGGTGTCCCAACGGCCCGATTCTTGCCAGAGTTCCGCCGGTTGCAGTTGGGGAAGTAAACATTCTTGGGCGCCGGCTTTATTCATTTCTTCCCGGACTATCTGGGAGACTTTCTGCAAAACCCGCCACATCAGGGGTAAATAGGCGTAAATACCGCTGCCGATACGACGAATGTAACCAGCACGGACTAAGCATTTATGACTAGGGATTTCCGCCTCGGACGGGTCTTCCCGGAGGGTGACAAAAAGCTGTTGAGAGAGTCGCATCCTACCGAATATCCTTTTGAACAGAAGACTTTCTATTATCTCATCAAAGGAGAGCGACTGCAATTATCAATTACTGGCGTTGACAAACAATAACAGCGATCAGTTTACCGATTCTCAGGTATTTCCCCTCATAACTTGAGACTGGTTGGAGAAGCATTGAACCTTAGTTGCAATTGCCTAACTCCCTTGTTCTCTACTCTAGGAAATATGAGCGTTCAGGTCGATCGCTGTTACCGTCGTTATCGAGACAGAATGTAACTTTAACAGGGTTTACTCCTTTGTGAACTTGACCTTTATAACCTTGCCAGTTGATCTGTCAGGGAGGCTTTTCTCTTTAGCCTCAATTATTAATATAACATCGGATCGGAGCTAGAAGTCTTTCTCTTAATTAAAGTTTACATTACTGGGATCAAGGAAAAGCCTAGATGTTTTGACGCCTTCCGGCTGCAGGAAAATTAATTTTGCACGACTACTTGTAAGCTAAAACGCATCTAAGATGCGTTTTAGCTTATTAAGCCAACCCTACTTAAGCAATCAAACCAGAGAGGAGATTAAGGCAAAAATTAATAGAGCTACGGTGGCAGGAATGTTCAACGGAATGATCGAGCGGCTGTTAATAGCCTTGAACTCAATCAAACACCACAAATAGGAAAACAACCACCACAACCGACACTGTCGCCGCCATCACTGTCGCCATCACTGCCGCCACTACCACCATCACCGCCGCTACTAGCAGCAGCAGTGGGAGTCAGCATTTGATACAAGTCTGCTAAAGCAGTATCGGCCATCAGAACTGTTGCTCCAAACAACCCAACCGCAAGTACCAGTTCAGAATCGCTGTTATTGGCTGTTTTTAAAGGTTGTAAGCGATTTGTTAAATCCTTAAAAATGATCTCTCCATAAGGGCTGCGCTGTGGTTTGACAAAAAACCTTGCTCCCAAAACTAGAAGCCCAAATATACAGATGAGAAGTAAACCAACGGGCTTATCGCGAGAAATTCCCACCGCCATTTTGCACAAGCCTATTCCTAGAAGAATAACCACAATCAATGATGGATAAATTTGCGCTTTCAATGCTTGGGTATCGCTCAGAAACAAACCAAGCTGTTTTAGGCGGGAACGAATGCTATCTTTCATTCCTTGAGACTTCTGGAAAACCTGTTTAATTGCCCCATCAGTGGCCAAAATATCTTGGGCAACCGCCTTTTCTACAGGATCGGCAATAGCATCGATCTTTCCTGTCACCACCAGTTTGCCTTCTTTTAATACCTCCACATAGCCTTGTTTTACCAAACTGGTGATTGCGGCCATAATCAGGCGATGATTGCCCCCCGCCAAGAAAGCTATCTCGTAAGTATTTAAATCAGGTTGCTGCTTTGTATTAGCGCTAACTAGGCACAGGGAAAAACGTAGCCAGGCTGCCAAAGCGATTCCCATTACTCCTAGGGAAATATAGAAGGTTAAAAATTCCGGACCTGTAAAATTCATTGGGTTAGGAATTTGGGAGATTATCTGACAGCCAGTTATCATCAGTGAAAGGAAGGCTAAAAAGGTAAAGATGCCTATTTTTCGCAGTTGTGGTTTGACGGAGACTGGGAAATTAGGTTTTGACAAAACCCAGCTTTGTTGAGTATTGATCCGGATAAAATGCAAATCTCGCCCGAATCGGTCTTTGGGTTTAGGCCAAATATCTATTGGGGGAATATGTCCAAAAAACTGTTCGTAACTTTCTAGCGTCTTGCTATACCAACTGCCAAATTTTAATTGCTCGGATGAACCCCCACGAGTCGGCTCGTGATGTAATGTGGTTTGCAAAATTTTGGGACAGAACTCTTGCCAGTACAATCGCGTATAGGTCAGATGTAAATGCCAAACTTGATCGATTTGGTCGGATGGTGTGACTGGATGTCCTGCTGCAACGGCTAGAAATATAAACTTTTTGTATTCCTCGATCACTCTCTGAGTATAGCCCAATGACCAGTCGTTATCTCTTGCTAATCGTTGGCTGAAAGATAATTGACTATCTGGCCGATCCAAGGCAAATGCCTGAATTCTTTTGTATAGCTCTGTCTGTTGAAAGTTCATCGTCCCTAATGGGCTATCCATAAACCCGGCCTCCCGAAAAAACTGTTTCTAGTCGTTTATTTAGGCCGAAGAGGCTTAACTGTGCGTGAAGTTTAAATTTCTTTACAAAAAGCTGGATGCCAACTATCCCTCTTTCATCTGGGCAATAAGTCTCGGAAACCCCAAAGAAAGTTGAGGAAAGTGACAGAACCGGTTAGGTGAAGATAAAATACCAGTGGTCGCTTTAATATCACCTAAATAGTCGGTTTTTTGTGTCTTTCCCCCGACTATTGGCTGCTACCACTGGTTTGCTGTTGTTTGTTGTTGTAATCCGAGGAAATATAGTTCTTGCGTTCCCAAGCGCCTGAACTGCATTTATCTCCCTAGTGACAATTGTAACAGACAATACCCTTTTTGTGTAAAAAAAAGTAAACAATTTGGTAAAAAATTATTTTTTGCGGTAATCCTCAACCCTCTGAGGACAGCCCCAGATTACCGTTTCCTGTTTGTAAACCACCATACCGGGCTTGGCGCCCTTGGGTTTATAGACGTATTTGGGACGGGTATAGACGACGGGAACCTGTTCACTATGGCGAGCGCGACTATAATAAGCGGCGTAATCGGCGGCAAATTGCAGATCGGCGGCTTCTGGAACTGTACCGGGGTTTAAACGGAGTAAAACGTGACTACCAGCGATTTCTTGACTATGAAACCAGATATCGTAATCGCTGGCACTACGAAAAGTTAGCCGATCATTTTGACGGTTATTTTTGCCAATCCATAATTCTATTCCAGAGGGAGTAGTAAAGCGCATGGGTTCGGATTCTTTATTATTCGCCCGATTACGCTGGTAATTGCTTTCTAGATACTTCTGTTGGATTAATTCTTCTTGTATCTCGTCTAGGGTCTGTAAATCTTCGCTGCTGCTATAATTTTCTAGTTGACTTAAACTCGATCGCACTTGTTCGAGATAATTAATTTCACTAACCACTTCCTCTAATAAAGGTTCCACCGCTAACCGCGCTCTTTTTAATTTCTGATGTTGTTTATAAAAATATTGGGCATTCTGTACGGGATTTCTTTCGGGATTGAGAGGAATAATAACAGGGTTTCCTGTCTGAAAATCCGCCAAAGTAATGCTAGTCATTCCCTGCTGTATTTGCTGCAGATGGGCCATTAATAAATCCCCCTGCTCTTTATAGCGATCAGCATGAGCAGATTCTGCTAGTCTTGTTTGAAATCCTGCCGCTTTGGTTTGCAGTTTAGTCAGTAAAGAGGTGATTTTTTGGTTTAATTTTTGCTGTAGTTGTTGAAAGCTTTCTTGATTAATTTGCTCGCTATAATAACGGTTTAATAATTCTTGGACATCTTTAGCCGCTGCCAGCATTTCCCCACCGATAACTGTATAACCTTCTCTTGTCCATCCCGGTTTAAAGGTTTTATTTTCAAGGATTTTTAACCATTCTTGCCAAGCTGAAAAGAGCTTTTTCCAATCATTAGTATCTAACTGATCTGTGTTTAATTTCGGGTTAACTTTGGCTTTTTGTAACAGCGATCGAGCGATGACGGGACTAACCCCACGATAGGTACTAACTAACTGTTTTTCGATAGTTTTAGGGATTAAACTAATTCTGGCTTGCCAACTGCTCAAGGATTCTTCTAAACTGGGGTCTGTTGCCAATAAAACGGGGGGTAGTTGATAGGTTTGTCCCGTTTGTACGGTGCGAACACTAGACTGGGTGGCATTGACTTGATGGGCAACAGTAACAATTTGCTGATCGGCAGCTGTTAAAATCACATTGCTATATTTACCCATAATTTCTATATACAAATGCCACAGCGCCGGATCATCGGGACGTTTGGCAAATTGCAGATCGATGACTCTTTCCCACGGGGCAACAAATGCTAATTTTGTCAGCGCAAAACCATTGAGTTGATGGCGCAATTGATCGCTGAAAGTGAAGGTATCAGGGACTTTCGGCGGTGGATCGCCAATATGCAGCCGCGCCCCTTGGGGATGCCAAGAAATAATTAACCATCCCTTGCGATCGAAGGTTCGTAAATGGAGGGCGATGGTTTGGCGATCAATTTGATACACTTGTTCTAATCTGGCTGGTAGCCAAGCGGCGGCAATTTCGGCACAAGTGGCACTGAGGGCGGTAAAGTCTAGGGATTGCATTTTCAGGATTCAGGAGATCTTCTCGATGCCAAAGTTGGCACCGCCAAGCATGAAAATATCATAGCTTCCCACTAAGGCTAAGACAAAAAAGTTGTTTCCTCAATTAAAAACAGATTTGGTGTCAGAATCTATCGGTGGAGGTATCCCAGTCTTAGCCGAAAAGCTGAGGAGTGCCTTTTCTGAGTTTTCTCTAGATGGGTATTAGCAACCGCACAAGCGTCCATCTTCCATGTGAACAATGCGATCAGCAATATCTAAAATCCGATTATCGTGGGTAACGAGTACAATAGTACGGCGCTGTTCTTTGGCTAAACGTTGCATCAAATTCACCACGTCTCGTCCCGTTTTACTATCGAGGGCGGCTGTTGGTTCATCGGCTAAAACTAATGGGGGATTACCGGCCAAAGCTCGCGCGATCGCTACCCTTTGTTTTTGTCCCCCAGATAAGCTATCTGGATAATAGTCGATCCGATGTCCTAAGCCGACTTTTTCTAATATCAAAGCAGCGCGTTCTTCTGTTTCCCGCCCGCCGAGATGTTCCTGAAGCTCGATCGACATTTGTACATTCTGTCTTGCGGTTAGAAAGGGTAACAAATTATGGGCTTGAAAAATATAACCAATTTGACGGCGGGTTTGGACTAATTGTTCTTCACTAGCCCCCCGTAATTCTTTTTCAAAATGCTGTAAGCTTCCTTCTTGAACAGAGCGTAGGCCACCGATTAAGGATAGTAAGGTTGTTTTTCCAGAACCAGAGGGGCCAGTTAAAATAACGATCTCTCCCTCTGTGATTTTTAAGTTGATCTGAAAAAGAACTTGTTTTTTCAGCGTTCCTTGACCGAAATAGTGATTGAGGTTTTGAATATCAATAACTTCCATAGACAGCCTCTTTCCTTGGGATGAGGTATAGATATTTGTTTCTTTTTTCTAAAAAATATCGGCTGGATCGGCATCTTGCAATTTTTTAACAGCAGTGGCTCCCGAAACGAAGGCCATGACTAAGGTTAAGATAAAGACAAAAACCGCTCGATCAAGCGACATATTGACAGGTAATAAGGTGGCATTTTTAGTAAACTCATATTGAATATTAGAGATCAAAAAACCCGGAATATATCCGAGAATGGCAATTAAAAAAGCCTGTTGTAAAACCATTGATAAGAGATAGCTATGACGATAACCCATCGCTTTTAGGGTGGCGTATTCTGAAAGATGTTCCGAAACATTTGTATAGAGAATTTGATAGACAACGACAATTCCAACAATAATTCCCAGGATAACACCTAAATTAAAAATGAAGCCAATCGCCGTACTGCTTTGCCAATAATTCTTCTCAAATTGAATCAACTGTTGCTTTGATAAAACTTTAATATCACGAGGTAAATATGCTTGAATATCTTCGATAAATTTATTGATATTAGTTCCTGGCTTTAGGCGAATTAAGCCAATATTAATAAATCCATAAGAACGGTTGCTAAAAATTCTTAAAAAATTCAAATGGCTCATGATTAAATTCCCATCTGAACCAAAAGAAGTTCCCAGTTTAAATAAGCCAGCGACTTCTATTTTGCGGTTGTTACCCTTATTGCTAACCTCGGTAATAACTGAGCCATTTTTTTCAAAATCAGCAACAATAGGACCAAATTCAGAGCGAGAATCTTGATCGAATAAAACTTGATCGGGAAGTTTTAATAGCTCCATATTTTCCGCGAGACCGGGTAAATCAAATGCCAAATTTCTGAGATCGAACCCGATCACGAATATATTACGCCAATAATTACGAGTTTCAGGGTTTTTCCACTGAGCAAAATCTAAATAAATCGGACTGACAAAATCTACTTCTTCAAAAGCCAAGGTTTGGAGTAATCGCCGTTGAGGAAAACTTTCCATACCAATCAGTGAAGTAGTACGAGGACTAATTAAAAAACAGTCCCCTTGTAGAGCTTCGTGAAGCCGCACAGCACTATCAAACAAAGCATCCCGAATCCCCAATTGCATAAAGACAATTACAACCGCAAAAATAACCCCCGATAGAGCCACCAGTAACCTAGTTTTTTGGTAGCGTAATTGCAACCAAGCTGTCGGTAACTTCCCGTGGAATATTTTCATCTTTTGCTCCTCCTAAAGATTCTAGATTGCTCGCCGCTGACTTGTTGACAAATACTACTCCTTATTTAAGACTTCGACCCTAACATTATCTGAAGGCTAAAAGTCTTTCTAGATCAGAAATTTAACTAAATAGGTATTCATTTCATATATAGAACTATTTAGTTAGCACACAACCTAAAAGCAGACTGTGATTGGGTTGTAATTTTTCGATAGATATTTTAAAGATTAGTTTTGTTCGTATCGATCACCACATTGACTTGTAAATTAGTCAAGTTAGCCACGTTCTTACTAGAAGATGGATCGAGACGAATTTTGACTTCCACCACTCGCGCATCTGCATCAGCAACTGGATCGGTACCTAAGACATCTTTTTTGCCAATTTGTAAGCCAATTTCAGCGACGGTTCCCCTTAGTTCCCCAATCAATCCATCGGTGGTAATTTTTGCCCGTTGTCCTAGTTTAACCCGACTCACATCTGTTTCATAAACTTCGCTAGTGACGTACATTTGACTAGTTTGACCGAGATCGAGGATGCCTTTATCACCAATTAATTCACCGGGCCAAGTATAAATTTTGAGAATTTGTCCCGCTTTAGGAGCCTTAACAAAAGCTAAATCTAAATCAGCTTTGGCTTTTTGGACAGCACTTTGAGCAGCGATTAATTGGGATTGAGCAACTTCAACATCTACGGGACGGACTTCCGCAACCGCATCTAAGGTCGCTTGATTTTCTTTGATTTTCTGATCTAGAGTTGCTACCGTGCGCTGAAGATTAGCTTCAGCTTCATCAATTTTTGCGCTTAGAGTGGTGACAATTCGATTTAAATTAGCGTTGGCTTCTCGCAGACTTTCTTGGCTAGTTTGAGCTATCAGACAGAAGCGATTGCGTTCTTGATCTGAAACCGCACCTTCTTGGTATAAAGTATTATAACGCTGACAATCTTTTTGTGCATTGTGAAACTCAGCTTTCAGTCGCTCAATAGTGGCGTATTGAGCCATTTTTTCCCCTTGTAATTGAGCCGTTAAACTGGCAATAGTAGCTTTTTGGGTAGTAATCTGTCCTTCTAATTCGGAGCGAGTACCTTGAAATCGCGCATTTTGGGCAATAATATCCCCCTGTTTTGCACCAGCTTTCACCTGAGCTAAAAGAGACTGAGCAATGCGAACTTGGTCTTGTGCTTGTTTCAGTGCTGCTTGGAGTCTATTCCGACTGTCGAGGATAGCCAAAACTTGTCCAGCTTCAACCTGGTCTCCCTGTTTTACCAACAGTTTATCAAGGCGAGACCCTTCCATAAAGGCAGGAGCAGAAATTTTGATTGCTTCTCCTGCTGGTTCTACATAACCTAAAGCGGCTACAGCTTTCAGTTTTCTCGGAGTAGTGGAAACGACAACTGGGGATGTTGTTTTTAAAGATTGATAGCGCCAAATTGAATAGGTCCCTACAGCACCAGTTGCCATAGTCCCGATGGTGAGACAGGTAATAAGTAGCCAGTTATTGGGTTTGACAAAGAGTTGAGATTTCATGACATACTTCGTGAGGGTTGTCTAAAAGTAATACTTTTGTATTGAGTCGCCAAGACATTATTTGCTGACTTATGATCCTGATTTTTTCGAGAACATCAAAATCATAGCAACGCCGACTAATATAGACGCAAAAGCAGGAGAAGATTCTGGGACAGTGATCGGTGTAAGGGTCAGTAATAACGAGTGAGTCGTCGCGCCTTGGGGGATCAATCTAGCTCCTTCAAATTGCTCGTCACCGGTCCAAAAAATGCCATCAAGTCCAGGAGTCAGCAAACTAATCTCTTGATCGGTATAATACTGAATAGGTTGTCCAGGAATTATCCCAGTAAAGGGGGACAATGGCTGTAGGGTAATTGGGGTTGAATTACGTTCTACTCCCAATACGGTTCCCTGAACTTCAATAAACAGTCTTAAAAAGCTATCACCTACAACGGGATTAGTTGATTGTTTAATAATCGCTCCCCCCGAGTATAAAGATTTATAAGGAAGCATAGATTCTGGTGGGCTAGGAGCTAAGTCAGGAATATTGTCACCCATAAAAGCCTCAAGATGGAGAGCTGGATTAAGGGGGTTTAATACGCTCAATCTTGTAAAAAACTCAGTGGGAATGACATCAAGTTGCCCATCAACACTACCAACATTTCCTAAGAGAGGGTCGCCAACAATAGCATCGACTGGAGTACCGACCAATAGGCGAGATAATCCCTCAAGTTGCGCTTGAAAATTAATCGGTATCGGCCCGAAATTGGGGTTATTGAAATCGACGTTAATATTGGCAGTAGCATGAAAATAATAGATCCCACTCTGGCAAATTCCTTGGGCTAGATCACATTGCAGTGATGCAGCTTTAACTGGGACAGCTAGGTTGAGAAGGGAAAGAGTTGTTAACCCAAGCAAAGATGAAAAACCTAGACTTTGGGTTACTTTTTTCTGAGGCAAAAATTTGTTATTCATCTCAATATTTTTGGGAATGTAGGTGATAATTTGACTTTTGAGAAAAACCAAGAGTAACTGACTATTCAGCTTCCAGATTGATGTTCTCTTGAACAGTATTTTTCGACGACTTGATGGATAGCTTCGACCACCACTTGAGGCTGATAAATATGAATGTCGTGTCCGCTAGATTCGACGATTTCAAAGGTGCTATCAGAAGAGAGATTAGCCATAGATTTTTGCAGTTCTTGCCAGATCAACTCAGCCTGCTCTGGTTCTCGAACAGACAGATCAGCAAACATATTGACCCCGTGGGAAAGCACTGCCAAAGGTAAATCTTTAGCTAATTCTACTTGACAAACTTGCTCGGCACTACTTTGCATCAATTCATTTTCAGCTATGGCAGTAGCAAAGGTTTTAGGAAGAAACTGGGAGAGTATTTTCGGTTGAACCTCCAATGGCAACTTTTGGATAAAATCTGGTGCTGCTGCTGCTCCCTTTAACTGGAGCGATAGCCGTAATAATCCTAGTCGAGCGATCCAGACTAAAGAACTAAATTTCTTTCTCAATCCACTCATACCCTCTTGCCAAGCTGGAGTGAGACGAGAATAAACCTCCGCTGGGACAGCATCGACCAAAACCATTCCTATCACCTTCTCTGGATATTTACTGGCGAATAAGCGAGCATTGAGCCCCCCCAAGGAATGACCGACTAGGACATAGGGACCCTCTATTCCAGCCTCATCAAGCAAAGCGCGTAGTTCCTCAACCATCTGCTGGCTAGTGCGAGGGTTTTGACTGGACTCACTCCAACCATACCCAGCGCGATCATAACTACATACTCTCGCAAATTTGGCGACTTCTGGTTGAACTAGACTCCAGACTAAAGATAATCCGCCAATGCCATAGTCCATCACAACAGTGATACTTCCCTCTCCAGTACAATGAAGGTGGAACTGACGACCTTGTACCTCTACAAGCTTGCCTGGCGGCAAGTATTTAGTCTTATCCCTCTTCGTGCCAATGGCTTGATAGATGATGCCAAATAGCACTGAAAGGAGTGTCAACCCAAGTAGTCCGCCTAATATATATTTCACGGATTTTGCCCCTGTGTTACTAACATTTCCTTGAGGAAGATCGCTTACCAATAGCTGGGACGATTTTGATAATTCCCCAGAAAAATTAATTGGCTCGAAAGTAGGGTTAGTTGGCAAGTCAGAGATCTTGCTCTGACAAAAACTCTCCTTTGGATTGCAGGTTAGTGATGTCGCCTTCACTGGGATACAGAGGCTGAAGAGCGACAGGGTAGTTAATCCGATCAAGTATAAGTTTCCTAGACTGTGGCTGACTTTTTCGGAAGCCAAAAATCTTTTGTTCATTGGTGTATTTCCTGATACTATTAGAGCGTAACTGTTCGGAAAGAATATCTGATTCTGCGTTTTTAATTTTTCTGAACAATTAATTACTAAGCACCGATCTTTAGCACTGGTTTACTATCGGTTAAGGTGAGATAGACACAACATTTTTTGTCTAAGTCAGAGAGCCAACAGTAAATTGGAATTCCAGGACAACTAGCATTTTCAGGCGGAATGTCTGGCTCAACAAGAGTTGGTAAATCAGAAAACTTGAGCAGGGTTCTCGGCTTCCCCAAATTAAGTGGAGCAACAGCGGCTGCCATGATAAATATTGAGCCAATTTCACTCAGTCCTCTACCTTCCAAGTCAACTGAGTTCCCCTGCACGAGTGCATTGAATTCTGATTCGGAAAGATTCAAGCCAATGCGGTTAATTCCCCGGCGCAATTCATTAGGCTCTAAGATGAATTGGGATGAGACAAAGGTGGCTAATTCCATGATAATTACCTCAACTAAGAGCAGGACTTTTACGGGTGAACAGCCATCATTAGTCTCAAATTAAGGAAAAATGATGATTTTTTGATTGTCATAGCGAGGGGAGGGATTGACAAAAATGCCATCTCGCCATGACAGATTATAGTTTGGCTTTGCTTAAGTTGACGCCAGTGACAGCTATTCGCTCCTACTAAGCAGGAAAAGACTCAATTTTTACTCTTTCACTGATCACATTTTGAACAACAGAAGGTGATTTCTTCTGCGGTTGATAATGATAGTTTTTGAATTCCTCACGCATCTTCTCAATTTGGCTGTTGTCAGCTATTCCTCGGGTTTTGCGCTTATAAATTACTTCGGCGATTGTGGCTTGAATCGATAGCTTCAACATCCGACCAAAGTAATACCAATGTTTAGGATTTAACCAACCGGCGATGCCAAAAGCTTTCCATTGAAAGAGAGCATACCAAATAGCAATGTAGAAGTAAGCGGCTTTCATGCTGGCAAAAACATTACAGCGCCGAGGCTCGAATTTAGTATTTTCCAAGAAATCGTCGAAGTGTTTTAAGGTTCCATAACCGCCCAGCAATTGATCGGCCCGATAGGCATCCATTAAACCAATATTAGCACCCTGTGACACTAATTGATGAAATTCCTGACATAAATCAGCGAAAATTCCATTAACATTGCCATCGGCAATTTTCACATAGCGGGGGATAAAATTTAAGTCCAGATGCCATTTACCAATATAGGTGGGAACATGGACACCAAACCACCACATATACTCGAAATAAATCCGCCAACTCATAACACTAGCATGACCGAGTTGATAGGCATGATCTCGGTAGAGACAGTTAACAGTACGAGCATAAGCTAGGTTGAAATCATTGTAAGCGGATCGTTTTTGTTCTGCTGCTGCTTCCTCAGCCAATTTAGCCCGGATAATTTCTGTAACACTTTCTACCTCAAAAGCGATCATTGTCGTTCCATAGGAATAAAAAGCATCAAAAATATGGGCAGCATCCCCAATAATGTACCAGTTATCAGGAGAAAAAAGAACTTTGCTTTTGTGGGCAATTTTCGGCCAGTAATGAAAATCAACTACTTCACCACTTTCAATCAATTGAGAGAGAATAGTATGATTGCTCTTGAGAAAATTGGAAAATTTGTCAAGGTTATTTATGCTATGAGCAGGAATAACCTCGTGATGGTGAATAATGCCAATAGATAGTTCCATCGAGTGCTTATCAATGGGAATCATCCACAACCAATGACCCTGGCCAAAATAGTGATTGGTGGCATAATAATGGCTCGTAGATGCACCTTCGGGATGATAGCCACTGTGGAAAATCGTGCGGTCGATATTTTTCACCCGCAGCCACGCTGAACCATTATTGAGTCCCAGGAGATTCTCTGGACCAGAAAGCACATTATCAGTTTTGCGTCCAATAATGAAATTCTTGCCTGCGGCATCGATGACGTGCTTGGCTTGAAGGGTAATATTTTCATCGCCAACTTTAGCGTAAACTGTTTTTAGCTCATCCCCTGAAGTAAGAGCGACATCTTTGACCCGTCCCTCGTAAAAATCGGCTCCCATCTGACAATTCATCGCCAGTAAATCTTGCTCAAATTTAGCCCGTTGTAGATGAAAAGACCCCACTGGAGTTTGACGGTTGGCCCAGACATGATAATAATCATCAAGGGTTTCTGTTTTTGCCGGATCTTTTGGCCAGTGGAAATTGAGACCAGATTTGGGGGGGTGGTTTTCAATTAAATAATCATGTAGTCCTAATTCTTTGCAGAGAAACAAAGCGGCAACTTCGATTAAAGACTCACCGATTTTTAAATCTTTGTCTGTGCGTTCAACGGGACGGGGATCGATTAGCGCCACCCGAATATTAGGGATGTTGAGCATGAGATGTCGTGCTTGGCACAGTCCAGCAAAGCCTGCTCCCATAATGACAACATCGTATTCTCGGGATTGAGTAATGGTAGAATTCATGGTTAACTCCTTGATAGTTGATGAGATGATTGACACTCACAGATGATTGAGAGAAGGGCGTTGAATTTGATGCAAGTCAAAATCCTTAAGAATTGGTGGCTTCTGCCAGCCAAGGCTGGAGTTTTGGTTGATATTGATAAGTTTTAAACTCTTGACGCATCGCTTCAATTTCGCTGTTGGCGGGCAGTCCTTTGGTTTTGAACTTATAAATTAACTCGCCGATAGTTGCTTGTCCTGACAACCCTAACAGGCGCAAGAAATGGTAAATATGGTGGGGATGGAGACAACCTTGGATACCAAATCCTTTCCATTGAAAGAGTGCATACCAGAGGGCGGCATAAAAACAGGTAGCTTTTAAACCAGCAAAGACATTACACCGCCGCGGTTCAAACTTGGTATTTTCCAGGAAGTCATCAAAGTGTTTGAGAGTGTGATAACCCTTGAAAAGTTGATCGCCCCGGTAACAATCCATCAAGCCAATATTGACATCCTTGTCTGCTAGTTCGGTAAATTGTTCATTTAAATCAGCAAACAGTCCATCAATATTGCTGTTTAGAGTTTTGAGAAAGATGGGAATATAGGTGAGGTCCAAATGCCATTTACCTACATACATGGGAACTTGCACCCCAAACCACCACATATACTCAAAGTAAATGCGCCAACTCATCACGCTGGCTTGTCCTAACTGTTTGGCGTGTCCCCAATAGAGACGGTTGACAATACGGGAGTAGGCTAAGTTAAACTCATTGTAAGCAGCCCGTTTTTGTTCCGCCGATTCTTCCCCTGCCAGTTTGGCCCGCACAATCTCCGTTATCCCTTCAATGGCTAAAGCAATCGTGGTGGTTCCGTAGGAATAGAAAGCATCGAAGATATAATCAGTATCGCCAAGGACATACCAATTGTCGGGAGAAAATAGGGGGTTTCTTTTGTCAGAAATCTGTGGATAATAGTGGAAATCTACTGCTTCTCCACTGTCAATAATATTGGCAAGAATTTGGTGGTTATTTTGCAGGAAATCATGGAATTTTTCCCGGCTGTTTACCTGAGTAGAATTAATCACATCATGGTGATGAATCACGCCAATAGATAATTCCATTGTTTGGGTGTCAATCGGAATCATCCACAGCCAATGTCCTTCGCCAAAATAGTGATTAGTTGAGTAATAATGGCTGGTTGAGGCATTAAGAGGATCGTAGCCACTGTGAAAGATGGTACGATCTACATTTTTGACTCGCACCCAGGCAGATCCCGTGTTTAATCCCATTAAGTTTTCTGGACCAAATAGGAGGTTGTCAGTCTTACGCCCGATGATGAATTTGCGCCCTGCTGCATCGATAACGTGCTTGGCTTGCAGTTCCATTCTTTCATCGCCTACCTTGATTTTAACTGTTTTAATGGCATCGCCAGGAGTTAAATCAACATCAACAACTTGCCCATTATAGAAGTTGATTCCCATGGCTTTATCCATTTTTAGCAAGTCTTGTTCAAACTTGGAGCGGTTGATTTGAAAAGAGGGAATGGGAACTTGTCGGTTCGAGCCAGCATGATAGTAGTCGTCGATTGTTTCAGTTTTTGCTGGATTTTTGGGCCAGTGAAAGTTAAGCCCTTGTTTGGGAGCATGATTTTCAATTAGGTAATCATGTAGTCCCAATTCTTTGGCAAGAAAAAGAGCGGCAATTTCAATGGTGGACTCGCCAATTTTTAAGTCCTTATCTGTGCGTTGTTCGGGACGAGGATCCACTAGAGCAACTTTGATATTGGGAATCTTGAGCATCAGGTGTCGCGCTTGACATAAGCCAGCAAAGCCAGCCCCCATAATGACCACATCGTAGTGCAAAGCTTGAGTCGTGTTCATTGATCAATTTCTCCTGATAAAGGGATGAGAATTACGGTTCTTCGTTACTAGGTCCGGTTTGATCGGGGGGCATAAATCGACTAAATCCTGATCTGACAAGAGACTTAATTGATTAGTTGGTTCTAGATCAACCACAAAGGTTTTCATCGCGTATAATCCCCGTCTATTACATAACACACACCGAAGAACCAGAATTACGTTAAGTTAGTTCAATTAAGAGGGAGAATCCTTTAAGGTTTTCATTGCGTATAATCCCCGTCTATTACATAACACACACCGAAGAACCAGAATTACGTTAAGTTAGTTCAATTAAGAGGGAGAATCCTCTGAGGAAAGTATGGTTCGGCTCTCCATTAACCATTTTTCGATGCGTCGCCCTTGC
This sequence comes from Microcystis aeruginosa Ma_MB_S_20031200_S102, assembly GCA_007095845.1. Classification (GTDB taxonomy): domain Bacteria; phylum Cyanobacteriota; class Cyanobacteriia; order Cyanobacteriales; family Microcystaceae; genus Microcystis; species Microcystis aeruginosa_D. The sequence goes on from SFBI01000056.1 coordinate 22,526, forward strand.
CACATCCAAAGTCCAGTGAAGCTTAAGAGGGGAAAGACGACAATCCCGACGGCTATCAGCATTCCTGGATGATTGCGCCAGGGGGAATAGATAAAAATACCTAAGAGAAGTGATGCCAAAATGTGGATCAGTCGGAGTTGATTTCTCAATGATTTATTCGGCTTGTACATGACAAATTTTCCTGGGTAGATAGAGAAAAGTGAGAAAGCAGAATCTAGTCAGTAGGTTGGTCTGAGGATGGGTTCCCCCCCATCCTACAGATTGGGTTTTCCTAGACCATTAACAGAGCCGCTTCCCTGGTGGTCGCCCTTGCGACTAAAGACTGCTTCACCGCCTCGGGCCAAGGTGCGGCCACAGCCGTTCCATCTTCTTGACGCTCCACCCAAGCCACATCTTGTTGACCGACATGGAGTTTTTCCAAGGTGCCATCAGGCTGTTCCCGGAAGAACTCAAAGTTGAAAGATGCGCCACACTCGGATACTGAACGCACATAGAGAAGGGTGCGAACGCGGTCAAAAGGCATCGCTTCCCGTAGATAGTCCATGCGGGTATAGAGACAGACCATTTCCCCGCAAGGATTAGAAATCCGCAAATATTCAGGAGCAACTGAGTAAAGGAACAGGTCGAGAATGCGTCCTTGCCAGATGAAATAATTGCCGTAGTAAACATTACCGACCAAATTCGATTCTTCCAGAGTGGTTTGGAAGACCTCAGACCGTAATAACCGTCCATAGCGGCTTTCTTGTTGTGGAATGTCATCAATGACTGCGCCAGGCTTGAGGGAAGCAAGGCCCGCAGGTAGGGGAGCCAGAGGCAGGGTTTCTGGGTGTTTTAAATCAAGGCTGGCGGGTTTGTCAGCGGCAAAGCGAGCCAAATAGTCTTGGAGATAGGGCGGGAAAGGCATGGGAGCGGGAACTCCATAGCTGACTAACCGCACCCAAGTGGCTTTAACTTCGGCAATCGCCAGACGTTCTAGGGAATTATCGGGTAATACCTTACAAAACTCGATGTAAGTCTCAAAGGAGGAGCCGACAATATTGCCTACCCAGGCTCGCGCTTGAATCACATCATAGGAAGTGGCTTCTCCCACAACTCGCAGGCTAACGGAATTGGTAACCATGCCCCAATCTCCAGTTAGGAAGTCGGCTAACATTTGCTGGGCAATACTTTCCATCGGCAATTCCCGAATTTTGCCAATCCAGCGAAAATATTGGGCAAAGTAAACGTGACGGCTAATGCTACCACTATCTTTGAAACTGACTTGATAGCGTTGCTCATAGACTAATTGTCCTTGCGGGCCATCATGGGTGTAGCGAGAGCTATGGCTGTCAATTTTCCCCGGTGTCGCTGGGATAATCGCCGCTTCCGTTGCTTGAGGAGACTGGAAATTAGCTTCTGTGGGGACAGACCCTGGGGTGTGGGAAACCACAATCGCCACCATCCGTTCCGGTGGACGGGTTAACTTGACAGGGACAGTCAGCACTTGAGACTCACCCTCCGGGGTTGAGGTGGATAACAAGACCCCATCCCCTTGTTTCGCCACTAGAGAAAACTGCGGATCACTACCATTTAAAGCTTTGCGAACTGCTTCTGTGGCTGACCAAATCCTCATACCGGCCCGCTCTTGATTGTCCCCTTGGCGCACTAATTGCTCCATCAGTTGACTGCGGCGATCGCTTAAGAGGGCGACCCAGTCCTCGGTGCTGCGAGGGGTAATTGCTTCGATATCACAACCTTGGGGGGTTTCAGCGACGGTGCAGAGACAATAGCGATCGCAGTGAGATAAAGAAACATTTAACCCAGACACTTGTGTCCCGCTCAATTGAGGCTTACCGGAGGGGAGAGACTCAAGCTCGAAAACAAGTTTTTGCTCGGGTTTGAGTCCTAGCTTAGTTTTCAGCGCCCGTTCTACAATGGGTTTTTCCTGTTGGCGGCGCTGTTCTAAGGATTTCCCTTGCAGGTTAGGCGCATAACCAAGCGCAACGGTAGGCGGTGGAATCTCGAATCCCTGACAAGTTGTCTGTAACACTTGTCGCAAGTGTTGGCGATCACGGGTTTCGGGATTGCCTAACTCAGCAGCCGTAGGATTTTCTGGGTGTTCTTCGAGAATCCGTAGGCGATAACCGCTCAAGCGTTCAATTAAGTTCCCCTGCTCATCGGTAGCAATCACTTCACTAATATACTCCCGCTCTTCCCGCGCCAATAGGTTAACGGTGACAAGGCGGCGACCTTGATCGCTGCTGGCCGGTTTAAATCGCTCAATCTTGGCAATTTCTACGGGTAAACAGATATCTTGGGGAATGGTCAATTGTACCGATTGGAGCAAGACATCGCGAAAATAGGGATCGCCGAGGATTAAGGAGTGATTCAATCCCTGGCTAAAGCTTTGATTGGATAAATCTTCTCCAGAAAGTTGAGCGTGGGAACGGAAAACACTCTGTTTTTCACTAAGGGTGTAAATTTCACCCAGGCGTTGAAAACGTTCTCCCTGGAAGAGTAAATCCCCATAGAGATCAGTTTTGGGAGCGATTGGGAGAGGTTGGCCTAATTCGGGTTTTTCCTGAGAAGCAGAAGTCAACTCTCCGAGAATGAGATTGGCAGAAAAATGAGCCAGAGAAAAGCCGGTTTGCTCGGTATAAATGCCAACTTTAACTCGACGTTCCCCATTGCTGGTAGCTTCGGCAATTTCTGCTTCAATTTGAATCTCAACCCCAGTCTCTGGATTAACGACTATTGGTCGTCGCAGAGAAATATCTTCCAGGCGAACAATTGGGGGGGTTGAGGTTCCCGTCAGGTAAGCCACAGCTTGGGCCATGGCACATAACCCAAACACGGTGGGGAATAAATAAGAACCGCGCCAAAGGTGGTCCTTGACATAGAGATCCTTCCCTAAACTCAGATGAGTCCGCACGGTCAAGGCTACCTGTGGTTCCACATATTGGACATTTTCGATAAAGCGCAGTCCAGCGGGAGAGGGTAAGGGGGTTGGTAACCAGGTATCTAAGCCACCCAAGCGAGCAGTGATTACTACCTGTGAAGTGTTGGGTGCGTTTTGGAAAAGCTTGAGAAAGCGGCTGACTCCTTCACTCGGAGCAATCGCCTTGATCCCCATGCGCTCTAGATGTTTGACACTGCCAAGACGCGCTCCCATACCGATTTCATCCCAAACGCTATAAGCAAGCGCAAGTACCTGAGTTTGGGGGTGTTGCCGTTGGTACTGTTGTAACAGCAAGGACAGGGATTCATTGGCAAAGGCATACCAAGCATTACCAGGCATTCCGGTAACGCCGATAATCGAACTAAAAGCGATAAAGAGCTTGGGTGGGTTAGAGGCTAAGGCCTGCAATAAGTTGTAAGCTCCCAAAAGTTTGGGTGAGACTTCTGTTTGAGCATCTTGGGGGCTAACTTGTTCGACGCGACGGGGTTGATTGAGTCCGGCTCCGTGAACTACCCCTGTAATCGGTCCTAATTCCTGGGTCACTTGGTTAACTAACTGCTCGACCTCGGTAGGATTGGCAATATTGCAGCGATAGTAAGCACCGGTGAGTCCTAGGTCCGCTAAGCGCTTGAGAGTTTGGGCAATTTCGCTGTTGCTGTCTCCGGTTTCTGGCGCTGGCGCTCGCCCCACCAAAGCCATTTTCACTCCCGTTTTTTGTCCTAAGGCCAGAGCGCATTCGGCGGTAATTCCCTTGGCTCCACCTGTCACCAGAATTACGTCTGAGGCTGACCAGGTGAGGGAACGGGGCGTATAATCAATCGGCTGCTGTAACCGGGCCTGGGGGATTAGTCTTACTTGCGTCGCATCATAGCCAACGGTTGTAATCGCCTCAGAGCCGGCTAGTTCCTCAATTACTAACTTACTGGCCTGAGTTGGTTCAATTTCTACCGCCAAATCTATTACCCGGACTCGTGTTTCTTGGCGCTCTAGATGAACACTGCGGGCAAAGGCCGCGGCTGAAGCGACTTCGGGATGGTATTCTCCCTCACCAGTGCCAAAACGTCCCCCACCAAATTGAATATAAGCTAAAGTTGCCGAGGGATTGGTGTGGCTAATGGTAGCAACGCTGCTGAGGCGAGTTACCATGGCGGCGAGGGGTAATTCCGATGGCAAGGGGGAAATATCGGGTAAAATCCCTAGATAGTGGGAGAATGAACCGATACTGGCGGGTTCTGCCGCTGCAATTTCGGCGTAGGTCTTTTGTTGGACTTGAGCACCCAATTGCTCTAATTGCTTGGTAAGAGTTTGAGCAATCGATGTGCCAGCATTAGATAGATTCCCCAGGTCTAAAACATCAGAGACAATTAAGACTTGAGCTTGTGACCAATCAGTGGCAATTGTTGATGGAGTCAGAGGTTGAGGGACATATTCAATGGCGTAGTTACGAACCCAGTTGACGAACGGGGGAGAATTGTTTTGGCTTGCTTGCGGGATTGGTGTTTTCTCTGAAGTAGCAGTTTTGACAGAGAGTTGGTTTGATACCTTCTCCAGTGCCGCAATGACATCCGCCAAAGTTCCATTCGCTAAAGCTGAGGGATCCAGTTTTCCAGTTGCTCCCACTTGTTTGACTGCTGTAGCAATTAGCTCGGCTGCTTTAATAGAGTCAAGGTTTAAATCATCAAGAAGACGAAGATCGAGGCTGAGGGTATCTTTAGGAAACCCAGTCATTTCTTCGACTAATTCCAGTAATTTTTGGGTAACATCAAGGGAATCTGAAGGCGGGGAAGCCACAGGCGCAATTTCTGTTTGCTGAGGAATCTCAGTCGGCATTCCCACCGCAACAATGGCATCAATAGCCTGTTTCACTTCTTGTAAAGTAGCATTAGCTAAAGCAGAAGGATCAATTTTTCCGCTCACACCAAAGGTTTTGGCGGCTGTCGCTACTAACTCGCCAGCTTTGATGGAATCTAAATTCAAATCATCTAGCAGTTTGGCATCAAGATTGATGCTGGCTACTGGATAGCCAGTTTTTTCTGCAACTAACTCAATTAAACGTTTTTCAACAGTTAAATTGGTTTGGATTACTGTTGTTTCTGGGATTCGCTTGCTATGACCATTGCTATGACCATTGCTATTAACAGTGCTATGACCATTACTATTAACAGTGCTATGACCATTACTATTAACAGTGCTATGACTATTACTATTAACAGTGCTATGACTATTGTTATTAACAGGTTTATTTACCTGATCAGTGCTTTGAAAAGGAATCAGATTATTTGCTGGACTTTTAAGCAAAATATAAGACTGAAGATCTGCTTTGATAACTTGGGACAAAAACTGGCTTCGATTAGAGAAGTAATGGGAGAGAAGTTTGACAATCTCTTGATTGCCAATGGCTTGTTTGGAGTCAGAAGAATAAGTCATAATGTCCTCTAGGGATTGTGAGTGTTTACAAAGGGTAAGCTTTGGATATCGGCACTGATTAACTCAGAGAGAAAAGAACCACGTTCCAGCAGGTAATTTGCCAAGACTGTCGTTAGTTCATCATCTGCAACAAAACTTTCTGGTTGGGAAAAATTCGAGGAATGAGCGAGAGCCAGATTGGGTGATGACTGTTGTATTTCTCCCCAAGAAAAGGAGGAACTCGACTCAATTTCTTCAAGAGATACCGGAAAAGATCGTTCGCAGGGATTATCAACAAATAGACGTTCAGCAGCAGGAACAAAAGGACGAACCAGTCGTTGTTCATACAACGCTTGCCAGTTGACTTCACCTCCTTGCACAAAGTAAGCGGCTAAAAAAGTATGCAAATCGCGAGCGATACCCGGTTTTGACTCTAGGGGAAAACAGAGGGGAGAGGTCACTATTGCTCCCACTAAACCAGAAAGCACTTTTCCCGTTCCAACTTCAACTATCAAGTCACATTTATTCTTCAGATTTTCGACAAGAGAAACAAAATTTACCTGAGCAACAATCTGATCAGCAAAGTGTTCTTTTAAGTTGAGTCCTGAATTAATTATCTGCCCGTTAACGCTGGTGAATAGAGGCAGAGAAACCTGTGCTAAAATCTCAGGAATGGGAGCTTCTTGTCGCAAATATTCAGCCGCTGTCGCCACCATCTGGGAGTGAAAGGCGTTCGCTACCGGAAGTTGGCGGACTTGAATTTCTTGAGCTAATGCCAGGTCACAAACAGCAGCAACACTGGTTTTTTCTCCAGAAATAACTGTCTGTTGAGGACTATTGATATTAGCAACTGTTACATACCCAGAAATCCCTTGTAAGAGCTTTTGCGCGGTGGCATCCGAGCAAGCTAAACTGGCCATTGTCCCGATAGAATCGCCCTTAACTGTCATTGCTTTTCCCCGCATTGCGGCAAAGCAAAGGAGGGTTTTTTCGTCATAAGCACCAGCTGCTTCAAAAGCAGTCAATTCGCCCAAACTATGACCCCCTAGTGCCACTGGTTCCAGTCCAAGTCGCTTCAGGTAATGCTTCCAGAGTAGTGAAGTCAAGCAGATTGCTTGGGGTGCCACATCGGTGAGAGCCTTAAACCATTGTTCTACTTGTTGTTGGTTAACAGCGCGGTCAAGAGGACGGTAAATTAATGGACTAATCGGTTCAAAACCAGATTCAATCAGCCATAAATCGGCCTGTTGCACTAACTCTCTTGCCCAAGCATATCGCTCCACTAAAGTTCGGGCCATGTTCAGCTTTTGTGAACCTTGTCCTGGAAAGAGAAAAGCTACTCGAGAACGCTGCACTTGATGGGCAAGCCAGATGTCTTTTCGCTGGGATATATATGTTTCTCCCGCGGCTGGGGGTTGAGAGTGAAGAATGTTGATTAAATGCTCCAAGCGCTCCAGTAATTCTCTGGGGTTTTCTGCCACAATGGCGGCGCGAATTGGAGTCTGAGTGGCTAATTTTTGAGCATTCTGCGCTGCTAAATCCACCATGTCTGCTAAACTCATCCCTTTGGCTTGTTCTGAGAAAATTTGCAGAGATTCCAGCAGTTGGGCAAGAGAATTAGCCCCGAAGACAAAGATTTCGCTATCTTGGTTGGAGACTAAAAGCGAACGCTGGTCTAAACTGGGTTTTAACCGGGGGGAAGCTGCATCACCAGATATTAGGGTTACATGGCTGTTAATGCCGCCAAATCCCATCGCCGATACACCAGCTTTGAGAATTGTTGTTGGTTGATGAATTTCCCCTTGTAAGATGGGATAGAGAGGGAGTGCATGAGTTTCAAAGATGGAATTAGGCTCTTGACAACCGACAGTAGGAGGAACTATCCGTTGATTAACTGCCATTACAGCTTTAATCAAGCCTCCGATTCCAGCAGCCGCTTTAGTATGGCCAACTAGGGACTTAAAAGAAGTGACTCCGCAGGAGCGAGGAGCGATTTCTCCCTCTGCTGCCATTGCCAGGGCAATTCCTTCTAGTTCAGCGCAATCGCCAACGGGAGTTCCTGTTCCATGTCCCTCAATAAAATGCAAAGTATGAGGGCTATAGCCAGCTTTTTGGTAGGCGCGAAGCAAGGCTTTTGACTGACCAAATTTGGAAGGAGCAGTAATCCCTCCTTTGCCATCAGAAGAAATTCCCCATCCTTTGAGGATGGCGTAAACAAAATCCCCCGCTTTTCTGGCATCTTCTAATCGTTTGAGGACAACAAAACCACATCCTTCTCCAGGAACAAAACCACTGGCTCGGCGATCATACACTTTCATATCCTGAGCCGTCAGTGCGCCGGTTTTGGCGAAACCAATTAATTCAAAGGTATCGAGACTGATATCAATGCCACCAGCTAAGGCCATGTCTAAATCGCCATTACTTAAAGCGTTGGCGGCAGTGACAACGGCGATTAGGGAGGAGGAACAAGCGCCATCGACGGTATAACCACCACCGTCAAAATTAAAAAAGTTACAGATTCGTCCGGCTATGGTGTTGGACAGTCCTCCAGCCAGGCTATCTTCGGTAATGGGTGGGAAAACGGATTTATAGAATTTCTCCATTGTTTCGAGAAGTTCTTCCAAAATTGTTCCAGACAGTCCTTTGACTTCGGCAGCGGCTCGCAAGGCTCTTCGTACGTAGGGCCAACGTAACCGCATCACATTCGAGCGAGTATGTTCTCCAGTTAAGGAATTGCCGAGAATGACCCCGGTTTTCTGGGTGGGAATGGTATCTCGACGATACCCAGCATCTTCGATCGCTTTGTCGGCTACTTCTAAGGCTAACCAATGCACGATGTCGGTTCCATCGACCGTTTTTTTGGGAACTCGACGATTAATCCAGTCGAATTGAAAGCCATCAATGAAGGCCCCGCGTGTTCCGTAGGTTTTATCGGGAGTGGCGGGATCGGGATCATAATATTCCGAGAGTGGTAAACGTTGATCGGGAAACTGGCGAAATTGACAACGACGCGCCAAAATATTCTCCCAAAGTTCGCTTAATTGTTTGGCACCAGGGTAATGGCAACCCATTCCGACAACGGCTATAGGATGGGCGATTTTATCGCTTTGAGTTTTCGTCATTTTTTTCCTTGTTTTGAGGAGAACAATTGTGTTTGATAACTATCTGGTTATCCTAGGAGCGAGGGAATCTAGCTAGGTCTTTTTTCGGTATTTCCCGAAAGCTTATGATTTATTGTCGTTTAACAATTACAACTATCTCATTTGCGCTTAAAATAACCTTGATAAAATCACGGTATATAAGCCAAGGTATTCAATTATTCAAAGGATTTTCCAGAGAAATGTTAAAGGGGAAACTTTAGCATTTACTCTATAGTTGTAACTTGTCACAAGTATATGGGTAAGTTTCAGCAGTGACAATCGAAGTTTAGGATGTTAAGGGAGAAGATAAGCGGCTCTTCTGGAAGTTTAGGATGTTAAGGGAGAAGATAAGCGGCTCTCTTAGATTTGGTGGGTAAAATGTATTCTAAGATACATTACTCCTAGCGAGTGAGTGGAACGAACCACAAAGACACAAAGGACACAAAGATCGATCCTATGTAAGTTAAACTGATCACACAGAAACCAGAAGAGCCGATAAGCAGCTCTTCTCAACTTTGTGTGATCATCAGTGCTGATCATTCGTAGGAGTCTTGGCGACGGCAAGGATTTCAAGAGTTGAAGAGGGAGCATCTCATTTATGCAAGTGAGTAATTATACTTGTCCCTAAAACTGGTTTCTAGCAAGGCTTTCAAAATAGCTTGACATAAAACCTGATTTAGGGGTTACAAAGGTGAGATGCTCCCGTTGAAGAGTTGAAGAGTTCTCAAGGGGGAAGTTCTGGTTTTTTCCTAATTTGTCAAGACCTCGGTAGTTACGTTACTTTTTACTTTTATAAAAGGGTTTTTTAACGACGGTAGCGGGGTAGGAGCTGCCGCGGATTTCCACTTCGATCGCCTGTCCGATCGAGGCGAAAGGTGTGGGAAGATAGGCTAAAGCGATCGCTGTGTTTAAAGTTGGTGATAAAGTGCCACTGGTGACTTTACCCACCACTTCCCCGGCGAATATTACCGGATAATCGTGACGAGCGATATGTTTGCCGGACATCTGCAATCCCACCAAGAGCCGATTGACACCATTAAGTTTTTGGTCTTCAAGGACATTGCGACCGATAAAATCGCCTTTTTCTGGCAGATGAACCAACCAATTTAAGCCAGCCTCTAGGGGAGTCGTGCTATCGTCGATATCCTGTCCATAAAGGGCTAAAGCTGCCTCTAAACGCAGGGTATCCCGGGACCCTAAACCGCAGGGAGTCACCCCTAAATTTAAAAATTCTGTCCAAAGTTGCTGCCCGATTTCAGGAGCGGCCATAATTTCAAAACCATCTTCTCCCGTGTAACCAGTCCTAGCGATAAAAACTTTTTCCCCGAAAAGCTGGCTTTCCCAGTGATTAAATAGGCCAAAATCGCTTAATTTTTCCCCAATCAAGGGCTGTAAAATTGTGGCTGCTTTGGGTCCTTGCAGGGCAATTAAGACCCTTTCTCGCGATAAATCTTCTAATTTGACCCCCGATCCCTCTAAATTGCCTAAAATCCATTCTCGATCTTTATCGGTGGTTGAGGCATTAACAATTAATACGCCTTGGCTTTCGCTTTGGTAGTAAAAGATAATATCATCGATTATGCCACCGTCCGGGTTAAGTAAAACGCTATACTGTGCCTTTCCTGCCCTTAAACGGGCTAAATTAGAGGGAACTAGGGTTTGGAGAGATTGAACCAGATTATCTCCAGTTAAGATAAATTTGCCCATGTGGGAAATGTCAAACATCCCGACACCTTTGCGGACAGCATTATGTTCGATTTTTAGGCCGCTAAACTGTATCGGCATCTCCCAACCCGCAAAAGGGGTAAATTTGCTGGTTTGTTGGGCAATTAAGTTGTATAAGGGGGTACGAATAGCGGGGGAAGTTGCTTCTTGGTTAGCCACGGTGTTCTCGATCGAATGGTTTTCTGCCTAGAGTAGCATAGCAGTTATCAGTGACCAGTTATCAGTGACCAGTTATCAGTGACCAGTTATCAGTTATCAGTGACCAGTTATCAGTAAACAGTGATCGATCACTATCCACTATCCACTATCCACTGATTACTGATAACTGAAAAAGTTCCCCACTCCCCAATTCATAATTCATAATTTATAATTCATAATTCCCACTCTCTTAACCTTTCTCGCACTCTGTCAATGGGAACCGCTAAACCGCAGCCCAATTTTACGGCATTTTCTAGGGGTTTGGGAGTAGAGGTATCAGCACAAAATAAACCCGCTTGGGAAATCACTCCCACCACTTGATTTTTATCGTTTAAAACTGGACTTCCCGACTGTCCAGAAACGACAAACATGGATAAACTTAAGGATTTTTCGTTATTATCATTAACCGTGCCTTTGCTGACAGTCCAATCTTTTTGATTAAAAGGATTACCGATCGAGATTACCAGTTGATTAGGGGCAATTGGTAGGGGTGCTAAAGCTAAAGGTTTTAAATCTGGGGGGGGATTTTTTACCTCTAATACTGCTAAATCGAGCCAGTCGTCAGGGGGGGTAATGTGGAGAATTTTAGCTTTTGAACGCTTGCGAATTTTTCCCTGGGGTGGTTGGCTATAATACTCCACAAAAATGCGCGCTTCTGGGTCGATTTCTTGACGGTAATTCGTCACCACATGGCGGTTAGTTACGATCCAAGCTGTGTCTTGATCTCGTTTTAATAACCAACCGGTGCCGATACCATTTTTATTTTGACCCCGCACGACAATTTTAACAATTGAGCGTTTTAAATTCACCAGAGGATCAGTCTTAACACTGGGAATTATCTCTGGCATTTTTAATAATTCGGGATGATCGTGAATTAATCGACCTCGTTGGATTTCCTGTAAAACAAATCTAGCTTCTGATAAATTGGGATCAATTTCTACGGCCTGCCGACACCAATTTAGACCCTCATCAATCTGGCCGATATTAATATATACATAACAGAGATTTTCGTAAATCTTGGCATTTTTAGGGCTAATTTGGCGCGCTTGTTGAAAAACTGCCATCGCTTCCCCTAGTTTTCCCTGTTCCGCTAAAGCTTCGCCTAGATAATTATAAACATTCCCATCTTTAGAAGCGTAAATTAAAGCCTGTCGATATATTTGCTCTGCTTGCTGCCATTTTTCCTGTTTTGCTAGGGTTTCTCCCAATTTTTTGTAGGTTTCACCCTGACTAGGCATCAATTCTAGAGCTTGCTGATAGGCATCACCGGCCTCTGGCCAGAGTTGCTGTTCACTGTAGGCCTTTCCCAGATAAAAATAGGCCTTTCCCTGAGTAGGATCGAGAAAAACCGCTGCTTGCAGAGCTTTCGCCGCCTCGTCCCAACGTTGTAAACTATAGAGAGCTTTTCCTAGCTGAAATTGCGCTTTAAAAGTTGGTTTAATGATAATTGCTTTTTGGTAAGCATCGATCGCCCCTGACCATTTTTCCTCTTGCGCGAAGATATCCCCCAAAGCCACTAAATAATTACTTTGGGAGGGTCCCATCGGTGGTTTATTATTAACGATAAAGCCACGATTATATGCTTGTAAGGCTTCAGCATAGCGTTTTTGACTTTGCAAGACCTGAGCGATTTTTATATGGGCTTGGACTGAATTTTCGTCAAAAGATAAAACTGTTCGGTAAGCAGACAGAGCCGATTCCTTTTCCCCCGCAGCCAAAAGTCGATCGCCTTGCCAGAGATAGGCCAAGGCAATAAGATAAAAAATAGCAAAGGGAGCAGCGACGATAAAGGCAATAATTAAAAATATTTGCAGGGGTTTGCTAGAATAGCGGCGACCGATTTTAATATCTTTTCTTTTCATTTCTTGGTTAGGATAGACAACAGGCCACGGTTCGATAGGTGCAATTAATTTTGTCTATGTACTTATAGAGGATTAGGGGAATAGTTAAGGTTGTGGCTGTTAGCTGGGATGGTTTTCTCCATCTTATTTGTCAACCTCCTTTACCCAGTCTGCTGCTGCGATAATCACTAATAGTATCGTTGGCAATTAAAATTAAAAAGGGAATTAGGCGATCGCCCTTTGGTGGTGGATGATGTGTCGGAAAATCTCCTACTCACTAAAGTTAACTTAACACTAACCTTATTTAGGGTCTGCTGAAAAGGTTTTTCGTGGGTGTAGGGTGTAGTGTGTAGGGTTTTACCGATTTTTAGGGGGTCAATTACCGGCTCTCTTAGGTTTGGTGGACAAAATGTATTCTAAAATACATTCTTTCTGGCGAGCGAGTGGAAGGAACAACAAAGACACAAAGGACACAAAGATTGATCGATCCTCTGTAAGTTAAACTTATCACACAGAACCGAGAAGAGCCAATTACCTAAAATTCAGGCACTTTTTACCTGAATTTTACCCCCGATCACTCCAATGGTTGGCACTTTTTGAGGAAAAAAAGTCTAAAAGTTTTAGCCAACAAGGTTTTTATACTAAATCCGTTGAGTACAGGCTAGTTATGAGGAGAGGCAAAAGTCAAAGGGGAATAAATAATCAGTTTTTAATAACCAGATTTAGTATTAGATTTATTCAGCAAACCTTATTGAAGAACACTGGTCGGCAATTTTCGTCCATGCTTAATTAAGAAAAATAAACTGTAGTGAAATATACTTTTTCCCTGTGTTCTAATGGGGATAGATAGGGAAAAAAAATCATGTCAAAATCACTCTTTACCGATGCCAGCAGTCGCTTAGAACGCGCCCTCAAGTATGTCTCCATTTCCGATGATGCGATCGAGCGGTTAAAATATCCCAAGGCTAGTCTTAGTGTCTCCATACCCGTCCGTATGGACAACGGTACTTTAAGAATCTTCCAAGGCTACCGCGTCCGCTACGATGACACCCGCGGTCCTGGCAAAGGAGGGGTGCGCTATCATCCTAACGTCAGCATCGATGAGGTGCAATCCCTGGCCTTTTGGATGACCTTTAAATGCGCCCTGCTGGATTTGCCCTTTGGTGGGGCTAAGGGGGGTATTACCCTCAATCCGAAAGAATTGTCAAAAGCCGAGTTAGAACGCCTTAGCCGGGGCTATATCGAGGGTATAGCCGACTTTATCGGTCCCGATGTCGATATTCTTGCCCCCGATGTTTATACCAACGAGATGATCATGGGTTGGATGATGGACCAGTACAGCATCATTCAGCGTAAAATTAGTCCGGCGGTGGTGACGGGGAAACCTTTAACCATGGGAGGCAGTCGCGGCCGCGATACGGCGACGGGAACGGGAGCTTTTTATGTTATTAACTCTCTTTTGCCGAAATTAAACAAAAAACCCGCTAATACTACCGTAGCCGTCCAAGGATTCGGTAACGCCGGGGCTGTGGTGGCGGATCTCATCGCCAAAGCTGGTTATCAAGTGGTGGCGGTAAGTGATTCCCAGGGCGGCATTTATCGGGAAAAAGGTCTAGACATTGCCAGTATTCGTCAGTATAAACAGGAAAATCGCGGGATTACTGCTATTTACTGTCAGGATACCGTCTGTAATATCGTAGAACACGAGGCGATTAGTAATGAAGAATTATTAGCCCTAGATGTGGATGTTTTGATTCCAGCTGCCCTAGAAAACCAAATTACCGCCGAAAATGCCGATCGCGTGCGGGCAAAATATATCTTTGAAGTGGCCAATGGTCCCACCACCTCGGAAGCCGATCGCATTTTAGACTCAAAAGGGATTCTTGTTTTTCCCGATATTCTGGTTAACGCCGGTGGGGTAACGGTGAGTTATTTTGAATGGGTGCAAAATCGCAGCGGTCTTTATTGGCAATTAAACGAGATAAATGAGCGCTTAAAAGAAAGAATGGTGACAGAAGCCGAAAAAGTCTGGTCTTTCGCTCAGGAATTCGATATATCTTTGCGTACCGCCGCCTACGCCCACGCCATTGATCGTCTCGGTGAAGCCCTAGATGCGAAGGGAACCCGCGACTATTACCAAAATAAGACGAGAGTATAAAAGCCATTGTCTTTTTCAGGGGGTTAAGTGGGTTTGGCTCTAGGTTTTAAAAATCCCAGAAAAGCAGATTCCTAGCCAAAAATTAAGATTCTGTCGGCTACAAAGACCCTAGCCAACCCATTAACGAAGCCAGGAGGCAGTCCCGATACCAAAGTTGCCACCGCCAAGCATGAAAATATTCTGATTGACGAATTTGCGTTATTTCAGCTTCTATTTTCAAGTCATACCAAATTTCTAAATTCCTGACAGACATAGAGCTTCTAAAATCCAAGATCATCCCGTCAAATAGCCGATAGTGTCATGGGATAAACGATTTAAAAGAGCATCGAGTTTATCTCTTAAAGCATCAAGAGATTGAAAAGTTTCCCATGCCAGAGAATTTTTCAGGTAAAGCCAAACTCTCTGATCGGGGTTAACTTCGGAACAACAAGAAGGTTGATAAAACAAGATAATATTGTCGGGAATTTCTAAGTGTCCCGCAAATTGAGTAACGCACAGAAAACGGGTTTCTCCGAGAAACCCGTTTTCTACTCATGCAAGTATATAATTTTAGCCAATGGTTCCCATTAACTGGCTCTCTACGTTGAATCGATCGAAAAGTACCAGCTATAAGAGTGATTAGGGGGAAAATTCAGCTACTTTATTTCTACGGTGTCTAAATTGTCGGCAGGAGTAAAACCAAAGAGACGGGAATAAAAATAAAATTCTGCATCTAATGCTCGTTTTATCGATTCAGCTTGACGAAATCCGTGTTGTTCTCCCGCAAAGGGAACGTAAGCAACGGGTAAACCTTTCGCTTTCAAAGCTTCTACCATCATTTCCGCTTGATTGGGTGGAACTACTCGGTCTTCTAATCCTTGAAAAAAGATCACTGGACAGGATAATTGACTGGTAAAATGAATGGGCGATCGCTGATAGTAAATTTCCTTTTCTTGAGGATAAAGTCCCACCAATTTATCTAAATATCTCGACTCGAATTTATGGGTATCGGTGGCTAAAACCTCTAAATCACTAACTCCGTAATAACTAGCTCCTGCTTTAAAAGTATCATGAAAAGTTAGGGCTGCTAAAGTTGTATAACCACCGGCGCTGCCTCCAGAAATTGCCAATCTTTCCCCATCGACTAATCCCTGATTAACCAAATATTTTGCCCCGTTGATGCAGTCCTCCACATCGACAATTCCCCAATTTCCCAGCAAACGCTGACGATATTGACGACCATAACCCGTACTACCGCCATAATTAACATCTAGATAACCAAAACCGCGACTGGTCCAGTATTGCACCCGCAGACTTAAACTAGAGGTGGCCGAGGCCGTCGGCCCACCGTGACTTTTGACTAAAAGGGGCGGTAATTCGCCATTAGGGGCGGTATAATCGGGGTTTTTGGGGGGATAATACCAAGCAGATGCAGTTAGTCCCTGACTGGTGGGAAAAGCGAGCATTTCCGGAATCGAGAAATAATCGCTAGAAATAGTTAAATTACTGGAAGATTTGAGAATTTCTCTCGTTCCTGTGGCTAAATCCATTGAGATAATCGCCGTTACTTCCGTGAAAGAACCGCCAAGAAAAACTATTTTGTTACCGCTAACTTGTAGGGAAGAAATGTTAGTATCAGCAGTAATAATTTCTTGGAATTCTCGATTAACAGTATCGATACTTCCTAAATACCAACGACCATCTTTTGTATAGCTACAAATAATCTTTGATTCGCTGGCGAAACCGTAGTTAGATAAACCAAAAACCCAATGAGGATAGGCAAATTCAGCCTCGATCGGTTCGATAACTGGTTCGATTTGTTCATCGTGGTTAAAGCAATAAAAGTTCCAGAAATCATTGCGATCGCTGGTAAAATATAACTGTTCATCGGCAGACCAGCGCGGTTCACACACTGACTCATTTTCACCACCAGCAACAACCCGAATATTACTCAAATAAAGATTATTAATATCTGCTACCCAGAGAAAAGAACTATCCCAGGGCATATTAGGATGATTCCAACTAATCCAAGCTAATCGAGAACCATCGGCACTTAAGCGAGGAGAGGTATAAAAATCATCGCCAGATACTAAAGTTTTTATTTCTCCTGTATCCACATCGATGCTGACAATACTATTAATTGGTTCCCGATCTTTTTGGCTATGATCTTCACAAACACAGATTAAACGATTGCCAAATTGATCGAGAATTAAATCCGCATAACGACAGGAATTTTCTGGGGTTAGAGGTTGGGGTAAACTATCAGCAGTTTGGCGATAAATTCTTTGGTCAGCAAAATTACAAAAATAGATAATTCCGGCAACAATTAGATAGGAACCTCCCCCGTATTCATGGACACGAGTTCGCACATTAAAAGGTGCTGGAGTGATGTCTGTGGTTGTGCCGTCGGGGTTTAATTTAACTAAAACATTTCGCCCCTTTTCCTGTGGTCTGCCTTCTAACCAATAAATATCTTCTCCATCTAGGGTTACACCACCAAGACTAATCGATGCTGCCACAATTAGATCGGAGGTAATCGGTGATTTCCAGGAACCGTAAGCTGATATTTGATGAGACATTTTCTCCTAGAGTAGTGATTCTAATGGTGAACTAACTTGATCAGAAACGCTGATAAATTAAGAAAATTCCGAGTAAACAGAACAAAGTAGGGATTGACTGCATCCCTACCTAACTCTCTGTTTTTCTGCAATCGGAGCGGCGGGATTCGAACCCACGACCCCTACTACCCCAAAGTAGTGCGCTACCAAGCTGCGCTACGCCCCGATATTGAACCTTAACCATCATAGCGATAATCGCAGCATTTTGCAAGCTTTTTTTTTCTTCCTTTCTCCCCCATCCCCGGAATTAGCGGCCAGCTATCTAGCTAATTGGGGAATACGTCCTTTTAATCCCGTCATTAATTGCAGGGCAAACAATTTCAACGGGGGAAAACCGCGCATCATTGCCAATCCGAGACGACGGATGAGAACGATGGGCGGCCAGTTATTGGAGAACAGGCGATCTAGAAAATCTGTGAAGCCTAAAATCGCTAAATTCTCGGATTTACGCCATTTTTCGTAGGATTTTAGGGTAGAAAGCACTCCTATATCCTCTCGCTTTTCCGCTGCTTCCTTTAATACCTGCGCTAAAGCGGCCGCATCCCGAATGCCTAAATTTAAACCTTGACCACCGACGGGATGACAACAGTGGGCAGCATCACCAATTAAAGCCAGTCGGGGTTTAACATAGGTATCACTCTGCATTAACTGTACGGGAAAGAGAGCGCGAGGGCTAACTAATGCTATTTTTCCCAGTAATCCCCCCGTATATGCCTCTAATTTGTCAATAAATTCCGCTTCGGGCATTTCTTGGAGTTTTTTCGCTTCTTGATGGGGATTTGTCCAAACGATCTGACAGCGATTACCCTGGAGCGGTAAAATGCCCATCGGACCTGTGGGCCAAAATCTTTCAAAGGCGGTATCGTTGCGATCGAGTTGATGTTTAATGGTGAAAGCGACACAGGATTGCCAATATTTCCAACCTTTGGTTTTAATTTGCGCCCCTTGCCGGATAGCAGATTTGGCTCCATCGGCCCCGATAACTAATTTTGCGGTGATTTTTCGGGTTTGACCGGCTTCTTCCAGGGTGACAGTGGCTGTTGCTGCTCCGTACTCCACTTCTAACACTTTAGCAGGGGATAACCAGTCAATGCGATCGCAATCTTGGCTGGCATTGTGCAGGGCGGTTAAAATTACTTGATGTTCGCCCACATAGCCCAAATAATCGGTTTTTAGCTCATCGACCACAAAGGGGACAAAAATCGGAAAATCGGCATCAGAAAGGCGAATATGGCGAAATTTACCGATACTGGGCGAGATTTTATCCCAGATACCCAAGCCTGTAAAAATCCGGCTGGACATCAGCGAGAGGGCATAAGCTTGACGACGGGAAGCGGCCACCTCTAGGGGACGTTCCTCGATCATAGCGATATTTAATCCTGTATTTTTTAAGGCCACCGCTAGGGTGGTTCCGACTATACCGCCCCCGACAATGATTAAATCGTAGTTGTCCCGTCCTAACATATAAATATTTTTCTCAAAGATAATCAGTGACTACAATGATCTATTCTGACACGATTTTCGGGGTTGCTGTCGGGTTTGATTCTCTTCACCCCACCTAGCCATTGATAGACTTGAAAGGGTTTTGTCCGTGGTTGAGAGTTTCGGGTTATCGCTCTTCCTAGACTTCTGGAAGGTTGATAATACTAAATCTGGTTATTAAAGACTGATTATTTATTCCCCTTTTTGCATGAGTGCATGAGCAGAAAACGGGTTTCTCGGAGAAACCCGTTTTCTGTGCGTTACTCAACAGATTTAGTATAACAAGCTGCTACAAGCTCTGTTAGCTGATACTCCTGTGGCGCCAGTCTTCTTGGATACCCTGACTTGGGGCAACAACCCGAGAAGTTGGCTAAAGACAAAACCCGCAACAGCTAGACTACTCTTTTTTTAACTTAAGGCAAGCTTTCTATTAATTGGATCACAAAGTTAGCCCTTGCAGAATCGCCTAAAGCTAGATAACCTTCTCTGGCTTTACTATACCAAATCTTGGCTTGATTATTATCTCCTAAAGCTGCATAAACTTCTCCTAAACCAAATTGAGACAAGGTTTTTTCTTCTAATTGTTCTGGTATCTGAGCTAATTCTATCGCTTTTAGATAATGATTGGTAGCTAGATTAGCTAGGCCAATTTGCCAGTATAAATCAGCTAAGTTTCTCTCGATTATTGCTGAATTTTGCCCCTGTTTGATGGTAGTTTCTAGAATAGTGATCGCTTCACTGGTAAGATGATAAGTTGCTAGGGATTTGGAGGATAAAACATAGTTATTAAAAGTTGAAGTCGGTAGGGTATAAGTTCCATAAAAATCGGCTAATATTAATGCTTTAGTTTGCTTATTTATATTTAATTGTTCTATTTTATTAACTTCGTCCTGTATGGTTGCAACTTCGGAGGAATGTAACCTGATGAATTCTATGTTAGAAGCTTTATCTTGCTCGGAAGACTGTCCCCCATCGGTTTTAATTGTCACAGAATAAGGAATACCGGGCCGAAAAACTGGTGTTCCGGGATAGGAAATTTGGGTTTGAGAAACTTGCTTTTCCCAGATAATCCCCTGTGAATCCATAACTTTTATTGTGTAATATCTCGTTTGAGAAACTTCATTCCAGCGCAAAATGGGGGTATCTGTCAGTATCAGGGTGTGACGGGGTGAAATGAGATAGGGGATGAGTGCATTTGTTCCTCCTAAAGAACCTGGGGGTGGGGGATTTTTGGCTTTTAACGCTTCCCAGATGGGGCAAATTGTCTTTAGTCCAGAGGGTACACCTGAACTAACTGGGCGTTGTTGTAAATCGGGACATAATACTGTCACCCTAACACCCTGAAGAGGAAAAATTTGATCACCTTTGTTTAATTCTGTATTAATAGAAACGGGTTTAAATTCAGTCCAATTTTGTCTTTTTAGCTTGACGATACCAGTTGTTGATTCAATTCTAGCAGGCAAGGCTATCCCTTTAGCACTTTCTAAAAATAGGGTCAGCATTCCTGTGCTTAATCCTAATAGGATGAGTTGGGTTTTGGTGAGCATTTTTGTTTCTCCCGGTTTGCTAGACATTGTTGTGCTTGTATTCTCCAGCTATCTTCGTCAGAATTTAAGCTGTTAGCGTATTGATTACAGGTTTCCCATTCTTTTAATGCCTCTGTT
Source organism: Microcystis aeruginosa Ma_MB_S_20031200_S102 (assembly GCA_007095845.1). Taxonomy (GTDB): domain Bacteria; phylum Cyanobacteriota; class Cyanobacteriia; order Cyanobacteriales; family Microcystaceae; genus Microcystis; species Microcystis aeruginosa_D. Next base: position 42,675 of record SFBI01000056.1, read on the forward strand.
TGGTTATTTTGGGCTTCTCTTACCTGCGCTAGTAAACAATGAGGAGCAGCACTATTTTTATCTAATTTAATCGCTTCTAATAAAGCTGTTTCTGCCGATGGAATATCTCCTTGTTTTAGCCTTGCCCAACCTAAATTTTTCCAGATAGCAAATTGGGTTTCTTGATCTAATTTTGCCTCAGATTGGGCTTTAAGTAATTTAAGTAAGAGGTGAACAGCAGCAGGATAATTTTTATTGAGAATATGTAATCGAGCTAGATTATTAATAGCGGTAGTGTTACCCCCTTGTATAGCTAATATATATTCTTTTTTAGCTAAATCAAAATCCTGTAATTCTTCGTAGAGTAATCCTAAGTTAAAATGTGCCTCAGCGTCATCTGGATTTAAAGACAAAGCTCGTTGATAATCTTCTTCTGCACTGCTCAAATCTCCCTTTTGATAATGACTCCAACCCCAATGATTATACCAAGTGGCTACAGTTGGTAAAGAGAGTCTTAATCCCCAAATACTCAGCATTAGTAAAAAAGATAAACCAGCGCCAATTTCTTGCCAGTATTGTTCTTGAATCCCAAAGCGTGCCAGTAATTTTTTTCCAGTTTCTTGTCCAGTTTTAGTTAAGACTCCTCCTGCAGCAAGTAAGGTTAATATACTTTGAAAACTGACTAAAACACCTCCCAAAATATCGCTTCCCCCCGAAAGAAACCGCGAGCCAATTTCACCAATTAATCCTAAAGAAATTGTCAAGAAAGTAACAGAAGCTCCATTGGCCAATAAATTGTATTTGTGCCAAGAAGAATCAATTTTAGGGACTTCAAGTAGCCACCACCAATTCTTAGTATCGGGATTAAAATTGGGACGTAATTTGGCGATTATTGGAGCGATTGTGGCTTGTTTTTTCCTAAGAATGTTGTCTAATTCTTGGATGGTATTTAGGATATTATCAGGGATTAAATAGGTTTCTGTTAGCTTAGTTTGAATGCGATCGCGTGCTATTAAAATATTAAGAATTTCGGCTTCTGTTGGTGTAGGATGCTCTTGGAGAATTGCGATCAAATCTTGATAGGTTTTTAGGTCTTGTTCTAGAGATGAATTAGACATAGGCTTAGAATACTTAGAATAGTGATTTTCTTAAAGTAAACCTATAATTGTTCTTAACGCTGTTTCTAAATTAGCTCGATCAATTTGTATGATGATTACAGGTCTAATTCCTGACTGTTCTGTGCTAATGACGGGGTTGAGGTCGCACAAAACCACATCACCACGAATAACGCTACCATTTGATTTCGCCACGAGCTAATTTTTCCTCATAATCTTCTAGATTTGACAAATAATCTGAAAAATCAGATTCTGCGATTTCTACGAAATCAGAAAACTGCTGATTGTACTTTAAGGTAAGGAAATCAATAAAGTCATTCACTTCTTCAACTAATGACTCTGGAAGTTGACGAATTTTGGCAATTGTAATATCTTGGACTGTCATGATTGAGAATTGTTCTTGAGAGTGGGTTACTAAAGCGCAACTACAAACTGATCATAGCATTTTTGAGCAGGATTTTTAAGATTTATCTGATAACTAACAACTGATAACTGATAACTGATAACTGATAACTGATTATAATCCATTGCCAATGAGAATAAAAGGCGCCCAGTAATGGGGATGGCTGAGGCGATTTGCTACGTCCGATGGCACTCCTTCAATAGGTTCTATTCTAATACTACCACGCCGCTGCTCATTGGTTGGGTTATTACTGGTAATCAAGGCAATTTGTGCCTGTTGTAATGCCGCTGCTTTACTCAATTTACCTGTCTTCAAAGCAGCATAAAAAGCATTCATCAAAGCTTGTGTACCGCCATCATCAACACTCCATAAAGAGGCAATAACTGCCCTTGCACCTGCGGTTTGTAGTCGATATCCTAACCCTAAAATTTCGATTCCTGTGCCGTAATTACCCCCTAAACCTGTCTCGCAAGCACTCAAAACAATTAAATCAATATTTTTAAACCGCCAGTTTTTCATTGTTTGTAGAGTCACAACTGTCCCATCTCCAAAAAGAACAAAAGACTGTTCTGGAGTTCCCACCACAAAGGCTGCATGGGTGGCAAAATGGACGACAGTATAGCTATCCAGTAGGGGAATAATTGTTTGATTGAAGTCTTTATCGAAGTATTTAGTAGTAGGAGAAACTGTCTGTGCTAATTTATCTACCTCTATACCCGCAAAAGGCAACCCATTAAATTTGAAGTCTTGTCCCTCATGTCGAAACTGATAGCTGCCCTTGACGAATGCCGCCGCTAAAATGTGCATTTTTAGTTCGGGTTTGGTATTAAAATCAGTCAGAGATGCTGCCGTAATATTATTAACCCGGTAGCGTTCAATTAACCACTGTTTGCCGTCGTATAAAGCCGCTAGAGGAATGTAGCGCAGTTGTCCATCAGGAGCATAAATAATCGTTTTTGCATCGGCAGTTTTTAGGTTATTTTCTAGGGGTTTAATCAGCCATTCATAAAGCTGTTGGGCTGGCTTTTTGGCATCCAGATTAGGATTTTGTAAGGCTTCCCGGAAAGCGCGAATAGTTTCGTTTAGTTCTTTTTTGCTGACTTTTACGGTGTGGCGGACGGGAGGAGAATCAGCAGTGGTGAGGATGATTTCTAAGCGGTCATCAAAGATAATTGGGTAGATAAGGACGGCATTTTGTTGCAGTTTTTTGAGATTATCAGATAAGCCAATTAAATTGTCTAAATTATTCAGGAGATCGGCGGAACGGGTTTGGGGTTTGAGTTGGTTAATTAAGGCTAAAACTTCTGGACTTTCGATAAATTTATTAAACTCAGCCACAATTTGTTCCTGTTGTTTCCAGAGTTGGGCGAGACGTTGTTCTTCTGAGGGAGTTAGTTTGCCGTTGAGTTTTTGTCGTTCTTGCAGTCGGCTGATTTCTTGGCCAATTTCTACTGCTTTATTAACAATTGCCTCAATTCCCTCGTCTATTTTTTGTTCTGGCGGTAGTTTAGGAACTCCCTGTTCTGTATTTGTGTTACCGCGCACTCCCCGCAAATAATCGTCTAATTCCTGTACTTTTAACAAGTCTAACACCCGTTGCGCTTCCAGAATGCGGTCTTGTTGCAGCAGCAAGTCAGCTAAACGGCGGTAAGTATCGGCAACAGTTTCGGTGTAGGTTTGTTGCAATTCTTTGGGGAGTCCTTTAATATCGCCTCTGAGAGTTTCATAGACGTTAACCGATTGTTTGTAGAAGATAATCCCTAGTTGAGGTTGGTTTTGTTGTTGCAGTAAGTAACCAATATTGTCTAAGGTTACTGCTTCCACTGCGCGATCTCCCACCGCCCGCAATAAGGGTAAAGCCTGTTGGTAGTAGTCTAATGCTTTCTGTTTCTCCCCTAAAGCATCATAGACACGACCAATATTATTGAGAGTAACGGCTTCCCCTCTGCGATCCCCCACTGCCCGTCTTAAGGGTAAAGCCTGTTGGTAGTAGTCTAAAGCCTTCTGTTTCTCCCCTAAAGCAGAATAGACACCACCAATATTATTGAGAGTGACGGCTTCCCCCTCGCGATCCCCCACTGCCTGTCTTAAGGGTAAAGCCTGTTGGTAGTAGTCTAATGCCTTCTGTTTCTCCCCTAAAGCAGAATAGACAGCACCAATATTACTGAGAGTGGCGGCTTCCCCAGAGCGATCGCCTACTGCCCGTCTTAAGGGTAAAGCCTGTTGGTAGTAGTCTAATGCCTTTTGTTTCTCCCCTAAATCATCATAGACAGCACCAATATTATTGAGAGTGG
>SFBI01000057.1 GCA_007095845.1 Microcystis aeruginosa Ma_MB_S_20031200_S102
GGAACTCGCCTTTTCTTTGATCCGCCTCAAGCCGGGAAAACACCCCGATTTTTCTAGGGGTCTAACGGCTATGCGCCTTATCCAGCAAGCCTTTTAGTCGCCTTGTCACCCCTTGAACATCGGGCCCTGTATCAAGACGGTGTTCCTTTGCTCACAACTGTGATTCAAGCTTGTTGCTCTACTACTTCAAGACACGCAACCATGCTTGTTTGACTTGCCATAGGTCTTTCTAAAAGAGCCCCCACTGATAACCGGTTACTGTTTACTGGACGGCTACGCCGTGCCTTTGGCAACACTGAAAAACCCCATTACCCCATCTTCCACACTATGTTCACGGGGGTTAAACTGGTAAAGCGTGACACAAAACTGCTAGAGTTACCAAGGACGAGTATATAAACTTTACAGATATTGTATGAGAGTTTTGGTTATTGGCGGAGACGGCTATTGTGGTTGGGCAACGGCACTCCATCTATCAAATAGAGGTTACGAAGTAGGCATACTTGATAGTTTAGTTCGTCGCTATTGGGACTTACAATTAGGCTGCGATACCTTAACACCGATCGCACCCATATCTCATCGGATTCAACGCTGGCAAGATCTGACGGGAAAATTGATCGATCTTTTTGTCGGGGATATTAATGACTACGACTTTTTGATTCAATCCCTGCGACAGTTCCAACCAGACACCATTGTTCACTTTGGAGAACAGAGATCTGCACCCTTCTCCATGATTGATCGCGAACACGCGGTTTTAACCCAAGTTAACAACGTGGTTGGCAATTTAAACATCCTCTACGCGATGAAAGAGGAATTTCCCGACGCGCACCTAGTGAAACTGGGAACCATGGGTGAGTATGGCACACCGAATATAGATATTGAAGAAGGCTACATCACGATCGAACATAACGGTCGTAAGGATACTTTACCCTATCCCAAACAGCCCGGCAGTATGTACCATCTCAGTAAAGTCCACGATAGCCATAATATCCATTTTGCCTGTCGGATGTGGGGTTTAAAAGCCACAGATCTCAATCAAGGGGTGGTTTATGGAGTCCTCACCGAAGAAACGGGAATGGATGAGATGTTAATTAACCGTCTCGATTACGATGGGGTTTTTGGTACTGCTTTAAACCGTTTTTGTATTCAAGCGGCGATCGGTCATCCCCTAACAGTGTACGGTAAAGGTGGCCAAACGCGAGGATTTTTAGATATTCGCGATACCGTGCGTTGTTTGGAACTAGCGATCGCTAATCCCGCTCAATCCGGGGAATTTCGCGTCTTTAACCAATTTACCGAACTGTTTAGCGTCGGTGACTTGGCACTGATGGTGAAAAAAGCTGGTTCTGCGTTAGGGTTAAATGTGGAGATTAACAATCTTGACAACCCGCGCATCGAGTTAGAGGAACATTATTTTAACGCTAAAAACACAAAATTACTCGATCTAGGACTACAACCTCACTATCTCTCCGATTCTCTCCTTGATTCCCTCCTAAACTTCGCCACCAAGTATAAAAACCGGGTAGATATGAATCATATCCTACCAAAAGTCACTTGGAAACGATAATTTATTAGTAAATGATAAGTTGAGGATGGGTTACTTGCCCATCCTTTGCGTTTTTCTAATGTATCGGAATCGAACTCGATCTTAATCCGCACCGATGAGAATTATTGTCGTCCGCGATTGCGGGAATTAGCGCGACGTTCCTGCATTAACTGGGAAAATTCCGTTCTTTGAGCGGGAGTTAAGACTTGACGAATTTCTAAAAAACTTTCAAATTGCAGGTTACTGATTTCTTGGCGATTCCGAGAGACTTGCTGATGTTTAGCACGAATATCTCGATCGGAAGCATTATTCGATAATAAACTATTTAATTCTTGTTCGTTGCTTCTCAGGGTTTCTCGCAACTTTTTGGTTTTTTCCTGATATTTCTGACGAATAGCGGCAACTTTCGACTTTTGCTCATCGGTAAGGTTCAATTGTTCAATTAGTCTTTCTCTAGAATTATCCATCCCACGGGGACGATTTTCAGGACGCTGGGGAGAGCTAGTTTGAGCAATAAATAGACGATCTTGGGGATAGGATAGCACAGTGGCACTTGGGGCCAAGTTAGCGGCCAGAGTTAAAACCATAGTCGTGCCGAGAATCGAGAGAGTAGAAAAGTACATAATTGACCTTGACAAAGAAATTAAGGATTATAGGTAGAATAGGTGAGTTGAGACTCGTTTAAGCTCATCCAAGGGGAACTATAAACGCTAGGAGCAGCAATTGGTGGAGCGATGCTATGGTTCCAACTTTCCACTAAAAAAGCTTCCAACTGCTCGTCAGAAATTTGGCCCAGTTGTGGATGAGGATCGGACCAACGATAGGAAGCAAAAATCAGCAGAGATAAGGCAGTAATACCAGTGATCAACCCCAATAAAGGCAGGGATTTTGGGAAATTTACTGGCTTTTCTTCCCTAATCATTTGCATTAATTGTTCTTCTTCATCTATCGGTCGAGGTGGCAGCGATGGACGATAGCGACGCAGAAAATTAACCACTTTGTCATCTTCTGGGGACATTAGAGAACTCCTTGTTTTTGCAAAAATTGACCCATGGTTTTACGCGCATAATGAAGACGTGATTTCACTGTACCGAGGGGAATTTCTAAGATTTGAGCGATTTCCTTTTGGGGTAAGTCTTCTAGATCGTGAAGGACAAGGACAGCACGATGTTCTAAACTGAGAATTTCTAACCCTTGTTGGACTACTTCCTCATAATGCAATTGCATCAAATCAGGACTATCTTGGGGACGGGATTCGCTATCAAAGGAGTTTTCCTGATCAGTACTTTTGGCCATCCTCATTTGTCTTTTGGCTAATTGTCGTCGACCATCGATCGCCACATTCCAAGTGATCCGATAAACCCAAGTGGAAAAGTATTCAGGTGAACGCAATTTCGGCAACCCGCACCACACTCTTAAAAAGACCTCTTGGACAAAATCCTCTAGGAATTCCTGTCCACAGAGTTGATAGAGAGTAGAGCGGATTTTTGGTTGATAAAGACGGTAAAGATGACGAAAAGCACCCCGATCACCCCTTTGACATTTTAAAATTAACTCTCGATCGCTCACACTCGTTTGCTTCTCGGTTATCACCTCGATCATTCCCCTCACCCCTAGCTACTTGTCCCTTTAGACTAGGGGGTGTCAAGAATGGTTCATAACCAGTTATCAGTTATCAGTTATCAGTTATCAGTGACCAGTTATCAGTGATCAGTTATCAGTGACCAGTTATCAGTGATCAGTTATCAGTTGTAAGTTATCAGCTTTTTTCTCCCCATCACCCCACTTCCCCACTTCCCCCCGCAACGCGCACGAAGTGGTCTCCCCACTTCCCCATCTCCCCATCTCCCCACTTCCCCATCTCCCCAGACCCCAGACCCCACACCCGATCACCGAGGGAGTAATTGTTGATAGAAATCCAATTGTTTTTGAGCGAGGGCTTTATTAGTATAATTGGTCATTACTCTCTGATAACCCCTCTGGCCTAATTCAAGAGCGAAGCTGGGATTATCTAAGAGAGTTTGTATAGATTTAGCCAGTGCCTCCCCATCTTTTTCTGGAAAAATTAAACCCGTATCAGCAATAACAAAGGGAATTTCTCCTGAATCGGAACCAATAACAGGAACCTGACAGGCCATAGCTTCAATTAAAACATGACCGAATTGTTCTTTCCAACCCACAGCAGTTAAAGTTTTGACCTGATAGGTGGTTTCTGAAGGCAAAACTAAAGTGTTCATCAGATTAATATAATCAACTACTTGATCGTGGGGAACACTTTCCACTATTATCAAGCGATCGCCTATTCCTGCGGCTCTAGCTTCCCTGACTATTTTATCTTTCAGGATTCCCCGACCTAACAATAATAATTTCCACTTACTTGTTAATTTAGATGCAGCTTTAATCAGCGTTATAATGCCTTTTTCTTCCACAAAACGACCGATAAAACCAATCACAAATTCATCGGGTTCAATGCCTAAAGATCGGGATAAATCGGGTTGCTTGCTGGGGGAAAAAAGAACTTCATCCACTCCTAATTGCGGTAAAATCGTGTATTTCCCCCTGTAACCTCGTTCTTTTAAAACATCTACTCCGTCCTGATTACCAGCGATTAAACCATCGGTATTTTTCAGGTTATAAGCTTCTAACCAAGAAATGGGAAATTTAGGAGTATAGGGAAGATTCCACCAAGTAAAAAATACATTTTTAGCCCAGAGATTTAAGAGACGATTCAGAGTAATAAATTGTGCATAAGCAAGAGATTTAGAACCCTGCTCCACTTGAATAATATCGGGTTTAAATTTTTGCAATAAAGAAATTATATCAATGCCAAAAGTCAATAAAGCTTGGTTATTCTGGCTAAAATTAGAGATAGGAATGACTCGGAAATTATCGGCTATTTTCGGTTGACTTTCAATGATTTTATTTTGGACTCCTCCCGGTTGCCAACGTTGGGGAACAACAATAGTAACCTCAATATCGGGATTTAATCTTGTTAGGGCGCGCAGTTTCTCACAGTTGAGATCAACTATATATGTATGACTAGCAACTAAAATTCTCATAGATTATCTAGTTTTGTATAAATTTGGCCATCATTCCAGAGAGACTTAACTTGAGTTTTCAGAGCATCCAGAAAACCTAAACCATAAAAAATTCCCCTAGAAAGGATTTTAATCGGGGAACCACCTTTATTACAGGGAGGATTGCCAAGAACGTGACAATCAAATAATTTAGCATAGAGTCGCAATTGTTGCGCGGGAGTGAGATTTTTCAAGGCCATCAAAAAGTGATTATGATAAAAAGTCGTCTGATAACTCAGCGAACGAGTGCTAATATCATGACAGCCACCGGTTTCTTCCCCTAAATGAACCAGATAAGCGGTGGGATCGTACCAGATATGATAGGGAGTCTGGCGCAATCTTAAGCAAAAATCCGATTCCTCGCGCACGGCACTGCCACGAAAACGTTCATCGAACCAAATGCCGTATTTCGTAAATATATCCTTCCGGAAAGACATATTACAGCCCCGGGCCGAGATGACCTGCTGGGGTTTAGTGGTGTGAACAAGATCTATGTAATACCAAGCAATGCCCGGATCCATGGCTTGGGGGGGTAAAAAGTCGATTTCGTAGGGTTTGCTGGTATCTGTCACCATTTTTTGGGAGTCACCCAATTTCATGCGATCGAATACCCGACCGGCCACTACACCTATCTCAGGATTCTTGACAAAATTCTCACTATGTGCTTTGAGATAATTATCCGGTAGCCGCACATCATCATCGATAAAAAGAACTATATCGCCCTGAGCGCGACGGACTCCATAATTTCTGGCACCGGGTAAACTCGCCCAATCCAGCCGATACCAGCTAATTTTCTGCTGATTAGCCAAATTTTCTAGATAGAATTGTATGGCGGGACTATGGGTAGCGGTTTGGTCAATAACTAATACCTCAAAATTGGGGTAATCTTGTTTGAGTAGGTCATCGAGGGTATCTTTAAGAGGCTCTTCGCGTCGATAGGTGGGTATGATGACAGAAATCAAGGGAAAATTCATAGCAGTAATCAGTGATCAGTAATCAGTAAACAGTAATGGCTCTTCGGTTTGTGTTATGCAATGGACGGGGGTTATAAGGGATGTAACCCTTATATAGAAAGGCATTTAGCGATTTTTGTTAATTTTTTTTGATCTAGAGCGAACTAATCAATTAAGTCTCTTGCCAGATAAGGATTTAGTAGATTTATGCCCCCCGATCGAACCATACCAAGTAACGAAGAACCACAGTAATCAGTAAAAAGACAGTAGAAAACCGCACACTTAAAAACTCAAATCTGATAACTGATAACTGATAACTGATAACTGATAACTGATAACTGAAACCCCCAACACCTATATTTCAAGCTAAAGAAACACCTTTGCGTTTAAAATTTAAGCCCTTTTTGGAGGATTTTGTTTCGGTTTCTCCCGCTAGAATTTTGGCTTCTTGTTCCTGTTTTTCGATAATGGGTAATTTAAAAATTACGCCCGCAAATATCCAGTAATAAACGCCCACAGGATCCGTATCGAGGGCATACCAATAGGGAAGATAGGCAACAAAGAGCAGCAAAACCCAATAACTACCAGCAAAACCTCGCAGAGTCGGATCTTTGAGGGAACGATAGGTGCGGAAGGTCAGATAAACTAGATGGGTTATAAATATCATGTACAAGGCAAAACCAATGTATCCCAACTCGAATAAAACTTTACTGTGAAAGGTTTCCACAAAAGAAATATCACCGAAAACTCTAGCAGCAGATGTGGCCACACCGAGTCCACGACCTAAAATACCGCCCTGATTACGAATAGCAAAATCCATCTGTTCTTGGATAAAAGCGCTGGGGGGAGCCTGTTGCCAACGACTAACGGCACTATCATAGCGTTGTTGGACAAAATCGGGGTTAAGGAAAGAAAAACCTATAGCTAGAAGTAAAGAGGTGGCAAAAATAATCGGCAAAAATCGTTTTAAGTTAGCGATTTGTCCCGTAAGAATCGTCAGCAGACCAATAATAATCGGTACAGCAAAGAAAGCTAATCTTTGCCCAGAGACCACTGCATTAATAAAAACTAGGGTTAAACCCACTAGGGCTGCTAGTCGCCATTTTTGGGAAATTTCACTAAAGGCGTTGGCATAACAAATTACGGCACTAGAGACCAAAAACCAAGCCCAGTGCCAGGGGGAAACAAAAGTACCGGGTAAACGGATCATATTCACTTCTGGACTATACGCTAATCCCCCACCAACCAAACACCTCGCATCTAAGTGAGCTTTGAATAGTGCATCAGCCACAAGGCCTCTAGTTCCTTCACAACGACCGGTTTTCAGCATCCAGTATTGCATTAGTCCTAGTACACAACAAATAATCACTAAAGTCACTAAAAGACGACCAAAAAATAATAGGGTGGGTTTATCTTTGATCAAGTAATAAGTACAGAAGATCAAGGGGACATAACCTAGCAAAACTTTAAATCCTAATAGTCCTTGCAGAAAAGGCTCACCTGTCCGACAGGGAAGTCCGACCAAACGGCCACCGCTAAACACAGTCATCCCAGCTACGGAATCACAAGTAGGCAGCAATTGTTTCTGTAAATTGAGAGCTAATAGACAGACTGCACAGAAAACAAAGATTAATAACAGGGTTATACCTAATTGTTTGGGGACAATAATCGGTAATTGCTTTGTTCGACATTCTAAAACTAAGGCGATTAAAGCGGGTATATAAAAAATATCCTTAGTAAGCTGCAGGATTTGATTACCTCCCAACCAATAGACAATAGTGCCATTGAAGGGGACATAGATAATAAATGCCCAAAGGGCCATGCGGGGATACATAAAGGAGAAAACTACTAAAATTAAGGATACACTTACTCCGGCTCCTATCTTGGCATCAAATAATAGGCTGAGGGGCAATCCGAGCAAAATTGCCACACAAATGGCGAAAATAATCAACCCCCCTAACTTTTGTTTCTTTTGTCTTTCCTCTTTTTTGAGGGCAAGTTTCCCCTTAAGGTTAAGCGGGTGACTATCAGCTTGTTTTCGGCCTTGTTTATTCTTTTTTTTGGGGCGATCGATACTTAGTCCTGTCATCGAAAAATTGGGTCTGAAACCCCGCCCTTTAGCGATAGCGGAGGGCGGCTTTACATAAGTCAGTGAGAAACAATTAAACCGTTAGAACGACGAATTAACTGAATCTTGCTAACAGTTATCTGTCCCAATCGTTGACCATTGGTATCGCTTACAGATAGCTGTTTTTCGGTATCTCCACTAACATAACCAATTCCTTTGGGAGAAGAAACTAAATCTCCTTTACGGAACCCGTGTCTTGTGGTAGAGCCACCATATTTACGTCGTTTACCACCTTTGGAAAAAACCATCAGGTGAAGTTGACGACGACTAATAGGAGGACGTTTGATGACAGCGAAGGGAGCGTTCGTTACTTTAACAAAACCCTTCCAATCATATCCATGTCCATTAGAAGTGTGGAATGGCAAATAATCTAAAAACTGAAAACAGGCAAGAGCAATGCCATCGTTAGCATGACTTTCTGGTGATTGTTCTGCTTTATTTTTGGACTTTTCTAGTCGCAAATGTTTTCTAAGATTAGAGGTTTGCCAACCAAAGCGAGTATGGACTGTTGCCAATTGAGATAGTTGCTCAATAGCCCATTTTTGTCCGACCATAACTGGTGAGAAACCTTTTTCAGATTTAGCTCCTTTTCTACCGGAAGTTAGATCAACATCGGCTTTAATGTACTCAAAGTAAATATCGGTAATTGGATAGATTTTGGTGAGTTCAGAAACAACTCGAAGTTCAAGTTGACCCTGAGCTACGTCGAAGGGTTGACGATTAGCTCTGATTGAGGGAGCTAATTTTCCTGTTCTTCTATTTGAAAATCGTTTTTGTCGATGCGCTCTTAGATCAAAAGAAAGTTGGCGGTTAATCCGTCTTCCTCTACGTCCTTTTCGCATTAACCGTCTATTGTCCATGCGTTCTTTTACTCGTTTAAAAGGAAGTTCTAAGTGAGCCTTCCAAAGAGTAAAAAGAGAGGATTGAACACCAATTCCAGAGAATAATTTACCCGGGTCAATACCAATGGCAATCGGTTGGGTTTTGTTATCGGAAGGTTCATCGGTTAGCTGGACATAGAAAATATCTAAGTCGTTGAATTTGCCGATAGCTTTTCCTTCCTTAATCCACCGTCTGGCCCGACTGGGTTTGGTGGGCATTAACGGTTTTCCGTCTTTTGAGATAACAGGAACTCTTTCCATGGAGATAATCCTTAAGAGTAAAGTTAAAGTCCCTTTCCGCAACACAATCAAGATGTCTTGTCTAACAACGCTTTACCAATAAAGCTTAGAGAGAATCCGAACTAGGGAAGTATTCGGAGGTCTGGGCCAGATTGTGTCTCGATGCGGTAGTCTCTACTTGCGTCGCCTAAATTGGTCTAGGCAAGCCCCGTCCCTTTTAGGGTGGGGTTAGTGACAATTATCCCTTGCTACGCTAGGCTAAAGGCATTATAATCCCTGTCCCCCTCGATCGACTACAAAAGATAGCTTCGCACCGCTTCCACTAGTCTTTCTGTCCAAAAACTGGCTAATTCTAGGGTTTCTGCTTCCACCATCACCCGAATTAACGGTTCTGTACCGGAAGCTCGTACCAAAATTCGGCCTTTTTCTGCCATAGCTTTCTCAGCTTTGAGGATTTCTCGCCGTAAGGGTTCACATTGCTGCCAATTACGTCGCACTTCTCTATCTTCCACCCGCACATTGCGTAAAATCTGCGGATAGGTGACAAAGCTATGATCGACTAAGTTAGCCAAGGAAACCGCCGATTTCTGCACTAAAACCGCTAAATGTAGGGCGGTTTGCATTCCATCCCCAGAAACCCCGTAATGATGGCAGAGAATATGGCCGGATTGTTCACCCCCTAGCATGGCTCCAGTTTCCCACATTTGCGCCTGAACGTGCTGATCACCCACGGCAGTCCGCAGAAATTGACCCCCCAGTTTTTGCCAAGCGCGTTCAAAGCCTAAATTAGCCATCACCGTTGCCACTAATAACCCATCGGGTAGCTGTCCTGCTTCTAAGAGGGAACGACCCCAAAAATAGAGGATATAATCGCCATCTACTACTCTACCCTGACTATCCACGGCCATGACTCGATCGGCATCGCCATCGAAGGCAAACCCTAAATCCGCTTGCTGATTAATCACCGCAGCCTGTAAGCTTTCCAAATGGGTAGAACCACAATTAACGTTAATGCGATCGCCATCGGCTCGATCGTGTAGGCAGATAACTTCGGCCCCCAAGGTTTGGAATACTAAAGGTGCTAGGTTAACGGCTGCCCCCCAAGCTAGATCTAAAACTATTTTTAATCCCGATAGGTTAATGTCCGTCCCGACGGAAGCAATCACAGCTTGATAATATTTTTGGATTAATTCGGGACAAAAAGTCGCTTTTCCCCAATTTTCCGGTTTATCTACTAATTCTAAATTGCCCCTTAAACCCGCTTCTATTTGTGCCGCTAAACTGCCAGATAATTTTAAACCGTTGCTGTCAAAAAATTTAATGCCATTATCTTCCGGAGGATTATGACTGGCAGAAATCATGATCCCCCCCATCGCTTCGCTTTCTCTGGTTAAATAGGCGACGCAGGGGGTAGGACATAATCCCAGTTGCCAGACTTCTATTCCCGCCCAAGTTAAACCCGCAGTGATAGCATTAGCTAACATATCACTGGAATTACGCGAATCTTGACCGATAACTACTGGTTTGGTAACACCAGCTTGATTTTTTAATACCTGTCCTGCCCAAAATCCGATTTGTAGCGCTAGGGGGGCAGTTAATAATTCTCCCACTTGGCCGCGAATTCCGTCCGTGCCGAACAGGGGTGATGACGGTAATTCAATCAAACCCCCTAAGGATAACAGGGGATGCGATCGAGCTTTTTGCCCATTTTGATACGAGAGAGACGCTACCATGGCCAATTCCTTTCCTCACACAACACACTCAGAGAATAACATGATCGCCGATTTTTTAAAATTAATGTTCCCAGTTGACCTTAATCCTCCTCCCGGAGTTCCTGACACTGTGGGGAAGTGGGGTGTGGGGAAGTGGGGTGTGGGAATTATAAATTATGAATTATGAATTATGAATTATGAATTGGGGTGTGGGGTGTGGGGTGATGGGGAAGTGGGGTGATGGGGAAGTGGGGAAATTGAACTAAAACCCCAAAACCCTAAAACCCCAAAACCCTAAAACCCCAAAACCCTATCACCCTATCTCCTGCCGCCTGTCTCCTGTCTCCCGCAGGAAGATTTTTGATTTTTGCCAGAGGTCTAATCATTTGGTAAGCTAAAACGGTAATCTTGACCCCCGAATGCGCGTGCTGATCAGTGTTGTCATCCCTACTTACAATCGCGAAGCAATCTTAAAAAAATGTTTACTCGCCCTAGAAAATCAGCGTTTAACTGATAATAAGGTAGAAAACTACGAAATAGTCCTTGTCGATGATGGCTCTACCGATGGGACAATCGCTTGGCTAGAAACTCAAAAGGCTAATTTACCCCATCTGCAACTGTGGCAACAGGATCACGGCGGACCGGCGATCGCTAGGAATCTAGGGGTAGAAAAAGCTAGTGGTGATACGATTATTTTTATCGATAGCGATCTGGTAGTAACAGAAAGTTTTTTGCAAGCCCACGCCGACGCTTTAACTGCTGGAGCAGCCAGTCTCGGCAGTGATCGCTTATTTACCTACGGCAGCGTCATTAATACCTGTAACTTCGAGTATCCCACCGGTGAACCCTATAAAATCACCGATTTCTCCGCCGCCTATTTTGCCACTGGTAACGTGGCAATCGCAAAGAAGTGGTTATTAGCAGCGGGATTATTCGACACCCAGTTTCAACTCTACGGTTGGGAAGATTTGGAATTAGGGGTGAGATTGAAGCAATTAGGACTAAAATTAATCAAATGTCCTGAAGCCGTCGGTTATCATTGGCATCCCCCCTTTAATCTCGCTCAAATTCCCAATCTCATCGACAAGGAAATTCAACGGGGACGAATGGGAGTGCTTTTTTATCAAAAACATCCCACCTGGGAAGTGCGGATGATGATTCAAATGACTTGGATTCATCGACTGTTGTGGGGTTTACTTTCCCTAGGAGGAACCCTGAATGAACGCAGCCTCTCCCCGCTGTTACAGTGGTTAATCGATCGAGGTAAACCGCAATTAGCCCTAGAAATTGCCCGCATTTTTCTCAATTGGTACAACGTGCGCGGCGTTTATCAAGCTTATCGGGAAATGCAGCTTCAGTGAAATGTCTTGCCGAAAACCATGGACGGTACTTCTCATAAACATGAGGTATAAAAGAAATTGGCATCGTCTCCGATGATCCGCTACTGTTGACCATTCTTGATTCCCTAAAACCAGAGACTTTGTACCTCATTATTGAGATAAATGCCCTAAGGATTAACATTTGCCGATAAAAAAGTTCATATTTTCTTTCTTTTTCTGATAATTGCTGCCACAATCAAAAGCAATAGCAATAGCAATCGACATAGAGAGCGGCGAAAAACACTGACCACATTTGCCCCTTGGCAGTTATCCTCTGAGATTGGGCATATTAAAAGTAAATTTTCCTAGAGGAGGAATCCCATAATGAATATCTTCGATATTTTAATCGGTTTTATCGGTGGAGGTGCGATCGGGGGTGGGGCTTTATATGCCCTCCAACAGGGAAAAATCAAGGAAGCACTACAGAAATATGAGAAAATTCGCACGGCTTTAGGTGAAACCGAAGCAGAGTTAAAAGATAGCAAAGGACAATTAAAACTACTCGATCTCTCCGAAGAACGGATCCGCAATATCGAAGCCACCTATAGAAAAGAAGTGGCTAAACTGCAAAAAGAGTTAGAAGATAGCCAAAGACGTTTACAAGAGATAGCCAGCGCAACTACCCCTCAATCCGTGGAATTCGCCGATAAAAACCAAATTGAGGAACTTCAACGGGAACAAGAAGCTAAAATCGAGGAATTGCGCCAAAGCTATCAAAATCAAATACAAGAGATACTAGACGGGAAGCAAGGAGAAATAGAGGCTCTGCGTCAAAGTCAACAGGCACGGATTCTAGAATTAGAAAAGGGCTATCAGTCGCAAATTCAACAACTAGAACAGGGTTATCAAAGCCAACTATTAAAATTACAAAATGCCCGTCAAACGGGAGTGGATGATCGAACCACTGAAATCGTCGAACCTTGGGATGATTTTCCCGATCGCCCCAGGGACGAAGAAATCAATCCTTTTGATGGTTTTATCACCGAAGAAACCCTAGAATTAGAACCAGAATTTGCGCCTGAGACGCTCCTAGAAACACTGGTTTCCGAGGAGAGATTGGACGGTTTAAATAGCAGGGAAGAAGCTTTATTTTCTCCAGAAATGACTGAAATCGAAGATTCTTCCCTCATGGCAGCACCAGCAATCTCCGACTGGGAGATGTCCGCTGCCGAGATAGCATTTATCAACAGTTTAACATTAGAGGAAGAAACTAGAACGATCGGTAGTCTCGAAGAATTATCGGGTAATTACGATCAGATTCAAGAAACCATTAGCACTGACACCAGTTTCTCTGATTTATTAGTCACCGATGCCGAAAAATTCCCTGACAATCAAAATTTTCTAGACGACTTATTTGCTGATACTGCTGACAGTAATAGTCTCGAATTATTCGATCCTTTTGCCGAAGAAACCACTACATTTGCATCCAACAGCCAAAATATTGCTTCTGTTGCGAGTGACCAAGAAGAGCTAGATTTCTTCAGTATGTTGGATGATGAAGAAACAGATAATCTAGAATCCTTACCTTCTGACGAAGAACTGTCCCTTGATGATCTATTTAACGATGATTTATTCTCGGATGGGGACAATAGCAACACCACGAGGCTAGAATCTCATCAGTAGGCAGATACCCCGCTATGAAAACAGAAGACAGAATTTCTTCCCCACCCGATTTCTGGCTTCTGACTTTCCTAAATGCGCCACCAGACGGGTGTTTTCCCCTTGTCCCCCGATTCCGTACCACAAAGTGGAAAAAATTTTATATCAAAGTAGTTGACATTCGCCAGCAAAACAAATATCATACGGCTGGATACGCTGTGTCCTTTTAACCGTACCTAACCTTTAATCAAGGAGATTTCCCAGTGAAACCCACTATTACACCCCTTGTTTTATCTACTGCCACCTTCGGCCTGATGCTAGGTATAGCACAAAACGCCCAAGCCGCCCTGATTCCTGGCATTTCTGTTTCGAGCAGTCTGGGTGTTGATCCTGAGCAGCCTTGGAACATAGATAACACCGTCAACGGCCAAGGGCTACTTGCACCTCCCGGTAATACTCCGAGTCTTACGGGGAATCACACTTCGTCGCAGGATATTGCAACTGCTTGGCGGTCAGCTGAATTAACTGAACCGCAAGGCACTACAATTAGTGGTGAGATCCTTTTTGATCTCAATGGTACTTATTCTGTATCTGGGTTCACATTCTGGAACTTTGGCGGTGCTAATATATTCCTAGCCAGTCAGGGAATCAGAGATGTGACGGTTGAATACTTCGATGGAACAAGTTGGCTTCCTGTGATTGGTGCTCCGACTACCTTTGCACTAGGGCAAATTGGTGATGTCACGACTCAGCAGTTACCACAGACATTTAGTTTTGCCCCAGTCACCGCACAGCAAATTAGATTTGTTAATCTGAGTAACTTTACTAACGCACCTTTGGGAGGTTCCAATAATAAGATTGGGTTCAGTGAGGTTCAATTTAATGAAGCTGTACCAGCCCAAATACCCGAACCTTCTTCCCTACTTGCCCTGTTAGCTGTTGGTTTAGGGGGTGTTAGTTTGAGAAAAAGAATTTGACTTAGTGTCAGCAGATAGTTAGGTTAGGTTATGGGACAATCCTATACAGATTGTCCCTCTTGGGTTTAATCCCTAGAAACCAACCTACCTAGGAACCTGCGCTTTGATCATGTGCCATTTAGAACTTGTCTGACTTTTCTAAGGAGGGGTTGTAGCTGGCACATTATTTCTACGCAAGCTCCTTACTGGGAATACTGAGTAGAACTGTGCCAATGCAGCGGCGAGGGGGTCGATGGAATTCTTAGCTAGAGGATAAGCTTTTAGAGTTCTACCACTGTGGTGAACTGTTCGTCCCTGACACAATTGGGCGAAATATCGCCATCAATTGTAAACATTTTTACTAGGGTTTCTCGCGAGTGCTATAAAGGTAAATAGTCATTTCGATCCCCTACTAGTCCTAACTATGCCACGCACTCAACGTAACGATAATTTTATAGATAAATCTTTTACCGTCATGGCGGATATCATTTTAAAGATACTGCCCGCCAATAAAAAAGCCAAGGAAGCCTTTGTTTATTACCGCGATGGGATGTCTGCCCAAGCTGACGGTGAATACGCCGAAGCCCTCGATAATTATTATGAAGCTTTAACATTAGAAGAGGATCCCAATGATCGCAGTTATATCCTCTACAATATCGGCATTATCCACGCTAGTAACGGCGAGCATGAAAAGGCCCTGGAATACTACCAAGAGGCTATCCAACTTAACCCTAGAATGCCCTCCGCTTTGAATAATATCGCCGTTATTTACCATTTTCAAGGGGAAAAGGCGAGAGAAGATGGTCAACAGGCCGAAGCAGAAGCACTCTACGACAAAGCAGCAGAATACTGGAAACAGGCCATCCGGTTAGCCCCCAATAACTACATTGAAGCCCAAAACTGGCTGAAAATCACCGGGCGATCGGAAATTGATGTTTTCTTCTAAATTGAGAAGTCAGTCGTCAGGAGATTATTTTTATTTATTCTCCCCACACCCGTTCGGCGGTTCGGCTGAGCGTTCGTGTTAGTGAGCCTGTCGAACTACTGAGCTCACGGCCGAAGCCCACACCCCAATTCATAATTCATAATTCCCACACCCTACACCCCTAACCCCATTTCTCCCATGATCGATCGAGCTACGGTTGAAAAAATCGCCCATTTAGCCCGTTTAGAGATTAAGAGCAGCGAAGAAGAACAGTTTGCGTTGCAATTAAGCGGAATCCTCGATTATTTCGAGCAGTTAAGCGAATTAGACACGGAAAATGTGCCACCCACCACGCGAGCGATCGAAATTCAAAACATCACTCGCGCCGATAGTAATAGACTTTATCCCGATCACGAGGTTTTAGTGCAAGAATCACCGGTCCCAGAAGGGGATTATTTCCGCGTTCCCCGTATTCTCAACACCGACGAAGAGTGAATTAGTCATCAGTGATCAGCTATCATCCATATCCTTGGGATTACCAGATTTCCTTCCTCTCTGAACGATTACAAATTTTCTAGAACTTGACAAGCCTTGACAGCAGGGAAGACAGTCAAGCAGACTAACCTAAAAAGGTTCTTTGAGCGAAAATATAGTTCTTCCCCTTCTGTCTCCCTAAAAGCAGTCTTAGCTATGATGACGAGCATAGTCGTCCTGAAAACGCACTATGTCATCCTCTCCCAAATATTCCCCATTTTGCACTTCAATTAACACCAATTTGATCACCCCAGGGTTTTCCAGACGGTGGGCGGTACACTGAGGTACATAAGTGGACTGATTGGCGCCGAGAATTTCCTCGTTATCTCCACAGGTGACTTTTGCCGTCCCCGAAACGACAATCCAGTGTTCACTGCGATGATAGTGCATCTGTAAACTGAGACGATGACCCGGATTCACTTCAATTCGCTTGATTTTATAACCAGGACCTTCTTCTAGGGTAGTGAAGGAACCCCAGGGTCTAAATTCTGTTTCCGCCGATTCTACGCTCGAAATAAGCTGAAATGGTGGGACATCTTGGGATGCGATCATGATATATATATGTCTCCATTGCTAGGTCTGATCTTAGTTCAAGATAGCAGCAAAAACCCTAGATGGCATCTAAATTCGTGATCGAAGTGCCAAAGAAGGGGGCGGGAAGTGGGGAGATGGAAACCGCTGTTATACTAAATCCGTTGAGCATAGGTTAAATATCAGGAATTGACCATCCGCGTTAAAATGACTGCTCTGGGAGAAAGGACCTAAATCTGTTCTCATGCCCTTTTAAGTCGCAAAAAAGCTCTTTAACCGTTGTCGCAGCCAAGAGACGGGGTTTTTCAGGTCTTCTGAGTCTAAAAGCCCCATTTCTCGCAATTTCTGCTGATATTCGCCCAATTCCTCCTGACGTTGGGCGAGTGCTTGTGTGAATTCCTCCGCTAGAGCCGGATGAGTAGTGATAAGATGCTGAAACCCCTGACGATCGAGCAAAAATAACAAGGTTTCCCCCACTGCTTGCATAGTGGTGGGATAGGGAACCTCTAATATTAACGGTAATTCCCCAAAATATTGACCTTTATTAAAAGTAAAAATTTTACGACTAATTTGATCGTTTTCATAAAAAGCATCCACTTGTCCCTGCAAAACAATACAGAAATAATTAGTTCTTTCTCCCTGTCTAATGAAAATCTCCCTGTCCTGGAGATGTTTACGACAACCCATTTCAATTAATACACGCAATTGCAGATCGTTAAAATGTTTAAAGTAACTCACCTCCAATAACATTTCTTTTAACGATAGCGGTTTTGAAGGTTTAACTATCTCCTGCTCCTGTTCCTTAACTGCCTCAAAACTGTCGGTATTATGCAACCATAACTCTCGCTGGGGAAAAGGAATCGTTATGCCCCGATGACGCAGATTATGCTCGATAATGAAGTGTAGGGAACTTCTCAGAAAAACGGCCTGTTCGACTTTTTCCACCCATACCCACAACTCAAAATTTAAAGCACTATCACCAAAACCGTTAAAAATCACCTTGGGAAGGGGATTAAAGGCAATTTCTCCCGACATATAGGCTGATTGCAGCAGGATTTCCGTTACTATCAAAGGATCCGTACCGTAGGCAACTCCCACCGGTACAATGACTCGAATGCGCGAGTCGGTATAATGCCAATTCTGGACGCGATTGCTAGTTAGGATTGTGTTAGGAACGATTAACTCTGCACCATCAACAGTGCGAATGGTGGTGGAACGAATCGATATTTCCCGGATATAACCCTTTGTTTGCTCAAATTCGATAAAATCGCCCACTTTTAACTTGCGTTCCACCAACAAAGTTAAACCACTGGTGAGATTTTTGGTTAACTCCTGCAAACCGAAACCGATACCCACCCCCAAACCACCGGCTAAAACAGCGATCGAAGCGAGATTAAATCCAGTCAATTGTAGAGCGATAATATAACCAAAAGCCCCAAAAGCAAAACTAGCCAGAGTTGCGATCGCTTCTCGATTACCCTCATCAAAACCGATAGTTTTCAGCAGACGATTTTTTAGTAAACTTTTAAAAGCGATCGTCAGACAGGTGACAAGAATAAACAGTACAAGAGTGCTAATAATCCAACCGAGAGTGATGGATACACCCCCAGCGCGCCAAAGGGGAGTGTAAAAAAAGGGCGTTAACCAAGCTGAGGGAGAGAAAGTCATCGCTAAAGTTTAGATTTGATAGGGATTACCTAAGCGATCAACAAAAACATTGTAATCTAAGGGTAAACGCCCCGGATTAAGCCGTGGTTCTGCCGCGTAACCGATGGGAACAACAACAGCGATCACCAGATGGGGATGATCGGCAGCACCGATCACAGCTTTTACCTTGTCCTCGATCCAACCGTTGAGAAAACAACTAGATAAACCGAGACTTTCGGCAGCTAAAACCAGATGAGTAGCGGCGATCATCGCGTCTTTAATCGCGTATTCCCGGGTTTTTTCGCCCAAATCCTTTTGAAATCCTGGGATTGCCTGTTTAAAATATTTTACCGTGCCTTCGCTCCAAGCACCCGTACTGAGGGCCTGATCATAGATGGGGGTTAGATCTCCTCCTCCTGCGGCAGCATTGGCAGCGAAAACAAAAGTAACCGGCGCTTGGATAATTTGCTTTTGTCCCCAAGCGGCCTCAGCTAAAGCGGCCTTTTGTGCCTCATCCTGTACTAAAATAATTCGCCAATCTTGGATGTTGAAACTACTAGGTGCAGCAACGGTTAATTCTACTAGGGTTTTCAGCAGTTCTGGGGCGATCGGATCGGTGGTAAAAGTTTTAATGGAACGACGTTGATTAATCGCCGTGGGAACATCGAGAGGCAAGGTCATAAAGTCAATGGATTGAGTTACATATTCCTAACTATTATAAGGTCAAGCTATCAGCCTCAGCCTTCGCTGTGGCAAAACAGAAATACTAAAACATCGGGGTTAAATTGTGGCAGTCATGAAAATATCCACTATACTGTTAGACTTAAACAGGTCATAACCCAATGACTATCTAGCTATAATCATGTCACCGCCACAAAGATCATTTTATGCTTTCTGATCCGGAACCGAGCGACACCCTCACCACTACCACCGTCAATACAAGCCCTCCGGGGGCTGATATTAAGCCAATTTTAGCTTTAAAAGAGTTGGTCGCTAGTTTATATCGCGAACAAAACAAAGTTCAAAATCTCTTAAGTTCCCTCGGGTTTGCCCTGCGGAGTTTCAATAATTTAAACCAATTCCTCGATCTTACCCCCTTGATGGCCGCACGAGTGGCAGATGCAGAAGGAGGGGCGTTGATTTTGAGTAAAAATAACGGTCAAGTGGCGCTTGATCAACTCCATTGCCAAGATAATCAAATTAATGGGGAACTACGCCGACAATTAGAGGCAATTATCCGACAATTAAACCAAGAAGCGACACTTGAGAACAAAAATAATCGATCGCTTCTCGATAGTCTCGACCATCAAATCCGGCAAACTCTCGGACAGGGTACGCAAGTTTATAGTACACCTGTTTTGGTAAAAAATAGTGAGCGGGGACGTTTATACGTTTTCAGTCGCGATCCCGATTATGGTTGGACCCCCACCCGTCGTAAACTGCTGCAGCTAGTGGCCGATCAAACCGCCGTGGCTATAGCTAATAATGAATTAACGATCGAATTACGGGCCAAGGAACGTCAGGATCGAGAGTTAGAAATCGCTTCCGAAATCCAAAATCGTCTTTTACCCCGGCAATGTCCGAAAATTCAGGGGGTAGAATTGGCAGCCCACTGCAAAACGGCTAATCGCGTTGGTGGCGACTATTATGATTTTATCCCCTGCAACTACGATCAATTTAAACCGGCAAGGGAGGCAGAAAGGGAAGCTAGTACCGCTCCTTGGAGTATAGTCATCGGTGATGTCATGGGAAAAGGTGTCCCAGCAGGATTATTGATGACCATGACCCGGGGAATGTTGCGAGCGGAAGTTTTAAATCGTCACTCCCCGGCCCAGATTTTGCGTCATCTTAATCGGGTTATGTATGCCGATCTCGATAATTCTCATCGTTTCGTGACATTATTTTATTCCGAGTATGATCCTCTGACGCGCCGTCTTGGCTACAGTAATGCTGCCCATTATCCTACCCTCTGGTGGCGGTCTAAAACGGCAGAGTTAGAGTCTCTTGACACGGAAGGGACATTAGTTGGTTTAGAGGCCGATTCTATCTATGATGATGCCCAAGTGCAATTAGAAGCGGGAGATACGCTAATTTATTACACCGATGGCTTTACCGATGCAGTCAACTCGAAAGGGGAAAGATTTGATCAGAAAAATTGGCTATCGGCAGTTAAAGAAGCCTGTCAACAGTACACCGATCCCGAACAGATTCTCGAATATTTATTTGGAAAAGTGGCCGCTTTTACTGGGTTGGGAAATGATAGTAGTGACGATATGACTTTAGTAGTTATGCGAGTGAAATCGGAGGAATAAATCATCAATTAGCTCAATTCTCCTCTTGCCAAGGAGCAAATAAAGGCAATAAAGCTAACCCGGGTAAAGCGGCAATTACCGTGATTAAAAAGAACAACTGCCAACCGATTGCCTCGGCTAAAAGTCCGGCGGGAGCTACTAAAATATCGCGACTAAAGGCCATTAAACTTGATAAGAGGGCGTACTGAGTAGCGGTAAAACGAGCATTACAAAGACTCATTAAAAAAGCCACAAAAGCGGCAGTTCCTAAGCCGCCGCAGAAGTTTTCAATATTAATAGCTAAGACCATAAAAGGATAATTTTGCCCTAAATTTGCTAAAATAAAATAGGCTAAATTACTAATAGCTTGCAAGCCGCCAAAAATCCAGAGCGATCGATTAATTCCCCAACGACTTAACAGGGAACCACCTAATAAAACTCCCACCATAGTTGCTATCATGCCCATGCCCCCTTGAATCGCTCCGATAGCGGTTTGACTGAAACCAGTTTTTAAGAGAAAAGGAGTCACCATATTATTAACTAAAGCATCCCCTAAACGATAGAGAACAATAAAGGCGAGAATACCGATTCCTTTACCTATTTGATAGCGTTGAAAAAACTCTTGGAAAGGCAACCAAACCGCCTCTAAAAGAGTTCGGGGAGTATCATCCCTAGGGGGAGTAGCTGGGGCGAAAAAAGACCAAATAATCGTTAAAGCCATCAATACAGCTAGGAAAAGATAGACGAGAGGCCAGGGAAAGTGATCGGCTAAAATTAAAGCGATCGAACCGGTTAAAATTAAAGCCAAACGATAACCTAAAACCCCGATCGCTACCCCAGCACCCATCTCCCATTTTTCTAAAATATCTGTGCGATAGGCATCGTAAGCAATATCTTGAGTGGCACTAAAAAAAGCGATCAGTAGAGCATTAATTGCCAATAATTCCAAAGATTGTTTTGGTTGTTGAAAAGCCATAAAACCAATCGCTAAAGTTAAACAAATTTGAGCGATTAAAATCCAACCGCGACGACGACCAAGAAAAGGAGGAACATAGCGATCGAGTAAGGGAGACCACAGAAATTTGAGAGAGTAGGGGAGAGCAACTAAACTAAATAAACCGATCGATTTCAGATCAACTCCTTCGGTGGTCATCCAAGCTTGCAGGGTGCGACTGGTGAGCAATAAGGGTAATCCAGAAGCAAAACCTAAGAATAACAAAGCCGCCATTTTTTGACTGCGGAACACTTGCAAATAAGCAGAAATTTCTTTGATCATAGAGGGGGTAGGAGAATAGATTAGATTAAAGAATATAGTTAATTGACCCAAAAAGAAAGAGATTAGTTCTGACCGGCATCATCCCCCTCTTAACCATTGCCCAGCGATCAAAAAAAGTTCCCGAAAAATAGCGGTCTTTCCCCCAACTGGGGCTATAGGCAGTAAAATAGATGAGATTTTGATTCAGTAGTCTTGAAAAATTGCGGTATTCTCCTTAAGATAGATGCTTGATTCCCCCAACTAGCTCTCATCCCTATTTACCTTTCCCAGACAAAGACTGTTATCCCCACCTTCCCTCCCGACTCCTGTGATTAAAGTGGACTCCTGTTTTATCTCATACCTACTGTCTGATCCCTCCGACACGGAAGCGATCGGTGACACTGCCGCCATTACCGTCGAGGTGCGTTTGGCCCAAGGCCAAGATCTCAAAAGTTTGGCGGAGATTCTCACCGATAGTTTTTTCCCCACGGCCAATTATTGGTCTTTTCTGCGTCCTATCTTTAAATTAGGCATTTACGAGGACTTACGGGGACGATTGCGCGCCAATACCCCTTACTATCACTGTCTGGTGGTCAGTCAAACCAGTTTCACCACCACAGGTCATCAGGAAATTATTGTCGCTACGGCGGAAATCTGCTTAAAATCCAGTTCTTTTTTAGCTGTTCCCATTCCTTATATTTCTAATTTAGCCGTTAGTCCCGATCGCCGGCGTGCCGGTCTGGCCCGGAGATTGCTGCTCAAGTGTGAACAAATCGCTAGAGAATGGGGTTTTGAGGAACTTTCCCTTCATGTTCTCGATAATAATCGAGCGGCCCAGTCACTCTACTTAAGTAGCGGTTATCGTCTGCAAAAAACCGACGGTTGGTTCAGCAATTGGTTATTTAATCGACCACAAAAGTTATTTCTGCACAAAAAAATCAACAAACCTTAAATAGGGTTTGCTCAAAAAGGCTTAGGGTGGGGTCAGGGTTTTGGGTTTTGGCTTCGGCCGTGAGCTTTTGTCGAAGTGCGAAGTCTCGCTGCCAGGGTCAATTACCTAATTTTCAGGGCAAAAGTCCCTAAAATTTCCCCCCGATCACTCCCATATTCTGTACTTTTTGATTTCCACAAGGTTTAAAGGTTTTACCCAACAAGGTTTTTATACTAAATCCGCTAAGTACAGTCTAGTTATGAGGAGAGGTAAAAGGGAATAAATAATCAGTTTTTAATAACCGGATTTAGTATTAGATTTATTCAGCAAACCCTAAATAGTCAGAACCCCAAACCTGCCCTCCACAGATGGAGTCAAGAAGCAAAAGAACACAAAAAGTTTGAGAAAATGAAAAAAAACGGTTTCTAATAATGACGTGGAGTATAAACCCATTGCTGGTTTTTACCTTGCTCAATAAGGCGAGTTTTACTCGATCCGATCAAAATTATAGTCCGCATATCCGCATCGTTAATAGTCATATCCTCTAGGAATTTCACCGTCACTGTTTCCCCTTTTCGCCCTAAATTACGCGCTAGTACCACGGGAGTTTGCGGCGATCGCCATTGTAATAAAATCTCTTTTGCCTTCTCCAATTGCCAAGTGCGCTCTTGAGACACAGGATTATAAAATGCGATCGCTAAATCTGCCCGGGCTGCTAACTCAATACGCTGAGAAATCACCTGCCAAGATTTGAGAATATCCGATAGGGAAATCGCACAAAAATCATGGCCTAAAGGCGCGCCAACCTTGGCAGCCGCCGCTTGCATGGCCGAAATCCCCGGACAGACCTGAATGGCCACCTGCTGCCATTCCTGTTTTGCTTTTTTTTCTAATACCTCAAACACAGCTGCGGCCATGGCATAAATGCCAGGATCTCCGGAGGAAACTAAGACAACAGATCGCCCCTTAGCCGCTAAATCTAGGGCTATTTCTGCTCGATCGAGTTCCACCCGATTATCCGATTCATGGCGGACAATTTCTGGTTTTCGCAGGGATTCTACCAAATCCAAATAGGTTTTATAACCCACCCAATCCGTGGCTTTTTCCAACACTTCTCGAACTTCCGGCGACATCCAATTTAGCGCACCTGGTCCAGTTCCGACTATGGCTAATTTACCTTGACTTTCTTGATCCAAATCCCCCGGGTAAAAACTAGATTTTTCCCTAATTTGCTGGATTTCTTCACAGAGATAAACTAAACAGTTACTGCTAGGTTTTGCTAAGTTTAAGTTATTTTTATCTATAATCTGAATGCTTAATTTTGCTGCTGATGAAATTGGTAAATTACTATTTTTTAACCAGTCCGCTTCACCGATTAATTTTACTTTTTCACCTGCCAATAAATCGGACAAAAACTTCTTAGCATCATCGGGATTAACTAACTGATAACCCGGGGGTGGCGATAATAAAGTAGTTTTAAATCTAATATCACCAGTGGTGGTAATTGCGGGGGAAATTTGCCAAACCGAGGCAATTTGACGAGCGAGATCATTAACCCCTTGTAAACCCCCCAACAAAGGCACTACGGCGCTGCCATCTTCTGCGATTGCTAATACAGGCGGTTCTTGCCATTTATCAGTTAATAAAGGTGCTAAAGTGCGAATTAAAATACCCGCCGCACAAATGCCAATAATTGGCGTTCCCGTCTGGAAAAATTCTCGCACGGTTTCGCCAAAATTATTATAGGTAAAATCAGCCGACTGGGTACGATTTATTAACCCATAAACTGCTGATTCTGGTAAGGCCATTTGCACTTGACGAGCCACGGGAATGCTGGTTTCTCCTAAAATGAGAATAGCTGGAGGTTTCATTTGGCTTCCCCCGACTGCGCTGCGGTTAACTTTTGGATAAATTCTTGATGTTCTACCGAGTTAATTCCAGCTTTTAAGATGTCTAACACCCGTGACATATTGCCGTTGAGCATGGCAGATTCGACAAGCTCACTGCAAGCTGAAATATCTAACCACAAACCCGGAAATACTAGAGAGCAAATCACCCCTTCTTGGTTGGTTAACAAAGAAATATAATCGCCATCTTGTAAACTAAACCAATCAATTTTTTGGTCAAATACTTGCCAAACAAGGTATTCTTGAATGCCACTGCGTCGATAAGCACGTTTTTTATCACCTAAATCTATGGCGGCACTACTAGCGGCAATTTCTACTACTAATTCCGGCGATCCTTCTAAGTATCCCTCTACACTTAGGGTTGATTTTCCCCCGCTTTCTTGACTGATTAATAACACCCCATCCGGCTGTAATTCGTTGTCGATATCCAAGCGAACTGTTGGCTCAATACCCATTTGTACTTGGGGGGTAGCAGCTTGATAAACTCCCAACCAAGTGATTAAACGTCCGTGGGGTTCAGCATGAAATTTAAACCTTAATGGGGATGCCATATACACAACTCCTTCGATAAGTTCGGCTTTTTTTAATCCTGGCATAGCTTGATAACGGCGCTCGAATTCGGGACGAATTAAGCGATCCCCATTTTCTAACGGGGGTAAATGTTGATTGGTTACAGTCTGAGAAGTTAAGGATTTAACCGGAGAAGAAGTCATGGTGGCAGTCTTTGGGAACAAAACAGCATTGATTTTATTATAGATTGTTTTATTGGACTTCTTGAGGGATTTAATTTTTCACTGGAATTTTCCCAGAAGTCCCGCACTTTTAGCGATGGAATGAATGACGACCAACAGATAGACAATTACCCAAAACTATAGCATTTATCTTAGTGATGAGGTACAAAGTTTTCCTTTTGGGAAGTCGGTAGTCGATACCAAATTAGGTTACACTTCATCTAGTTATGAGAAATGTTGTCATAACTGATACAGCGAGCCTAAAGGAAAGGTAAACGTCCTCTTCTAGAGCCTACCGATTCACGAGTCAATTAGGCACACTATAACTAATAACTGATAATCGATAACTGATAATGTTGGTTCCCCTTACCCGTCAATCGATCGAGCAAATTGTGCCGATTATCGCCACAGGTCCCCAGTACGCTCACTATTGGGGTAAATGGTCTGATTTTCTGCGCCGTTTATTCATTTCTATCATCGCTCTCACCGCAGCTTGGTTAATCGGTAATTTATTCGGCCCCGGTGGTTTAACAATTAAACTGATTTTCGACATTATCGCCGGTTTATATTGGCTCTGGGGTCCGGTTTATTGGGCCAGTGTTCGCAATAATACCTATCGTCGTCTTCCCTACGGGGGGTTTTGGCGCGGTCGCGTTTTCGATGCTTTTGTAACCGAGGAATTAATCGGGGAAGAAGAAAGGGTCAATAAACGCGGGGAATTAGAGATTATCGAAAATCGCCAACGCTGTATTAATCTAGAAATCGGTGATCAAACTGGCTTTTCGGCGATCGTTCGCGCTCCCCTCAAACGCATTCATAAATCGATCCGTCCCGGAATGGTGGCCGAAGCTTTGTTAATGTCTCGAGATCCCGATTTAGGGGATATCAATCAACTTTCTGATGTCCATCTTCCCCAACTCGACCAGTGGATAGGGGAATATCCTGTGCTGCGACGGGATATTTTTCAGCAAGTTAGTCGCGAATTGGGAGGGGGAAAAGAACCCCGGCCAAAACCTTCTCGTTATTCTAATAATGTCATCCGAAGACGCAAAACCCGTTAATTTTTTGGCGATCGCTAAAAAAACACCGGTTTCTCGGCTATCAATGAATAATAATCAATTAAATGGTCTATTTACAGATTTTAGTCCATTTAATCCTTATTTTTGCCGTTTTTGAACCATCAAAAATTAATTATGCAAGGGGTTCAATATAATGTTAATTGAGCTTAGAAGGAGATAAATCGATGACGGCATCCTATGAGCAAGACTTTGGACTTTGGGCCGAACAAATGGCCGATTTATTAGCCTCTGGTCGGTTTTCCGAGTTAGATATTGAGAATTTAGTCGAAGAGGTGCGGGATTTGTCGAAACGGGAGCGTGATCGCTTACTCGCTAGTCTAAGATTAATTTTGCATCATTTATTAAAGTGGGACTATCAACCTCAACGGCGATCGCACAGTTGGTTGGGAACTATTCAAGGAGAAAGAGCTAATATTAGGCTTTATTTGGACGATAGCCCCAGTTTAAGGCGATATTTAACCGATGAAAGCCTATTTAAACTCTATGCTGTTGCTTGTTCCGATGCCTTTAGAGAGACGGGATTGGAGTTTCCCCCCGTTTGTCCCTACGGTATTGAGGATATTTTAAATCGTTCTCTTCATTTGTCGGAATGATAGGCGAAAAACGATTAAAGTTGGTAAGCTTAGATAGTATCCACAGGATCTTAAGTTTATCGCCATGATTGACTGGTTAATTGTCTGGGGGGTTACTCAAGCCGCAGGTTCGCTTGTTCGTTCAGTAATGCAAGAGTTGGCCATAGAGGGTGCAAAAGATTACGGAAAGGAATTTTTTAAAAATAGTCTAGGTAAAGTGTTACACTTACCCGAAAAAGATGTTCAAAAAGAAGCTTATGGAAAAGCAATGAAGGAGTTTTTAGAACTCTTTCAGCAACAGTTAGAAATGGCCGATCTGGAAGATGATCAAATTAAAAACTTTGAAAAACCCCTCAAGACTTTCATTAAAGATGACCAAGTTAAACCTATTTTAGGGGATGCTTTTGATATTGATTGTCAAGTTCTTGATAATTTTACGTTAGCTCAATCTTGGCAAAGACTTAATTTACCCCCGTTACCTGCTGAATTTAACTGGGAAAAACTCGGTAAATTTTATTTGAGAAAAACCAAAGAAATTATTCGAAATTCTGAAAAGTTAAGAGCCGTTTTTTTAGTTAAGTTACAGAATAAAGATAGCCAAAATATTCAAGAAATAGCAGGAGTTAAAACAGATTATAATTTAGATAACTATGCGGAAGGCTTAAAAAAGGAATATGGCCATCTTAAATTAGAATGTTTAGACACAACGACTTATGAGCAAATCAAACTCTGGCGAATGTTTGTGCCGCAAAATGTGAGACGATGTAAACAATTTATTCCTCAACTTTATGAATTACCTAAAGAAGTGCTGCAGGAACTTGTAGATAGGGGAGAAATTACTCAAGCGGAGTTAGAACAAATACAAGCAGAACTAGAACGAAAACGGCGAGAATATGTCAATGAAAAATTAGATCCTGTTTTGGATATCGTCAATTCTTCTGAATACCGACGAACCGTAATTTTAGGTGATCCGGGGGCGGGAAAATCGAGTTTATTGCAGTATTTAGCTTTAAATTGGGCTGAAAAAGAACTCAGTCAGCGTGTTTTGCTTCCCCTTCCTCTTTTGATAGAATTGCGTATTTATGCCAGAGATAAAGATGAAAAAAAATGTCAGAATATTCTAGAATTTTTCCATCAAGGTAATCTGATTTGTCATCTCAATCAACTTGCTTTAGATGATAACCTTGAAAAAGGTCAAGTTCTTGTACTTTTTGATGGCTTAGATGAAGTTTTTAATCCCCAATTAAGAGAAGAAATTGTCACGGATATCAAACGTTTTAGTATTCAATATCCTCAAGTGCAGATTATAGTCACTTCTCGCTGGTTAGGATATAAAGCAGAAGAATTAAATCATGCTGGTTTTGAACATTTTATGATCCAAGATTTAGATAAAGATCAGATTGAAGATTTTATCAAACGTTGGCATGATTTAGCTTTTGAAAATCGAGATGATAAAACCCAAAAACAAGAACGTTTGCAAAAGGCAATTAAGGAGTCAAAAGCGATTCGAGAATTAGCAGGAAATCCTTTATTATTAACGATGATGGCTATTCTGAATCGAACTCAAGAATTACCAAGAGATCGCTCAAAACTTTATGAAAAAGCGTCAGAGGTGTTATTACATCAATGGGATTTTGAAACCAAGGAAGGATTAATTGATCCTGAACTGAAAAAATATCTTTATAATATTGATCTACGAGATAAAAGGGACATTCTGCGTTTAGTCGCAAGTGCCATACAAGCAGGGGAAAAAGGGTTAGCTGCTAACTTGATTTACAAGGAAGAATTAGAAAACATTTTGACTCAATATCTTCAAGGAACAGGAATTAACAAACGAGACGCTAGTGATCTGACTGATTTAATTATCAAACAACTGCGCTATCGTAATTTTATTCTTTGTTCTTTAGGTGGCAATGCTTTTGCTTTTGTTCATCGAACTTTTTTAGAATACTTTTGTGCTTGCGAGTTTTATGAAAGATTTAAAAACCGAGGATTACCAGACGGAATTAATCTTGATGATTTGAAAACCAAAGTATTTGCAGAACATTATTCAGATCCTGTTTGGAAAGAAGTTTTATGTTTATTGATGGGGATGCTAAGTGCAGAATTTCCTAAAGAAATTGCTGAAGAATTAATTAATTATCTCATTAATATAGAGGAAAAAGATCAGGAATTTGCTCATCTTTTTTTGGCAGCAGATTGTTATGGAGAATTGCGAAATCAGTCTATTTATGTTGAACTAAGTCAGCGCTTGTTAGATAGTCTTCAATTCTTAACTAAATTGTCTTATAGGGGTGCTGATACTGATTTTAAGGAAAAATCAGTTGCTAAAATTGGAGCAATTTGGCAAGATGATCCGACAGGATGGAGTGTTCTTAAATCTATAGCAATTGAGCAACATTACTGGAGTGGCGCAAGGGAAGCTGTTAATCAATTATCTAGAATTGCTAAAATTCATTCTGAGGCGTTAGTTTATCTACAGGAAGTTGCTAGACAAGGTGAATCAGCGGCAGGTACAGCAGGTCAAGCTTTAGCCAATTATTGGCGAGATAATCCGCAAACTTTACCCATTATTCAACAACTAGCTAATAAGGGTGAATCAGAAGCAATTAAAGCTTTAGTAACCCATTGGCGAGATAATCCGCAAACTTTACCCATTATTCAACAACAAGCTAATAAGGGTAAAAGGAAAGCAATTGAAGCTTTAGTAAATTATTGGCGAGATAATCCGCAAACTTTACCTATTATTCAACAACAAGCTAATAAGGGTGAATCAGAAGCAATTGAAGCTTTAGCAACCCATTGGCGAGATAATCCTAAAACTTTACCCATTATTCAACAACAAGCTAATAAGGGTGAATCAGAAGCAATTGAAGCTTTAGCAACCCATTGGCGAGATAATCCGCTTGACTCGGAAATAGGAGCAATTATCGAAACCATATTAGCTAGAAAGGATCTAGATTCTGACATTAAAGAAAAGTTTCGAGAACTTCTTGGGCGTAATAATTTCAGACAGTTGAGAATCCCTGATCAATATAGTCAGAACAAAAGAGAGCAGGATATTCAGAACAAAAGAGGCGGCGGCGGTCATTTTTCTACTTTAAGAACTAAAATAACTGATCCTGAAATTTTAGTAAAATCTTTGCAGGATTTAGGAATAATAGTTAAACGTGAAGCAGATGTTCGTGGTTCTAACGGTCAAAGAGTTAGATCAGATATTGTTGCTGTGCTAGAGGGAGATTATGATTTAGGTTGGAGTCTTAATACCGACGGAAGTTTTGACTTGATTGCTGATTTATGGGGAGTTGCTCAAAAACATAGTCAAACTGAATTGATTAATAGTATCAATGCAAAATATGCTGTTAATAAAACCCTTAAAGAAATTAAAGAGAGAGGTTTAAATTAGCGCGATCTCTAATCTGCTAATTTTGTAGGGTGCGTGTTTGCGGCTACCAATTCTGTTAAAAAATCAAAATCAATAATCCGCACCCGACGCAGCAAATTTATTATTAAACTGCTTCGTTATTCTATCGAAGGACGTACCCTAAATTCTAACTATGACATTTTGGGAGTATGACAACGACAAAATTTGAGAGGGTGCCGTTTAGGGGGAGATTGAACTAAAATTGAGTTTATGAACTTACAATTTGAGTGGGATAACCCCAAGGCGAAACTTAATTTCAAAAAGCATGGCATCAATTTTAAAGAAGCCAAGGCTGTTTTTCAAGATCCTCTAGCCTACATTTTTGATGATGCGTGGCATTCGGTCGGTGAAAAACGAGAAATTATTATCGGACACGATAACAAGAATCGCCTTTTAGTAGTTTGTTTTACTGAAAGAAATCAAATAATTCGGATTATCAGCGCACGTCTAACAACCAAAAAGGAACGTCAAGACTATGAAAAATACACAGGATTCTGAAAGCAAACAAAATTTACAAGATGATCTACTTCCTGAATATAATTTTGATTATACTAAGGCTCATCCCAATCGTTTTGCTCCTCAGGTAAATGAAATAAAAATAACTGTCACCTTAGAACCAGATGTCGCTAAGGTTTTCAAAAATTCTGAAGATGTAAACAAAGCACTTCGAGCTATCTTATCCGCTATCCCTGAAAAATAAGTGCGATTGCCTAATCTTGTAGGATGCGTTAGGTGACTATCAATTTAATTTAGCAATTCTTGCTAACATTTTCGGTCCAATTTCATCGCCATCATGGAAAGCAAAAACGACATCATTCCAGCCAGACCTTTCTAAAATTTTATGAGAGCCTGTCTGTCGTTTAATTTTCCAACCTATGCTTTTTAATGCTTTTAAAACTTGTTTGGCTTTCGTTGCTGACCATTGACTCATAGAGCAACAAATGATAAATTTAGGTGATTTTCTCGAAGTTCTCCCTGTTCAAGTTGATCGGCTAGGACACGCAAGGCAAGTGCTTGAACTTTAGCCATAGCTTCCTGTTGACTATTGCCATAGACTAAAACTCCTGGAAGTTCGACGATTTCAGCAATATATCGTCCATCTTCTTCTTGTTCTATTTCAATCTTATAATTCATTTGAGAATTACCTATGGGATGACCTGCTGTCTTGATTATATTAGATTTTATAGCCGCTCTTGTCGGTTGGATTGACCTAAGGAAACCCAACACACATTAGATAGGGTTTGCCGAAAAAGCCTTTCCTGGGGTTAGGAGTCAGTCCCGATGAAAAAATTTTCACCCCCACAGATGAAAGAGGTTTCTTTCCCTACACCCCACACCCGTTCGGACCTCGGCCATCTATATATATATAGGGTTTGCCGAAAAAGCCTTTCCTGGGGTTAGGAGTGAGTATTCAGTATTCAGATGCGGGTTTTCAGTTCACTGTTCACAGCAAAATACTCCCCACTTCCCCACTTCCCTATCCCTTTTAAACAGGATTTATTATTAGCCTGTATCAGCATTTCTGATTCTATAGTTAAGTTTGGCTAATAACACCTTATTTTTAGTCCCTTGTCAAGCCCCTATTATAATTTTTAATCTCTGATCCTTAGTCTGATTTAACATTGATATTAAAAATCTGGTTTTTTGTAGCGAAGATAACAGTTTTATTAACGATTATCTGCATTCATAGAGGGAAATCGAGGGAGGCTGATAATCACTGAAAGCCTTGTCAATACTAGCGTTATTACCTCTCGAAATTTCACTAATTCCCCAAGTTTTCCTAACCTTGACCCCCTCTAGGAGACAAAAAATTCAAAACTTATCATCTTAACTTGGTTCTTAGCGCAAGTCAACCCTTTATTTAAATTTTTGATTCTCTTGCCCGATAACGATATAAATTCTCGTAATGACCAACCAATTTTCCGTGATAGGGTTGAACAGAACGCAACCAAGTTAGCTCTGCAAGCAAAAAGGAATGTTAGCAAATTCCTTCAGCTTTGCATTGGGAACTTGCTAACGCACAATAAGAAAGTCTATGAATAAACAACTGATCAACAAATTACAAGCCGTAACCGCGCTGACCATAGTGGGGACTACAGCCTCGATAATTTGTTCCCAGACAGCAGGACACAGCAACAGCTTGACGGATATTAGCGTAGCTCGTCAAACTGTCATCGAGTCAACCACTCAAACCATTCTGCCCGCTTTTTCTAATAGTCGAACAACTGATTCAGATATTAAAGTATCACGTTCGGTTCAAGATAATGCTAACGAAATTCTAAAAACTTTGGAGTCCCTAGTGGACAAAGAAAATACCGTCCCAGTAAGCGTTACACCCCGAACCCAAGAGGCCATTCCTTCGACGATACAACCCCAATCACAACCCAATCAAGTCAAACCGGTCCCGGCCAGCAATCCTGCTTCAGTCACACCGCCAGAGAAGCCAAAAACAACCCAAGGGACAAAAACCAGCAGCCGGCCTCGTAAACAGGGAATGGCCTCTTGGTATGGTCCTGGTTTCCACGGTCGTCGCACCGCTAGTGGTGAGACTTTTAACTCTGGTGGTTTAACTGCTGCTCATCGCTATCTGCCTTTCGGCACTAGGGTTAGAGTAACTAATCTGCGTAATGGGCGCTCGGTGGTGGTGCGAATTAACGATCGCGGTCCGTTTACTGGTGGTCGCGTCATCGACCTCTCCAGAGGTGCGGCAGCGATTATCGGTGTCTTCCAGTCGGGAGTTGCCCCAGTGGTCTTGGAAGTTTTAGGCAGATAATCAGTAATCAGTAATCAGTTATCAGTTATCAGTAAACAGTAAGGGACTTGCGTAGGAATAATATCCCAGACAGAAAATCGCTCTGTGGAAGAACCAGACCAGCCAGATGGTACATTATCAAAGCGCAAGTCCCTAACATCTCGAAGGCTCTCCCCCTACTTAGGGTGATCAGCAAACCTGAGCGCTCGGAGGGCGCAGGCTTCTGGCACCCCTACAGTAACGGATTTTGTCCACAATGTAGGGGCGAACTGCGTTCGCCCAAAAGGTACATTATCAAAGCGCAAGTCCCTAACTGGTAACTGGTAACTGGTAACTGATCACTGGTAACTGGTAACTGGTAACTGGTAACTGATCACTGGTAACTGGTAACTGGTAACTGGTAACTGGTAACTGCTATAGTGATGCTATTGGGATTTGACGGGGTTTATGTTAGAAATTAGCGATTTATCGGTTAATTATGGCGGAATAAAGGCATTACAGCAGGTTAGTTTAAGGGTAGAAACGGGGGAAATTGTCACCCTGATTGGAGCGAACGGAGCAGGAAAAACGACGACTCTAAAGACGATATCTCGGATTTTAACGGCAAAGACGGGGCGAATAATCTATCAGGGTCAAGATATTACCCATTTACCACCCCATGAAATCGTTAAACGGGGAATTGCCCATAGTCCGGAAGGGAGAAGAATCTTAGCTCGTCAAACAGTCTTGACAAATTTGCAGTTAGGTGCCTATACAAGAAGCGATCGCCTAGGAGTAAAAAGCGATATCGAAGAGCAGTGGCAACTTTTTCCCCGACTATCGGAGCGCCGAGAGCAGTTAGCGGGAACCCTAAGCGGTGGGGAACAGCAGATGCTTGCGATCGCCAGAGCTTTAATGAGTCGTCCCAAGTTATTGTTACTAGACGAACCCAGTTTAGGACTAGCGCCGCAGATAGTGCGAGAAATCTTCAGCATTATCCGTAAATTAAATGAATCGGGAGTAACTATCCTATTAGTGGAACAAAACGCCAATTTAGCCCTAGAAACTGCCAATCGCGGCTATGTTTTGGCAGCGGGACGCTTGACCATCGCAGGAAAAGCAGGGGATTTACTCAAGGATGAGCGAGTCAAACAAGCTTATTTAGGTTAATCGATGATGCGGCGGCAACTATAGACAAAATTCTATGGTAAAGGTAGGCCAAAAAATATTCACAAAATTTTACAAAGTCGCATAAAATGAACACATAACGAAATAGGTATTTTTTCTTACTGCCATGCTAACGGCTAACTTCCCCTGGCTCACTGCCATCATTTTGCTCCCCTTGCTTGCCTCCTTCCTAATCCCTGTAATCCCCGATAAAGAAGGAAAAACTGTTCGTTGGTTCGCTCTTGGAGTCGGACTAGCAGACTTTATATTAATGTGCTACGTCTTTTTACAAAAATATGATTTAAGCAACCCCAACCTACAATTAGTGGAAAAAATCGATTGGGTTCCCCAAATTGGTTTAAGTTGGGCGGTGTCGGTGGATGGTATCTCGGCACCGTTAGTTTTATTAGCAGGATTAGTGACAACCCTTTCTATCTTGGCCGCGTGGCAAGTGGACCGTAAACCCCGTTTATTCTACTTCCTGATGCTGTTGCTCTACGCCGCTCAGATTGGTGTTTTCGTTGCCCAAGATTTATTATTATTCTTTTTAATGTGGGAAATCGAGTTAATTCCCGTTTATTTACTTGTTTCCATCTGGGGTGGTCAAAAACGTCGTTATGCCGCCACTAAATTCTTACTCTACACTGCCGCCGCTTCTATCTTCATCCTCGTTGCTGGTCTAGCCATGGCCCTTTACGGTGGTGGTACGATGACCTTTGACATGGCGGAATTAGGATTTAAAGATTATCCCCTCGCTTTAGAATTAGTCCTTTACGCTGGTTTATTAATCGCTTTCGGGGTCAAACTCGCCATCTTCCCCCTCCATACTTGGCTCCCCGATGCTCACGGCGAAGCTTCTGCACCTGTATCGATGATTCTCGCTGGTGTTCTCCTCAAAATGGGTGGTTATGGTTTAATCCGCCTTAATATGGGGCTTCTACCCGATGCACATATCTACTTTGCTCCGATTCTAGCGATTCTCGGTGTCGTCAATATTATCTACGGTGCTTTCGCTTCCTTCGGTCAACAAAACATGAAACGCCGTCTCGCCTATTCCTCGGTTTCACACATGGGATTCGTCCTTTTAGGGATTGCTTCCTTTACCGATGTGGGTATTAGCGGCGCTATGTTACAAATGCTCTCCCATGGTTTAATTGCCGCCGTCTTATTCTTCCTTGCTGGTGTCACCTATGACCGCACCCATACCTTAGCGTTAAACGAGATGGGTGGGATTGCTCAAGCGATGCCGAAAGTCTTCGCTCTCTTTACTGCTGGTGCTATGGCTTCCCTAGCGTTACCCGGAATGAGCGGTTTTGCCAGCGAAATTACCGTATTTATCGGGGTCACTAGCAGTGACGTTTATAGCCAAACCTTCCGGGTTGTGACTGTCTTCCTCGCTTCCGTTGGTTTAATCCTCACTCCGATTTATCTACTCTCCATGCTTCGTCAAGTTTTCTACGGAGATGGTTCTTCCTGCGATATCACTAACATTCTCCCCAACAAAGGCAACGAACAAGCAGTTTGTTTCGGTACTAGCTGTGTCCTCCCCCATGAATCAGAATATATTGATGCTAAACCCAGAGAAATTTTTATCGCTGTCTCTTTCCTAGCTTTGATTGTTTCTATCGGTTTCTATCCCCAATTGGCTACCCGTATGTACGATGTGAAAACGGTGGCAGTTAACTCGGAAGTGCGTCAAGCTTACACAGAAATCGCCGCTACTCGTCAAAATATCTACGCTGAAACTCAACCAGACGTGAGCGCCAAAGTTGCCAGTATATTCCAATAAATTGGCAAGTCTAAAGTGAATAGGTTATCAGGAGTAGAAATTCTGCTCCTGATTTTTTTGCTAGGAGATAATTAGGGTTTGCAGCAAACGTCGGTTGTTTCAGACTTTGTCGCCCTCTTTTTTGTACCAATTTATGTACTAAATAGGGCTTGCTGAATAAATGTGAAATGTAGGCAAAGTAAGGGTTTTGGGGCTTTTCTCGCGAAACAGGTGCAAGATTTTGGGAGAATCGTCGTTCAAAACCTCGCGTCTTCATCGGCCCGCGTCCTGTAGGGGCGAAGCATTCGGGCAATAACCTATCGGTGAAACCGGAGATTTTCTATCCGAATGCTTCGCCCGTACTTTTTCAGCAAGCCCTAAATAGTTAATGGAGGGCTGTTTTAGTCCCTTTAGGAATTCTAGATATGAGGGGAGAATGCCTGTCTATTTATTTCGGTCAATCGGCTGAAACCTCAGATTTTGTAGTAGATTATTTAGAGTTGTGGTGGCAAGAAAATCAGGCTCTTCGGTTTATGTTATGCAATGAATGGGGGTTATAGAGGATGTAACCCTTGTATAGAAAGGCATTGAGCGATTTTTGTCAATTGTTTTTTATCTAAAGCGAACTAATCAATTAAGTCTCTTGCCAGATAAGGATTTAGTCGATTTATGCCCCCCTATCAAACCATGCCAAGTAACGAAGAGCCGAAAATCAAGCAATCTATCCAGGGTTAGAAGAATTAGTCATTGATTTAGATGGAGGAGCCGCTACTCGCATCAACCGCACTCAATTTATCAAAAGAATGGTAGAGTTTGCCCAAAAAACCCAGGGGCAAATACGGCTCATTTACTACCCACCTTACCATAGTAAATATAATCCCATTGAACGGTGTTAGTCCGTCTTAGAGAACTATTGGAATGGGGCAATTTTAGATTCAATTGATGCGGCTCTTAATTGGGCTTCTAACATGACTTGGAAGGGCATAAAGCCTCTAGTAAATTTGGTAGAAGGAACTTATGAACAAGGTAGGTAACATATCAGGATAGGCAAAAGGCTTCGGTCGTGAGCTTAGTCGAACGGCAAGAGGGAAGAAAAATGTTTGTACCTCACTAGCTTAGGAAACGCTATAAAATAGCCTTACTTGACAAACAGTTATTTGTTAAGAGATACTTGTGAAGTATTCCTTTGGACTTTTAGAGGTTTGTAACTAACTATGCAACTAAAAACGTTTTTCATGGGTCTGACTGTAGCCGGTTTGGTTATCCCCAGTGTATTAGGAAGCATATCAAAAGTTTTAGCTGAAGACATTACCTTTACCTTGGAAAATAAAACCAAGGTAAATATGACAGAATTTTACGCTTCTCCTAGTGGGGTTAAAAGTTGGGAAAACGATATTTTAGGTGATGACGTTTTAGGCTCTGGAGAGCAGGTGGAAATTAATATCAATGATGAGCGTACAACTTGTAACTACGACTTTAAAGCCAAATTTGCTGATGGTGATGTAGTGGAAAAATACGATGTCAATATTTGTGAATTGGCAGGTGGTAGTTACGAATTTTATGATTAGGTCGAATAATCACTCTCCACTCGCACTTAACAATTAGCTGAATCTTCCCCAATCCCTTCCCTGTTGACTCTTGCCTCACCTCAAGATGACTGACTTCCCAACCCCTGCTATACAATGGTTTTTGACCTGTTTTTTGGAAGGGAACGCTAAACTATGTATTCGATCGATATTACCCTGAAACTCTCGCCCATCCCCCTTTCCGTGCAGCGCAAGGAAGAAGCAGCAGCAGACGCTTTGTATCAAACAATTATTAACGCTATGCGATCGCCGAATCCCGAATTATTAGAATTAACCTGCGAAAAGCAAACCGATAAAAAGGTAGCGGTTTTAAGCGATCAGATCAGTGCGGTGATTGTTTCACAAAAATCCGGGGCTGCCTCCACCGGCAGAGCGCCGGGGTTTGTCGCTGAAGCCACAAAATAGTTCTTTAATCAGTTATCAGTGAGCAGTAATCAGTAATCAGTGACAAGAAAACGGCAAGCGCCTACATAACACTTTCTACTCAAAACTCAAAACTCAAAACTGATAACTGATAAGCTGTTTATAATTTAAATTGCTTGTTGAGACGAGGCAAGAGGCACTCTTGCAAGAGGCAACAGTAAAGGGATTGGAGGAGATTCGGCTGATCATTAAGAATAAGCGGTTTAAATAAGTCTTAGCTTAACTGATAACTGATAACTGATAAGTAGCTGGTTATAATTAAATTAAAAATGGATTTTAGGTTCGATCCCCCCTGCCCCTCTTGATAAGGGGGGCGCCGATAGGCGGGGGGATCTGACAACTTTTAACGCGTACCTACTTAACTGATAACTGATAACTGATAACTGATAATTCATGACTATAAAAGTAAAAGACCTCTGGTTTAGCTGGCCGAATGGGAAATCAGTATTAAATGGCTGCTCTTTGCAAGTTCCCAGAGGAGAATTTTGGATGTTGTTGGGGACAAATGGCAGCGGTAAATCGACCCTGCTGCGGCTCTTAGCGGGATTATTAAAACCTAGTCGCGGGGAAATAGAGATACCTAACCCCCTCGGTTTTGTCTTTCAAAATCCCGACCATCAGTTAGTTATGCCAACAGTGGGAGCAGATGTGGCTTTTGGGTTGGTATCCGAGGGTTTATCTACGCCAGCAATTCGGGCGCGGGTGCGGGAATCCCTAGGGGCGGTGAATTTATTAGAAATGGAAAAACGACCGATCTATGCTCTCAGTGGCGGACAAAAGCAAAGAATCGCCATTGCGGGGGCTTTAGCTCGTCATTGCGAAGTTTTGCTCTTTGATGAACCCACCGCCCTTTTGGATGGGGATACTCAGTTAGAATTAGTCTCTCAAGTGCAGAAATTGGTCAAAAACCGGGGAATTACAGCCCTTTGGGTGACGCATCGCCTTGATGAATTGAATTACAGCGATGGAGCATTTTTGTTGGAGGGTGGCAAGGTAGCGGATCAGGGAAATCCCCTAGAATTAAAAGCGAGATTATTGGCAAGTGTGGCAGTCGAATCTTAAATTTTTTGTTAATATCATTAAGATGCTGTTTTTTAGAACTGCCCTTAATGCTACACCAATTACTCTCAAAGCCATGGTTAACTCTTCTGATCGTTCCCTTCTGCTGGTTGACGGCT
This sequence comes from Microcystis aeruginosa Ma_MB_S_20031200_S102, assembly GCA_007095845.1. Classification (GTDB taxonomy): domain Bacteria; phylum Cyanobacteriota; class Cyanobacteriia; order Cyanobacteriales; family Microcystaceae; genus Microcystis; species Microcystis aeruginosa_D. The sequence continues at coordinate 39,149 of SFBI01000057.1, forward strand.
ACAACGTCATCGGCGCTTGGCCGTCCCTGAAAACAATTAGCGATCGCCACGGTCTCGAACCGGCGCGAGACAAGTTAATTGAAACCCTAATCGGTTACACCCACCATCAGGGTTATCAAACCCAAATCGTCTTCGATTCCTACCTTCAAGATACCCCCGGCAGCCAAGAACGCTACACTAACCATTTATCGGTTTATTTTACCGCCCACGCTCAAACCGCCGACACCTATATCGAGAAAACCTGCGCCGATTTTTGGCACGATCGCGCCCCAGCTATCGGACGGATTATCGTCGCTACCTCTGATAATGCCCAAAAAATGACCGTTATGGGTTATGGGGCCCACTGGATTTCCGCTCAACGTCTGGAAGTCGAGGTGGATTTAACCGGTCGTCGTCTGAGAAAATCCCAGAGTTCTTCTCAAAGTCCCAAAGGGCGTTTTTTATTCCATTCTCTCGATGCTCAGGTGCAACAGAAATTAGAGAAAATGCGCCACGGAATTAGTTATCAAAAACCTTGACAAATTACCCCAAATATGTATCGACAAAATCCCCAGTAGAGGCACAGGTAACTGTGTCTCTAAGCTTTTCAAGGTCAGTTGCGGTCTGGGGGATTTTGTCAAAAGCTGGCCCCTCTAAACCACTGGTGTCACAGTTGCAATTCTGCTAAACCTAAATAATAAATTCCCGTGGGTGTCACTTGCAAGCGACAGGGTAAAACCTTGACTCCTTTAGCCACTGCTTGACGCAATAGCTGCCCGTATTTAGCATCTTTACTATCCCCCGGAGCAAACCGGTCACAATCACCCCGATTAATAAAGTAGAGCATAATTGCCTCCGCTGCCGGCAATAAAGCCATTAATTCGTTTAAATGCTTCTGTCCTCGCGTGGTGACAGTATCGGGAAAAAGTGCCGTTTCTCCCTGATTCCAAGTGGTATTTTTAACCTCGATATAGGTGAGGGAATTATCACCATGAGTCAACAAAAAATCAATTCTACTGCCATTATTTTGACCGTAAGCTACCTCCGATCGCACTTCGGTGTCATTTTTGACCAAATCGGGAAAAACTCCCTGCAACAGGGCATTTTTCACCACCTGATTAGGAAGATTGGTATTAACTCCCACCCAAGTTTCCCCCAGTTGAATCATCTCCCAGGTATAAGCTAATTTTCGCTTCGGGTTATCACTGCGAGAAAGATAAACCGGTTGACCCTCTACGCATACATCTGTCATCGGTCCGGTATTAGCGCAATGGGCCGTAATTAATTCTCCGTTGTCCAGTTGTATGTCGGCAAAAAAGCGTTTGTAACGTTTAATTAAAATACCCTTGACAAGGGAAGGGTATGTGTGAACCAACAAGGAAGTCATCAAATTTTCGCCAGGCTATATAAGGTAAAGAATAGCCTTTTTTTGGGAATCTTAACCTGAAGGCAGGAGACCTTTCAGTTATCAGTGAACAGTGATCAGTAAACAGTAATCATACTATTTTCCTTTATTCCTAGCAGGCATTTTACTCTCTTGGGTTTGGTGGGTAAAATGTATTCTAAAGTACAGTTCTGCTGGCGAGCAAATGGAACGAACCACAAAGACACAAAGGACACAAAGATTGATCGGTATTATATAAGTTAAACTTATCACACAAAGCATAAGAGAGCCGGCATTTTACTCCCCTTTCCCTTTGGTTGTGGGGGTAAGGGAAATTAACCATCTCTGCGATTACTTTTGAAAAATGGCATCAGTGACAAGAAAACGGCAATTTTCTACTTAAGACTGTCCACTAAAAACTCACATCTGATCACTGATAACTGATCACTGATAACTGATAACCGCTCAGGTACAATAAAACCTTGAAGCTTAGTAGATATTGAGATTATGGGTAACACTTTCGGACGACTATTTCGGGTTTCCACTTTTGGAGAATCTCACGGGGGTGGGGTAGGAGTGGTTATCGATGGTTGTCCTCCGCGCTTAGAAATTTCCGAAGAGGAGATTCAAATCGATTTAGACCGTCGCAAACCGGGACAAAGCAGAATCGTGACCCCGCGTCGGGAAAATGACCTTTGTGAGATAATTTCCGGCGTTTTTGAAGGCAAAACCCTCGGTACACCGATCGCTATTTTAGTGCGGAATCAGGATGCTCGCTCGCAAGATTACAACGAAATGGCCGAGAAATTCCGACCTTCCCACGCGGATGCCACCTACGAAGCAAAATACGGGATTCGCAACTGGAAAGGAGGAGGCAGATCCTCGGCCCGGGAAACCATCGGCCGGGTGGCCGCAGGAGCGATCGCTAAAAAAATCCTTAAATCTGTCTATAATGTCGAGATTATCGGTTATGTGAAGCGAATTAAAGATATTGAGGCAATCATCGACCCCAACACCGTCACCCTCGACGAGGTGGAAAGTAATATGGTGCGTTGTCCCAACGAGGAAACGGCCGCCAAAATGATCGCCCTGATTGACCAAATTCGCCTGAATAAAGACTCGATCGGCGGTGTGGTGGAATGTGTAGCCAGAAATGTGCCGAAAGGTCTAGGAGAACCCGTTTTTGATAAGCTAGAAGCCGATTTAGCTAAGGGGATGATGTCCTTACCCGCGAGTAAGGGATTTGAAATCGGATCGGGATTTGCGGGAACCTTCTTAACCGGCAGCGAACACAATGACGAGTATTTTATCGATGATAACGGAGAAATTCGCACCACTAGCAATCGTTCGGGGGGTATCCAAGGGGGAATCAGTAACGGTGAAAATATTATTATCCGCATCGCTTTTAAACCCACCGCAACTATCGGTAAAGAACAAAAAACCGTGACGCGCAGCGGGGAAGAAACCACCCTGGCAGCCAAAGGAAGACACGATCCTTGTGTTTTACCTCGGGCCGTCCCCATGGTGGAAGCGATGATGGCTTTGGTATTATGCGATCATCTGCTCCGTTTTCAGGGACAATGTACGATTAGCGATCGCTTTTTCTAAACGTTTATCTGCGATGAAATTTTTATTCCTTCATTCCAATTTTCCCGCCCAATTTCGCCATTTAAGCACGGTTTTGGCTCAAGACCCCGAAAATCAAGTGATTTTCGGCACTACCCGGCAAGAGGGAGAGATAGCGGGGGTAAAAAAATTTATTTACAAGGAAAGTCGCGCTGTTTCTCCCCAAACCCATCATTATGTCCGTCCCCTTGAAAGTGCGGTTTTACAAGGTCAAGCGGTTTATGCTGTTTGTCAACAACTGAAAAATCAAGGATTTTATCCCGATATTGTCTATGCACATTCTGGCTGGGGGCCGGGTCTATTTATCAAGGATATTTTCCCGAAAACTAAGTTTTTAGCCTATTTTGAATGGTTTTATCATGCCCATGGTTCCGATGCTGATTTTGATCCAGAGGAGCCCCTTAATGCTGATGCCGAGGCCCGGATTAGAATTAAAAATGCGACGATCCTGATCGATCTGGTCAGTTGCGATCGAGGTTTATCCCCGACTATCTGGCAAAAACAACAATTTCCCAGCGAATTTCACTCAAAACTGACGGTTTTACACGATGGCATCGATACGGACTATTTCTGTCCCCGTCCCGATGTGCAGTTAGTGATTCCGGAGATAGGTTTAGATTTATCCGGTGTTAAGGAGATTGTCACCTATGCAACCCGGGGAATGGAACCCTATCGCGGTTTTCCCCAATTTATGACGGCTGTTTCCCTAATTTTAGCCCGTCGGCCTAACTGTCATGTGGTGATTGTCGGTGAGGATCGGGTCGCTTATGGGAAAACTCTACCGGACGGCAAAACCTATAAACAATTGATGTTAGAAAGCCTTTCTTTGGATTTATCCCGGGTGCATTTTACCGGTTCTCTGCCCTACGGTCAATATAAACAGGTTTTACAGGCATCGGCAGCCCATATCTATCTTACTCGTCCTTTTGTGCTGTCTTGGTCAATGTTAGAGGCTATGGCCATGGGTTGCGTGGTGATTGGTTCCGATACTCCCCCCGTGCGAGAATTAATTACCGATGGGGAAAATGGTTTATTAGTGGATTTCTTTTCTCCTCAACAAATAGCCGATCGCGTGGATGAAGTGTTAAATTATCCCCAGGGGTGGCAAAATCTGCGTTTAAATGCTAGGGAAACTATCAAGCAACGCTACGACCTCAAGCAATGTTTACAGAATCATCTAGATTGGTTATTGAGTTGATGAAATGAGAGCATTTTCTCAAAAATACTGTCTTTTAAAGGATTAATATCGCTATTAAATCTTTTCTCTTACAATCCTAATTCCTTCCCAAGCAGAAATATTACCTGCTCGTCTTTCTTCTAATAATACGGAGACAATAAAACGGTTAAAAACTTGTTCCCTTTTGCTGGAATATTTAGAATTTAACTCTTGGCATTCTGCAACTGTTAAGTTAACCCATAATCTTTAGATAGGCGGAAAAAATCAGCATTTTATCTGGTTATGTTGATTCAATATTTTTTATCCCTGCTCTAAATTCCCGCAGTGCTTGAGCATGATTTTCTGTATTAATACAACGCATCAATAAATCTACATCTAAACTCGGTAAAAGTTGCGATTTACTAACAGCCTCATACACCTCATTTCCTAAACTATAAAACAATAACTCATCATTCATCCAAAACCAAACTTCAGAAATTTGTAACCGTTTGTATGCTTCTAGTTTATTAATTCCTCCACTACTAACAACCACCTCAATCACTAAATCAGGATGTTTTCTATTGGCTCCCAACTCATAGGATTTATCACCTTCTCTTTTAACCTTTTCAAATTCATTTTCTAAGGTGACAGAACCAGTAGGAGTAAAATCTAATCCCAAAAATTCTAAATAAATTTCTAGTAAAGCGCCAATACGTTCTTTGATAGTTTCGTGTTTTTTTCCTGGCATTTTTCTAATCTCCAAAACTCCATCTAAAAAAAATAACCTTAACCCTGGGCGATCGATCAGCTGTTCAACAGCTTTAAATTCTCTCCAGGTTAAGTCGGTAATTAAAATTGGTTCTGCTTCTCGTTCGATTAGTGTAGTTATCATGATTTAAACCCAAATTTAGAGCGTGAATTTTGTTCACTATGATATGATATAAAAACAGAGTATCATAAAAAACATCATGCAAGCATACAAACTCAAAGGAAAAATTGATCAATCTGGTAACTTGCTGATTACCGAACCCCTGAATTTACCCCCCGGAAACGTGGAAATTGTAGTTTGGGCAGCCACAGACACCCTTGATCATACCACAACCCCAACCACTGAACCAGCACCAGAAGCACCAAAAAGACCAACTAAAATTAAGGTTTTGCAAAACTGGTTTGAGAAAACCCAACCTGCATCTCCTGATTTTGATCCAGATCAAGCTAAATGGGAATATTTAAAGGAGAAACATAACCTGTGAAAGTCTTGCTTGATACCAACATCATTATAGATATTGCCCTGGAAAGACAGCCTTACTTTACTAATAGCGAGACAGTTTTGGCATTTGTTGAACAGGGACAAATAGAAGGCTACATTTCAGCATCAACTATTAGTGACCTTTATTATCTTATTCGTAAACAAAAAGGTCGAGATTTAACTATTGAGTTTTTGCAAGAAATACTTACTTTTTGTCAAATTGCTACAGTAAATCAGGCTGCAATTACAATGGCTTTCACAACCAATTTTCATGATTTTGAAGATTCTATTCAATACTCTACTGCGGTAGTTAATAAATTGGATGCAATTATTACCCGTAATCCTCAAGATTTCCCCATTGTCACACCACGAATTATCACTCCTGAACAATTAATTACCGAATTAACCAACTCTCATTAGCTAGTGGTTTTAATAATGTATCAAGAGCATAAAAAATGTCTAAACTTAAAGAGTTCACCTATTACCAAAATTCTATGACTCGCTGGTTTAATATTGCCGGTCCCTGTTCAGACGATATCCATTATATGCTCTCTCCCACAGTCAGATTACCAGATTTAGAGGAGCTAATTCAACAACGTAGTTATTTTGTCCTTCACGCACCACGACAAACGGGGAAAACCACCGCTATGTTATCCCTAGCAAAACAACTGACTGATACTGGAAATTATGCCGCAGTCATGGTATCTGTAGAAGTAGGAAGTGCATTTAATCATGATCCTACTGCCGCAGAATTAGCAATTTTAGGGGCATGGTATAATACAATTGAGGATAGTTTACCGATGGAATTACAACCAGCTGCTAAACAATGGCAACAGGAAGAACCAGGAAGCAGAATTAAGGCTTTTTTAAGAGGTTGGGCAAAAGCTATCAATCGTCCCATAGTATTATTTATAGATGAAATTGACTCTTTACAAGACCAAACATTAATATCAGTTTTACGACAGTTAAGAGATGGTTTTCCTAAACGTCCAGAAAATTTTCCCTCATCAGTAGGATTAATTGGTTTACGAGATGTGAGAGATTATAAAGTAGCATCGGGAGGTAGTGATAGATTAAATACATCTAGTCCTTTTAATATAAAAGTTGCTTCTCTGACTATGAGAAATTTTAATCTTGCAGAAGTAGGAGAATTATATCAACAACATACAGCAGCAACAGGACAAATTTTCACACCAGAAGCTATCGAAACAGCGTTTGATTTAACTCAAGGACAACCTTGGTTAGTCAATGCTTTAGCTAAAGAAATTGTAGAAAAAATGGTAAAAGATAGAAACATTGCTATTACCAAAGAACACATTTTAACAGCTAAAGAAATATTAATTAATCGTCAAGATACTCATTTAGATAGTTTAGCAGAAAGGTTAAGAGAACCAAGAATAAAAGCAATTATTGAACCAATGTTAGCAGGTTTAGAATTAGGGAATATACCTAATGATGATATTCAATTTGTGATGGATTTAGGATTATGTAAAATGCACCCCTACGGAGGTTTAACTATTGCTAATCCCATTTATCGGGAAGTGTTACCCAGGGTGTTAACAGTCACACCAATGGCATCTTTACCAATGATTGCACCCACTTGGTTAACCCCAGAGGGTGAATTAAATATAGATGCTTTATTAACTGCATTTCTCAAATTTTGGCGACAGCATGGAGAACCGTTATTAGGTAGCACTGGTTATCATGAAATTGCACCCCATATTGTATTAATGGCTTTTTTACATCGTGTGGTTAATGGTGGGGGAGTTTTAGAAAGGGAATATGCAATTGGTAGTGACAGAATGGATTTATGTTTGCAGTATAAAGATGTTATTTTAGGGATTGAATTAAAAGTATGGCGGGATAAAAAACGCGATCCTCAAGGTGATGGAATTGAACAATTAGAATCTTATTTAGGGCGTTTGGGTTTAGATTTTGGTTGGTTATTTATCTTTGATAGGCGTAAAAATGCTTTACCAATGGAAGAAAGATTATCCACTGAGGTGGTGGTGACGGAAAATCAATATAGAATTACTGTAATTCGGGCGTAAATGTTGATCTATTCCAACACCTTAATCCCAAAATCATCTACAATCAAAATTTCCAGTGAATCATAAAATCCTATGACTCGCTGGTTTAATAGCAAAGCACTCCGTAGGAATCGTCTTTTTTTGTCAATGTGAGGAAATGCGATAGCGCAAGCGCTGACTTGTCAGTTCGCTTCGCACCATCGCTATTTTATTCAAGATAATGGAATTTTAATGGTAAATAACCGTCGTTTTCACATTAATATCAACATTCAGTTTTTTCCGCAAAACATTGAAAATAGCAGTCAAATTATCCATCGTCGGATTACCTTTTGCTGATAACATTCGATGTAAACTTTTACTAGGTTTAGAGGTTTCAATTGCTAACTGTTCAAAACCTACTGTTGCATTAACAATATCTCTTAAAATTAATCTTGCTGTTTCTGGTTCACCATTTAGGAAAAGAGAAATAGCTTCATCCAGTAAAGCGATCGCAAACTCAGAATCTCTTTGCACTCGTGCATTAACGGTTTCTTTAAAGTCTCTAGTTAGTGCCATAATAACTACCTTTTCTCTCTACTATCATTGTCAAATTTTTGCTCTTTGCTAATTTCTTTTTTTCGTCTTTTGTACTCTTGGTATAATTCTCTAGCACGATTAATATCAGATTGCTGATTTTTCTTTGTTCCCCCACCAAATAAAACTATAAGCTGTTTACCATCTTGAGCTAGATAAATTCGGTATCCTGGACCCCAATCAATCTTATATTCCCCAATTCCATCAAACCATTTAACATTTGATGTATTGCCTAATTCCAAACGAGACTTAGCAACTGTTACCTTCGCAGCTGCTTGGGTATCCAAGCTATTAAACCATTCTTGGTAAGGACTTGAACCATCTTCTTGAAGATATTCTTGAACTTTGATAATAGACATACTGCTATAGTAACTTATGTGTTACTCTATGTCAAACAGTATGACAGGACTTACGCAAAAGGGAACGAAAGTAGGGGTAATTCATGAATTACCCCTACGCAAGAATAAGGTTTTCAGTCACATCTTGCGTAAGTCCTATATGATTCTAAATAAATTTTTAGTATTGACTGTGGAGAAATTCACAGTCACGATGTCAGCTAGATATCTCGATTTAGACAATTTTCAGGTCTTTCGTCTATGTCTATTCAAATAAACTCTCTACTCTATTATTACTCACGGAATTATCCTCTTTTTCAAGAGCTAGAGGCGATCGCCAAAATCCTAAATCTATTTCGGGTTAAACAGATTGAGCGCAAATAATTCTGGTTCTTCGTTACTTGGTATGATTCGATAGGGGTGCATAAATCGACTAAATCCTTATCTGGCAAGAGACTTAATTGATTAGTTCGCTCTAGAGCAAAAACAATTGACAAAAATCGCTAAATGCCTTTCTATATAAGGGTTCCATCCCTTATAACCCCCGTCCATTGCATAACACAAACCGAAGAGCCGTTTTTTAAAATCTCATTTAATAATAATGGTGCGTTACGTCGCGTATTTAATTTATTTGTACGTTTTATAATCTTTTTGCGCTCCTAACGCACCCTACAAACTTTTCTCCCCAACAAATAGCCGATCGCGTGGATGAAGTGTTAAATTATCCCCAGCGTTGGCAAAATCTGCGTTTAAATGCGAGGGAAACTATCAAGCAACGCTACGACCTCAAGCAATGTTTACAGGATCATCTAGATTGGTTATTGAGTTGATGAAATGAGAGCATTTTCTCAAAAATACTTTCTTTCAAAGGATTAATATTGCTATTAAATCCTTTCTCTTACAATTCTAATTCCTTCCCAAGCAGGAATATTACTGGCTCGTCTTTCTTCTAATAATACGGAGGCGATAAAACGGTTAAAAACTTGTTCCCTTTTGCTGGAATATTGAGAATTTAACTCTTGGCATTCTGCAACTGTTAAGTTAACCTGATCTAATAATTCTTCATTTTTAGATGCTGCTCCGTAAATATCTGGGAATAGATACCAAGCAATACCGATCTTATTTACAAGTTGCTGCCATGAGGATAAATTGTCAATAGAGGGATAAAGCGTTTGAATTTTAAGAAAATTTATTTGATTTTCAACAATCAAAGATATACAGTCGGTAGGGTCGAGATTTAAATTGAGTCTAATCCTACAATAATTAATATAATCAGGGACATAAAACAAGAGAAGCACAAGCCCAAGCACAAGCACAAGCACAAGCACAGGCACAGACATAAGCACAGACATAAGCACAAGCCCAAGCCCAAGCCCAAGCACAAGCACAAGCCCAAGCACAGGCACAAGCACAAGCACAAGCCCAAGCACAGGCACAAGCACAAGCACAGGCAGAATCGCAAATGGGTACAGGTACGGCGCAGACATAAGCAGAAGCTCAAAGAGATCACCCCCACCCCCACCCCCAAGCCCAAGCCCAAGCCCAAGCCCAAGCCCAAGCACAGGCACAAGCACAGGCTCAGTCCAAAATGGCAACAATTTATATAGCGAAAATTGATATATAAATTGACCAATCATGCCATCCATTACTTTACCAAGTTTCTCTTTTGAAAAAAACAAGATTTTTTCTTTAATCTTTAGCCACTTTTCTGGCTCTAAATAAACCATTCTTGATGTCAAGTTTTCCTGACACCAGTAACCGACTAAATTTTCCTCCTCTGTTTCCATTTCTAAAAATTCCTCAGCTTCTTGTAGAGTAGGAATTCTATACTTAAATTCTGGTTTAAAATGCTGTGGATGTTGGGTTAACCATTCACAAAACGCTTCAGCGTCACTGGCTTTCACACCAGTAATCGGCTTTAAAATATCTTCAGATACAACTGAATCGGTTTGCCAATCAAGAGGCTGATGATTTTTACCAAGTTTTTTCTTTTCATCAATAAATAGCTGATACTCTGCACAGGTAATATAGCTAGTATCAATGGCGATACTATCATCAAGAGGAATCAGCTTACTCAATCTTCTGGAGAGTTGAACATGAGCGAGTAACTCAAAATTGACTGTCTCTGTCATCGGTTTTCCCATCCTTGTATCCATAATTGATTAAACCTTTGTCTCACTTCTGGCGAACAACTTTTGCCTTCTTCTAAGCAATCCATCGCTAGACTAATTGAGGTAATATTAGGATTATTTATCGCCGCAATAATTAGCTTACTAATATCATTTTTTGCTGCATATAAACGAATTGTTTCCGCCCACCAATTATGATTTATGTTTTGAATCAATAAATCTTCTTGATTTAATTCTTGGATTTGAACTGAGGCTAAATATTCCTGAAAACTGAGGTGAGCAAAAATATAAAAACTGTCATCTTTTTTGGTCAATAAACCCGAAATTTTTTCAATATTCTCAAAAAAGTCTTCGGGTTTAACTTCCGTCTTAGCTACTGCTGCTAAAGAACTTTTGATAATTTCTTGACCTTGAGCTAAGGAAAACTCACGGATTCCCCTTTTCATTAACTCTAAAGCTAATACCTGTAATACTGCTTTTTTCTGAGTTAAATTTAGTTTAATCGAATCAGTCATTCCTTTAGCTTCTATTCGCCTTGTCAATAAGACCTCACAAATTTCTGCATACAATTCTACGCGATTTCCTGGCAACGCTCCTCGATTATCATGAACTGTAGCAATCATAGTTAATAATAAAGGATTGAGTGCCATTGCTGCTAAAGGAGCCGATTTTTTGATTCTCTGCATTAAATCATTAGCTTTTCTTTGTGCTTCTGCGCGTAAACCTGGATCTTCCTTTCGCACTTGACGCAATATTTCATTTTGTAAATACCAATTCTGAAAAAACCTTTCGACTTGTTTTAGGTTAAAAGACTGAACTTCGAGAAAAGTTCTAATTTGTTGTAACCATTCAGCTTGATAACCATGACGGCGCGAAGTGATAATAAAAGTAGTTTCAGGATAAACCTGCATTTGCTTGTCTATCCATTGACTAACCTGCTGGCGGTCACTTTCTTTGGCGATTTCATCTAATCCATCAAACATAATCAAGCATTTACCCTCTTTTAATTGCTCTTCAAACCATTGAAGCTGCGGATTGAGCTTAAGGGGTAATGTTGGGCTTTTTAATTGTTCAGTAATAATTTGTGCCAAACTAGATGATTCTTGATGGATAATCTCTTTACTAAGAGTATGAAGTATCAGTAATACTGGAATTAATTTAGGTGCTTTGCGATGCTGACGGCTTTGCTTGTTTTGAGCGTATGTTAGGGCGATATGCTTTAATAAAGTGGTTTTTCCTGAACCTGGTGCGCCTAAAATAGCAATGCGTTTATAAGCAGATTGTGTTGTACTTTGTGCTAAAAAATCCCAAATATTTTTTAAATTGCTTGTAGTTTCTCCTTGAGAAATAATAGCCGAAGATACCCTATCTGGACTCTGAGGTAAAAATCGTAACTGGATATAGACATTTTCAAGATCGAGAATAAAGTTACCAGGCGTTTTTAAGCCTTGAGTTTGATAAGTACGATAGAGATAAACTAAAGTTCTATAATACTTTACTTGAAACTTTGCGGTTAATTGCCACCAAAATTGAATTGCAAAATTTTCCAGCCAATTAACAATTAAATCAGCCAGAGTATCCGTTTTCTGTTCCAATTTTGTTTCTACTTTATCGAAAACTAGGTTAATAACATTTTTGGCAAAGTTTCCTCCAATCGCCAGAAAAATAACAGCGATACTGACCAATCCTGATACACTAGCTTCTATCCATTGCCCATTGCGAAGAAAATTGATAGTCACGGCAATTCCCACTCCTCCACTAGGCAACCCGGCCAATTTGAGGATAGTTTCAATTCTTCTTTGTCTTGCTGCTCGACGTTCCGTAATCCTTGCGTCCGGTTGAGACAGGGAGGATTGTTCTGATTCAGGTTCGATTTCTGGCATTGTCAATACGATTTAAATAAACCCTTTACCTACTAAATTTATCTTAAAATTTAGCATATAATACAGTAGTAGGGTGGGCAGTTACCTTACCAAAAGGGGGAATGTTATGGAACTCGTTATCCCAGAAGAATCCTCGTTGAGAAAAAACCGATGGAACAACTGACCTTTCAACTGCAAGGATTGCGCTGTGCTGCCTGTGAGTCCACTTGAGAGGAAATACTGCACTATTCTTATGATAGTCGTCGCTTTGGCGAAACCATCAAATTAATGTAGTCAGTCAGTGCTGCTATACCCAGTTTCCCTATCGACTAAAAATGAGTGAAAATTATTTAATTTATCTTGATGTCTGTTGTTTAATACTAAATCCAGTTATTAAAAACTGATTATATATTGCTCCTTTTGCTCATTGCCTATTGCCTCTCCTAATATGTAGCCTATACTCAACCGACTTAGTATTATATGGTTATGTTGATTCAATATTTTTTATCCCTGCTCTAAATTCCCGCAGTGCTTGGGCATGATTTTCTATACTAATACAACGCATCAATAAATCTACATCTAAACTCGGTAAAAGTTGCGATTTACTAACAGCCTCATATCCCTCATTTCCTAAACTATAAAACAATAACTCATCATTCATCCAAAACCAAACTTCAGGAATTTGTAACCGTTTGTATGCTTCTAGTTTATTAATTCCCCCACTACTAACAACCACCTCAATCACTAAATCAGGATGTTTTCTATTTGCTCCCAATTCATAGGATTCATCACCTTCTCTTTTAACCTTTTCAAATTCATTTTCTAAGGTGATAGAACCAGTAGGAGTAAAATCTAATCCCAAAAATTCTAAATAAATTTCTAGTAAAGAAGCAATACGTTCTTTGATAGTTTCGTGTTTTTTCCCTGGCATTTTTCTAATCTCCAAAACTCCATCTAAAAAAGATAACCTTAACCCTGGACGATCGATTAGCTGTTCAACAGCTTTAAATTCTCTCCAGGTTAAGTCACTAATTAAAATTGGTTCTGCTTCTCGTTCGATTAGTGTAGTTATCATGATTTAACCCCAAATTTAGAGCGCAAATTTTGTTCACTATGATATGATATAAAAACAGAGTATCATAAAAAACATCATGCAAGCATACAAACTCAAAGGATTAAGCCGCCATCACTACTATCGAATCACCACCGAAGATGGAATGGGCTTTACCCCCCGCTGCTTAACCCGAACTGAGGTTACTTAACTTTTCGCAATCCTTTAGAAAGATAGGCAACGAAAAAAGCCAACACTCCTGTCATCCCTACCTCAAAATAATTGGCCATGAGAATAGCGGTAAAAAAAAGGAGTAAGATGATTAATATAGTCCGCTTTTGTTCAGGTAATTTCATCTCTAATTGCCTCTAATTCGGTTTTAATATTTAATGGTTGATAACCCAAAGAAAAAGCAAGAGAACTATCAAGAGAAACATCCTGCGGACGCGGTGCGCTCATGGGAACATCGCACTGTAAACAGGGTTTTATTTGTTCCCTGGGAAGGTTAAAAACTGCCGCCATTAGTAAACCAAATTGATAACGAGAAACTCTTTCTTTACCCCCCAGATGAATAATTCCTTGCACTTTTTCTAATGCCAAAAGTAAACCATTCACCGCACTATTAACCCCAACAGCCGTCCGATATTCATCAGTAAATAGAGATAATTTTTTTCCCTCTTGCAGGGTTTTTAAAAAGGGTTGCAGAAAACTATTAGCGCTCGGAGAAGGGGAACCAAACATCAAAGGCATTCGACAAATAGCTGCCCGAGGATATATTGCTAAAATACCCTTTTCTGCCGCTACTTTTTGCTCACCATAGATACTGACTGGAGAAACGGGATCATTTTCGGAATAGGGGGCATTTTTACCATCAAAAACTAAATCGGTAGAGGTAAAAACTAGGGGTATTTGATATTGACTACATAAACGAGCAATTGCTAGAGAAGCTGTCAGATTAATTGCCTCGGATGCTTGGGGAAATTCTTGACAGAGATTCGGTTTTGATTGGGCAGCCCCATGAATTACCGCATCGGGTTTAATCTGTTGAAAAAGTTCTTTAACTGCGACTAAGTCTGTTAAGTTAATTTTAATTAAATTTGGGTCATTACTATTGACATTGTGATTAAGGTATGTACCGAAACTGGCCCAAGATGAGCGAGTTTTTTGGTAGATATGCCAACCTAAAAACCCACTAACTCCAGTGATTAACAGCGTTTTCATAGTTTAGAGATTAAATCCTTTTTCGTAGGCTAAAAACTGCACCTGTGGTTCCAAAGGTTCACTAACTAAACCAATTCCCGCAAATCCCCATCGCTGCATCAGTCCCTTTAATTGTGTTCCTGAGAGAGTTTCCACAGAAAAATTATTGGCTAAATCCTGAGCATGGGTATTGATATAACTTAAAGCATCGTAGGATTCTTTAAACAGAAGCAGATAACTAGCCGGAGTTTCGCTTTCACCTTTTCTCAGACGCGCTACTAGGTATTGTCCGTCTTGTTTTGACCTGAGTAAATAATGTGTAGTTGCTAACATAGTTGGTTAAGTAAAAAGTGAAAAGTGAAAAGAACGTAGGTTGGGCTTCGGCCGTGAGCTCAGCCGAACGGTTGAAGCATGAAACCCAACACCATTTCCCCTACTTTAAATCCTCCAATTTAATTCTAGGATCTACAGCTTTGAGAAGTAAATCAGCCAGAAGATTACCGATAATCAACATAGTAGCACCCATCATTAAACTGCCCATAACTAAATATAAATCTTTGGCAGTCACAGCTTGCAAAATTAAACGACCTAATCCGGGCCAGTTAAAGAAAAATTCGGCGATAAATGCCCCACTTAACAAACTAGAAAATTCAAAGCCCAAAAGAGTTATCAGGGGATTAATAGCATTGCGTAAAGCGTGGACATAGATAACTTTATTTTCCGGTAAACCTTTCGCCCTCGCGGTTTGAATATAATCCTGTCGCAGAACATCTAATAATTGTCCCCGCATCAATCTTTGTAATCCCGCAAAACTGGTAACTGTCAGGGCAATAGTTGGTAAAATCATGTGCCAAGCGATATCTAAAACTTTACCAATAGGGGAATATTCCGAATAGTTAATACTGGTCATATCACCCACCGGTAAAAGCGGCGAGACATTTTGAGCGAGAATTAGTAGTAAAAGGGCAGTGATAAAACTGGGGAAACCTTGACCAAGATAACTGATAACTCGGAAAAATTTATCGATAAATTGGTTTTGTTTGACGGCGCTGACAATGCCCAAAGGAATCGCAATCGCCCAGGTTAAAATTATGGAAGTCAAAGACATTAATAACGTCGCTGGAATTCTCTCTAATAATAGGGAAGACACGGGACGAAAATAGGTAAAACTCAGACCAAAATTAAACTGAGTTACCACTTGCCACAACCATTTAAAATACTGGACAATCGGCGGGTCTTTTAAACCAAAAAGGGCAATATATTGTTCTTTAGTTTCCTGACTAATCTTGGGATTAAGGTCAAGCAAAGCCAGAAAACCGCCGGGGGTTAATTGGATAATAGCGAAACTCAAAGCCGAGGCTAACAACAGAGTTAATAAACCCTGGAGAACACGCTTGACAATATATAAAAAAGTTTCGCTAGTTAGGAGAGATTGTAACCCATTAGCACTCGATCGAGCGGTTTTAGCCTTATAATTATCATCAGTCGCCGTCATAAGTAATCGTGCCAAGTTAATTTCCTAGTGGAGACTCCAATTCAGGAGTCAGTAGTCAGGAGACAGGAGATAAATAGTCGCGCAGAATTAATTGCCATTTTTGAGATAGGCACTCTTGCAAGAGTGTTAGCGAAATGTGTAATTAATTCTGCTTAGGTACTTAAGAGAAACCTAATAATCGATGAGGGTAATAATCGGTAAATCGGGTAATTTTTCCCGACCACCGAGTTCGATTAACTCGATGATAAAGGCAAATCCTAACACCTCACAACCAATTTTTTCTAATAAATCGGCCGTTGCTTTTGCCGTCCCACCCGTTGCGATTAAATCATCGACAATTAAGACTTTATGATGGGATGACACCGCGTCCTGATGAATTTCGAGGCTATCGCTTCCGTATTCCAAATCATACTCGATACTGTGAACGGCGGCGGGCAATTTGCCTGGTTTCCGGACAGGAATAAATCCCGCTTCTAATTGGTATGCTAAAGGAACACCAAAGAGAAAACCCCGCGATTCCATACCGACAATGTAATCGGGGGATAAACCGTAATCGCGACACTTTGCCGTTAGGGTATCGATCGTGTAACGTAATCCTTGGGGATGATTGAGTAGGGTAGTAATATCGCGGAAGACAATACCCGGTTTGGGAAAGTCGGGAATATCGCGAATCAGTGATTTCAGATCCATTCGGTTTCCGTGTCTCGTAAAATGGGGGACAGCTATCTATACAATACAATTTACAATATACTGACTCGATCGCCCTTGTGTTCTAGTTATCCCATATCATGACCTCTACTAGCCTAACGTCCGAATCTACAGCATCAACCCCAGAAAAACCAGTTATTTTAAGCGTTTTACCCGATTTTCCGATTGCCAGTCAGCAATGCACCCTACATCTCCAACAGCATATCGATTTAATGCTATTAGCGTTGGAATCCTTAGAAGTCGGTGCCGGGGAGGCCCTGTTAGTCCTCTGTAAAGAACTAGGACTTGATAAAATTGTCAGAAACAGGATTATTTTCTGGCGCTTACGCTGTACTAATCCCTGGCGAATTTCCTACACCCTCGACCGTCTCACCCTTGACCAAGCAAAAGCTTTAGTTATCATTGCCAGTTATCGGGCCAAACCCCTAGCTATATCCATCCGACAATTACTGTTAGCGCGGCAACAGATGGAATCAAAAGGTTTACCCGTGGATAATAATTTTCTTTTATCAGAATACCTAGAAAGATTTCGCTCCAATTTTCGCAGTCGCATGAACCCTCGTCGGGCCAAAGTATCGGTTTATCTAGCTGATGAAAATGCCCTAAATGAACTGGCTTTATCCCTCCTCGATCGGTTATTATTTTGTACTGGTACCACGGGAATGCAGCGCTTTTGGATTAGTTTATTTGATGGGGAGATCGTGTAAAAATGAGAAGACAGTATAGCTTGCCCAATTGTACCCTGATTCTCGATGGTTTCGGAGATGATTTCGCCCCAGCTAACCCCGGGGATAGCCGACCTTTACTCTCAATTTTGACTAACGTAGAATGTCGGTTAATCGGGGCCAATAAAGTCCTGCAAGGTGGTCGGGTTTTCTTGGAAAATTTGGTACAAGCGGTCAGTCAGTATGCCCAAGAATTTTTGAGTGGTGTTCGTCATCCCCAAGATCCCGTCCATGAACCAGATCATGTGTACCTAGAAAAGATTGACCAGAATCTCCATCGTCTGGTTTGGTATCCATCAACGGACTTGAATATCCCAGAAAGTCCGGTCAAGATAGAAATCAGTACCGTGCAGCTATTCGATTTAATAGAAGCGATTGACCAATTTTTTGCCGATACTCGCACTTTACCTGACCTAACCCTGAAATTACAGCCAGTTTCCCGTCGCTACCATAAGGTGAATGAATCGGTGGCCAGTCGAACAGTGCCTTTTTTGGCAGGATTAGGCAGTCTTGTCGCTTGCGCCCTACTTTTCTATCTGTTACCCGTCCCCCAAGTCCGTAAACCCGAAAATCCCCCCATTCCTGCCGCTTCTCCCAGTCCCACCGTCCCCACTAATCCCGTCCCCCCTCCCAGATAAAATTAGTCCCTTGCGCTTTTCCCCACACCCCACACCCCACACTGTCCCAGTTTTTAGAGAAAGTAACCGAGAAAAACCAGATCTTTTTTGCACAAGTTAGAAAAATTGTGTTATGATGGTAAATCTGTGAAGGTTTTTCGATAGGGAGTATTGAAAAAAAAATGACCAAACTGGGAACCCATTTGATTGTCGATGCTTGGCAAGTACCTGCTGACCTCCTCAACGATCCCGAGCGCATTCGTCGCGCTATCCTCGATGGAATTACGGCAGGAGAAGCAACGCTGATCGATTTGTGTGTCCACCAGTTCAGTCCCCACGGAGTTACCGCGACGGCGACTTTAGCTGAATCTCATATCGCGATCCACACCTGGCCTGAACACGGCTATTTCGCCGCCGATTTATTCTTCTGTGGTGCCGGTAAACCCGTGGTTGCCATGGAAATTTTGACCAAATCCCTGCAAGCAGGTGAGATTAAAGTCCGGGAACTAACCAGAGGATTCCCCAGTTCCGGGGCAGTTTATGAAAGCAAAAAGGAAGAACCACTCAAGTCTTCCTTGGTTATGGCCTAATTTCTAGCACCGGCCTCGATAATAAGTTAGCACCACTGGCGATCGCCTAAACTGAAATCGTGATCAGGATAACCTTTGTTTTTATCCTCGCTCTCTTTCCCTCTCTGCTTAGTCTCTGGTTAATTAACCGATCCCAACAGAGATTAAGCAACCGTTTGAGAGGGATTCGCTATCGTCACGAATACAGCACGGTGATTGCCAGTGATTTTTTGTCAATCCCTCTAGAGACAGAAAATAAACCGGCATTTATCGGTGATCTTAGTTGTCGTTTTAATGCCTATTCCCCCCATTTGCGTTGTGCGGTTAATCCCCCAGGTCCCTGTGAAGGTTGTCGGCAGTACGAAGCTAAAACTGGCACAGTGTAGGCAGCTTGAGCTTCCAAAAAGTTCCCTATTTGCTATCCTTAAAAATTATCGCTATCGCAATTGAGGAGTGTGGGAATAATGGCGTTCAAACGAAATTTGACCCTCTTAATCATCGGATTAGGATTAACTTGTTTACCCGTGTATCCGGCCCAAGCTAACCAAATCAGCACCGTCACCCCGAATACGGCGGCCAATCAAACTCTCGCTACCCATCTGGTCCTAAAACTGAAAGAGAGAAAAGTTTACGTTTATCAAGATAAGCAACTTTTAGCGCAATTTACCGTCGCCGTCGGCAAAAAAGGCTGGGAAACCCCCACCGGTAAATTTGAAGTGCGGGAATTAGTTCGCAATCCCGTCTGGAAAAGTCCCTGGACAGGCAAAGTCAGCGCTCCCGGTCCTAATAGTGCCCTAGGGGAAAGATGGATCGGTTTTTGGAGTGACGGCAAAAATTCCATCGGTTTTCACGGCACCCCCGCGGAAAATTCCCTCGGTACTGCCGCTTCCCATGGTTGTGTGCGGATGCGGAATCGGGATGTGAAAGTGTTGTTTGATTTAGTCCGCATGGGAACCCCCGTCATCGTTCAACCTTAATTCCGGCAGGTATTTTTTTAAGATAGGCAGGTCTTCCGGGCGATCAATATCGGCTAATTTAGGCAGATAAGCGGTTTTTAAAGCCAGTTTAGCGGCAATTGTCTGGGTTTTTGCCAAGACTTCCCCCGTTCCCCAGGGAATACCGTCAAAAAGCTCTGAAAAGACCTGTTTTAAAGCAATTAGGTAGTATCCTCCATCTAACGCCGGCCCTAAAACCATATCGTGGGTTTTTAGGGCTTCAAAGGCTGCTAAAATCTCTTTTTCCCCGATTTCTGGACAATCTGTGCCAATAATAGCGATCGCTGTCATCCCTTGAGCAAAACCATCGGCAAAAGCATTTTGCATCTTTTCTCCTAAGTCTTTTCCCCGTTGAGAATGATAGCAATAATGCACACCTAACCAAGTACGCATTTTTTCCTCGCTGCCGCCATGGTAGTAAATGATCAGGGAGAGAAAATTCTTCAAACCCGCTAATTTACTAAGAGTATATTCGGCCAGTTTGCGGTGTAATTCTTCGGCTCCCTCGGCTGCCAAGGCTGGAATCATACGGGTTTTTACTTTCCCCAATTCCGGATAACGGGTAAAAATAATCAGTTGTTGTCTCCAGTCCACGAGTAATTGCGACGATGATATTAATTATTAGTTTTAGCCTACTGTCAATAGGATGCAAGAAAACCAATAAAACAGGCTTTATTGGCTTAGTATAGATTATTTTAGTTAGTTATTTAATTCTGTGTTGGGTTTCCTTAGGTCAATCCAACCGACAAGAGCGGCGATCGCTTGATTGAGTCGAAACCTTTTTCCTAGCGGCATTTCAGACTTTTTCAACCAACCCTGATTAGCTAGGGACTAGGCTTTTTGGGTGAGTTTAAACAGGATAAACCAGCATCTTTAGCAGTAGGATACTTCTTGATTGGGACAAAAGCAAAATCTAACTTTTCTGTCCAACACTCCACAATGTGAACAAATTCTACGGAGGGATTTTGGGGATCGCCATTGTCATCAATTTTTTTGCGATCGCCATTTTCATCGAATTGAATTGTCCCAGTTGCACCTTTAGTGACAAGAAAATCAGGAGACTTTAATTGTTCAAGGATATTAATTCGTGTGGGAGTATTTGCCTTTTCTAGAGCTTTTGTTAGAGCAAGCGTTGCATCATAGGATAGGGCTGTTAGTGCCTGAACAGAAGTAGTCCATAAAATTTTAGCATCCTTAAGAAAATCCTGGTTAGGACTGGTTAAAGAATCCCAAGGAACCGCAATAACAAACTTTTGAAAAGGTTGTAGGTTGTCAATTTGTTTTAAGGTACGAGGACTACGAAGCCCCCATGATCCGATAACCCAATTTTGACTATTATTAAGTTTTATAAGTTTAATTGCATCGCCTTCAGCATCGCCAATTGCTTTTGGGAATAGTACAAGCCCTATTGTTTCTGTTATTTTTCCTTGTCTTTTTCGTAACTCTTGGATGGCTTCTTCTGCCTTAAAATTATTTCCGAGATCAAATTCATCTAATTTTACTACAGTTCCAGAGAATGGAGGACCTGTAAAAATAGTTTTAAAACTATTAAAAAAATGTTCACTAAATGGACTTCCTTCACTATAAAAGCCCACCACTTTTTTAATAGACTTTTCTTGCAAAAATTTTGCAATGGCAGGAGATTGTTGCTCGACGGAAAAAACAGTTCGCAGAAAATTTTTTCTGGGGTATTTAGTAAGCTCGCTAGTCGTTGATCCGGGAGAAATCAAAACTAAATTATTTTGATTATAAATATCCACCGTTGCTAGAGTCATTTCACTGGGATAGTGACCAACAACCCCTAAAATTTCAGGACGCTGGGAAAGAGATGATGCTGTCTTTTTGGCTAATAATTCGTCATTTTTATCATTAGTAATGACAACTTTTAATCCCTTACCATTAATCGCTTTTTTATTGATAAAATCTTGATCTAGAAAATCCTTGAGGAATGGATCATCGTCATTTAAAAGTCCCAGATTAATTTTTGTTTGTAATTGTGCTACTCCTCGTAACATTTCTTTTGCTCGACTATCATCATCATCATCATCATTAAAGTCATCTTTCTTGGAAATACTAACAGCAACAGCAATGGTGTAATATGGCTTTTTATTGGCTTCTAGTAAAGCATTATTTAAGTAAATTAATGTTTCTGGATCTAGCCTATTCTGTTGCCATGCGTCCTTAAATCTTAACAGGGCTTTTTGATAATCACACTGTGCAAAATGTTCTGTACCTTCCTCCTTGTCAAGCAGTTGAGAGTAATTAAGAACTTCTTCTCCTTCACTAATAAAGTCTCCCTTTTGTTTTGGACAATTAGATGGAATAATATAAGGGCGAGAAATGGCAAATAAACTTACAACTGCTATTGATGCTATTCCTATGCTAACTGGCAGATTTAATTTGAAATTTTGGGGCTTTAAAGTTTTTATAGAATGCAAAATTTGGGCAATTTTTGCAGAAGGAGAAGTGCTTGTTGGAATCCTCGGAGTAATGGGATAAACCTCATTTTGCACTTCTTCTTCAATCACCTGAATATCCTCATCCCTCAGCCCGTAACGGCTTTGTAATTCTTTTAGTCTCCTTCTGTTTCCTTCTGTTATTGAAATAGAATCAGCTAATAATTCTCTAAAAGTTGCTTTGTACTCTGTTAAATTTTGTAATCTTTTTCTAAATGGCGCAAGATTCTCGTATTCGATAATATCTGCCTCCTGTAATGATAAATCTAATTCGTTTCTTAGTTCATTTAGGCAGTTTCTTTCTACACGATTAAAATTTTCTTTACATATATTTTCCTTGCTCCATTCATCTAGAATTTCTCTAACCTTCTCACGATAAATAAATATAGGATTAGTGGCAGCAAGAGGAGATTTGGCCAAATAAATAGTATCATCTCCTTCAAGAGAAAGATAAAATTTGGGAGTCATTGCAGGGGCAGCTTCCTTTACTCGTTCGCTGGCATACTCATGCAATTCATTAACAGAAATTAATTGATCACCATCCTTATCTGCTGCACCAGTTTCAATTCCTTCAACTAGATATTTTGTATAGATGGACAAATCGTTATCTTCCGACTCAAAAGAATATTCAATCGGACTAGAAGAGGTTAAAATCGCCCTTCCTTTACCTCCTAATTCCTCTTGAATGTTAAGTTCCCCTTTGATTGGCATTCCCTGAACCAATGCTCCGCTAAAACAGCAGTCGAGAATAATTATCTGCCTTTGGGAACGACTATCTGTGATGTACTCTTGAAGTTCACTTGCCGCTAAAGCTTTTGCACGACGAAAATCTCCATTCTGATCACACCCAGTTTCTCTTGTACTTAGAAAAAATCTAGCATTTTGAGCTTTAAGTCCATGCCCAGAAAAATATAAAAGCACCAAATCATCTCGCTGTCGATTAGCAAATAAATCGTCAACTGCTTTTTCCATGCTCCCTTTGTCTGGGTTAGGCAAAACTGTAACCTGATCAAAGGCTCCCATGTCCGGATGCTCTAATACTCGGCGCATTGCTTCAACGTCTAGAATGGCACTAGAAATTGGGCGCAATCCTTCGGAATACTCGCTCACACCAATTAACAAAGCAAATTTTGCCATAATACCTTCTTTAACCTGAGATAAAGTCTTGAGCCGCTTTAATAGCCATTTCCAATTCTTCTCGACTGTGAGCTTTAACCGTCAACTTGCGACCATTGGCCTCTACCGACAATTCTATCGGTTTACCTCCCAGGCGATCGCCAAGAAACCCTAACAACTTTTTCCCATTAGCGGGGTTAACTTCGGTCATTAACATTCCTCCCAAAAAACCGCCCAACGACTTATTACCTTCAGGGGGATTGGGATCAAGAATACGTTTAACCGATTCAACTTCATCTGCCTGTTCTAGTTCTGTTAGTAATACTTGGGCCTGTTCGTCGCGTTCTTCAGGCTCCAGGTTAGGATCGTTAAAAGCGATCAGCAATTTAATCGTAGATTTGTTACTCATAGGAAGTTGAGTTGAAATAATATAAGTAGTCGTGCAAAATAAATTTCCTAGTGAAGATAGGCAAAAGGCAAAAGGCAAGAGGCAAGAGGTGGTTAGATATGTGTAATTAATTTTGCTTAGGTACTTAGGATAATACTAATCTTACTGAATTATGCAAATTTTATCATATACCATCTGAAATCTGAATGAGTGATCCCATTTTCATACTGCCCCTTGCCGAGTGCCGATTTCTTCACTGATGTGGTGATGTTGCTGAACATAGAAGATTGATTTTTCAAGCTGCTCCAAGAAATCATAACAATTATTGTGTGTTGGGTTTCCTTACTACTACTACAGGCTAATGGCGATAATTCCGCTAGAAAGTATGAGAATGTGTCTGACATTCAGCAGGGGGTGAGTATTGGTATCATGATTAAAAGTAAGGATATAGATATAAGTAGTCGTGCAAAATTAATTTCCTAGTAAAGATAGGCAAAAGGCAAGAGGCAACACCCCCCCGACCCCACCCGATGTCGGGGGGGCAGGGGGGGTGGGGGATTGGGGGAGGTTCGGCTAATGTAAGAATAAGCGGTTTAAATGCGTCTTAGCTTATCACTATAGACCTCGTTTCCACACAGAAACCAGAAGAGCCAATGGGTTCTATAGGACGCGGATATTTTCAGCCTGGGGACTTTTTGTACCTTGGCTGACCACGAACTCTACTCGCTGACCTTCAACTAAAGTTCTGAAACCATCACCGGTTATTGCAGAAAAGTGAGCAAAGACATCGGGGCCATTGTCTTGCTGGATGT
>SFBI01000058.1 GCA_007095845.1 Microcystis aeruginosa Ma_MB_S_20031200_S102
TTAACCAGTTTGTGCCTTAAACCTTTTCCTGTATGGGTTTCAGCTATTTTTGGGCGTAGGCTCTCTCATCGAATTTTATTTTAAGTTAATTATTTGCATAACAGTTACCGAAGAGCCAAAAAAAAGTTTTTTTGACAAAAAGCACAAAGTATGAATTATGAAGTGGGGAAGTGGGGAAGTGGGGAAGTGGGGAAGCTGTCTCATCACCCTATCACCCCAAAACCCTATCACCCCAAAACCCTATCACCCTATCTCCTGACTCCAGCAACAAACTTTTTGCCGCAAACCCTATTTAATTTAACAACTCCCTAGGATCGGTGACTTCCCCTTTAATTGCTGCCGCTACCACCATCACCGGACTCATCAACAAAGTACGACCGGAAGCGGAACCTTGACGACCTTTAAAATTACGATTGGAGGAGGAGGCGCTGATCTGATCTCCCTGCAATTTATCGGGATTCATAGCTAAACACATGGAACAGCCCGCCTCGCGCCATTCAAAGCCCGATGCTAGGAAAATTTGGTCTAATCCTTCCGCTTCCGCCTGTTTTTTGACTCTTTCAGAACCGGGGACGATAAAAGCTTTCACATGGGGGGCCACACGATGACCTTGGGCAAATTTGGCTGCTTCGCGCAGATCACTGATCCGGCCGTTAGTACAGCTACCAACGAAGCAGACATCGATTTTTGTGCCTTTAATCGGGGTGCCGGGGGTGAGTTTCATGTATTGATAGGCTTCCTCTGCGATCGCTCTTTCACTTTCTGGTAAACTATCAGGAGTAGGAATGACTTCGTTAACCCCGATTCCTTGGCCCGGGGTGATTCCCCAAGTAACGGTGGGTTCGATTTCACCCGCATCAAAGACCACCACATCGTCATAAACCGCATCGGTATCGCTTTTAATGCTTTCCCACCAATTAACCGCACTTTCCCAGTCTTTGGGCGCAAAATCACGACCTTTGAGGTAATCGTAGGTGATTTGATCGGGGTTGATATAACCACATCGGGCCCCACCTTCGATCGCCATGTTACAAATCGTCATTCTTTCTTCCATGGACATCCGTTCAATTGTACTACCAGCATACTCGTAGGCGTAACCAACACCGCCTTTTACGCCCAATTGACGGATAATATGGAGAATTACATCTTTAGCATAGACTCCGGGGTTTAAATCGCCGTTTACCTCGACTCGACGCACTTTTAATTTCGATAAGGATAGGGTTTGGGTAGCAAGAACATCGCGTACTTGGGAAGTGCCGATGCCAAAAGCGATCGCCCCAAAAGCGCCATGGGTGGAGGTGTGGGAGTCACCACAGGCGATCGTCATCCCGGGTTGAGTTAGACCCTGTTCGGGGGCGATCACATGAACTATGCCCTGATTGCCAGAACCGATGCCGTAGAAAGGAATATGATTGGTTTGAACATTAGTTTCGATCGCCCGGATCATTTCCTCGGCCAAATCGTCAAGGAAAGGACGCGCCTGATTTTCGGTGGGGACGATGTGATCGACGGTAGCAATAGTCCGTCTAGGAAATAATACTTTTAAACTCCTTTCTCTCAGCATCGAAAAAGCTTGCGGACTGGTGACTTCATGCACTAGATGCAGTCCGATAAATAATTGTGTCTGTCCACTGGGAAGAATCTTAACCGTGTGTGCGTCCCAGACTTTATCGAATAATGTTCTTGCGCTCATTGACTTTGGAATGATAGTCATCTTCTTGATCATATCAGCTAACCCTGGCCGATAAATATTAATTTTTTCTTTTCTCTTGGTTAGGAAGGATAATAGATAAATAGCTCAGTTTTTGCGAGATTAAAACCATCAGTTTTTGAGTAAAATAAAAGACTTTCGCTAATAACTATTTGAGTGATTACTTCTGCTCCTTACCCCCCGTTTTCTATAATTTTTCAAGAGGATTTAGGGTAAAATTCTCTTGATTTTACCCTAGAAGCCATAGCAATAAAAAATTTATTCTTTTCTTGTCACTGCTAAACTATGCTCGCTAACTCTCCTATTTAGATAAATTTCTCCGAGAACAATTAATCCTATAATCAGAGGTAAACTCAGCCATGATCCTAGGTTTCCTAAGTAGTTAATACTAATATAGTAATACTCAAAGATTCTACCAAATTAACTAACAAGAGAGGTCATGGAAGTCTTGCCGATATTCCTCATTGCCTTTTGCTATCAGACAACTAATAAGTACCTAAGCAAATTCAAAAAAACCTTGATTGGCAAGCGCCCTTTACTTTATAGGAGCGATTAGCCCTAACAATGGAGCAATAAAATATTTAGTCGGCTTTCTTGTCATTTAGATTTCCCGCAAATTTTACCATCAATAGTAAGATAAGAGGGAGTTTCTTGCCTTGACCTATAAGTTTCCCCAGAGAAGCATGACAGTTTTAATTATTGTAGCTCATCCCGACGATGAAGTCTTGGGCTGTGGTGGCACTGCCGCCGCTCTTGCCGCTCAAGGCGTTGCCGTGTACCCTTGTATATTATCTGGTCAGGTGGATGCCCGCCGTCAGCGTCCTGATTTGCCCGATTTATTGGAAGATATTAAGGCATCTAAAACTATAATTGGTTTTAAAAGCCCAATTTTAGGTAATTTTCCGAATATACAATTTAATACGATTCCCCATCTAGAGCTAGTGCAGTTTATCGAGCAGGCTATCCAGCAAACTCAGGCAGATATTATCTTTACTCATCATCCTCACGATCTGAACAACGACCACCATCATACCTCGATCGCTTGTCAGGCAGCTGCCAGATTATTTCAGCGTCGCTCGGACTTACCCCCCTTACAGGGACTATACTTTATGGAGATTTTATCGGCAACGGATTGGTCTTTTCCCGTGCAAGAAAATAGCTTTGCTCCCGATACCTTCTTTGAAATCGGCGAAACTTGCTTGAAACAAAAAATCGAAGCCCTGCGTTCTTATCGAGGAGTGATGAGAGATTTTCCTCACCCTCGTAGCCCTGAAATCCTGACGGGTTTAGCTGCCTACCGAGGTGGACAAGCGGGAATGAAGTATGCCGAAGCCTTTCAAACTGCTTTTCAGGCTTTGACAATTGGGGGGATTAGAGGTTATACCAAGTAAAAAGTTAAAAGTAACAAAAGGAAAACTTGATCGTGTCTGGGTTTTCGCTGTTCTTTCTCTAGCTTAAATTGTGAAAGTTGGTGTTGATCTATGTATAGTTCTTACGGAAAACGTCTGTTAGATATTGTCTTAGCGGCGATCGCCTTATTAATTCTATCTCCGCTCATGTTATTAACCGCCCTAGCCATTTATCTGGAGGATGGTGCTTCGCCGCTGTTTCGACAACAGCGCGTCGGCCAAGAGGGAAAATTGTTTGAACTGCTGAAGTTTCGGAGTATGGGGGTTAATGCGGCCCAAGTGCCTTCGGCGCAGGCTAATTCTTTAACGATTACTCGTATTGGCCAACTTATTCGTCGGACTAATATAGATGAACTGCCCCAGTTAATTAATATTTTACGAGGGGATATGAGTATAGTTGGTCCTCGCCCTGCCCTACCTTCTCAAACAGACCTGTGCAGCTTACGAGAGCGAAACGGCTCCACTGGTTGTAAACCGGGGTTAACGGGATTAGCACAAGTCAATTCCTACGATAATATGCCTGATTTAGAAAAGGGAGAATGGGATGGTAAGTATGCCGGTAAGATCTCCTTTTGGGGAGATGTAACTATCATTTTTAGAACCTTTGGTTATCTAACTAAAAAACCTCCAGTTTATTAAGGTCAGTTTTTATGAAATTTGCTTTTGTTACCTGTGTACAATTGGGTCTTGCTTGTATGGAAACCATCTACGAACAAGGTGGCAAACTAGACTTAGTGATTACTCTCAAAGATAACCTCGCTCAAGATAAATCAGGGCGGATTTATGTTGATTCTTTCTGTCAGCAGCGAGGTATAGAAGTTGTAAAAATTCGTAGTGTCAACGCTCCAGAAGTTATTCAATCCCTGCAAGAGAGAGAAATCGATTGGCTGTTCATCATTGGTTGGTCTCAAATTGCTAAACCACCAGTTCTTCAGGCAGTAAAAAGGGGTGTACTAGGAATGCACCCGACACTGCTGCCCGTAGGCCGCGGTCGCGCTTCTATTCCTTGGGCGATTATCAAAGGATTACCTGAAACAGGAGTGAGTTTATTTCAATTAGATGAAGGGGTGGATACAGGCCCGATTTTAGCTCAGGAAAAATTAGCGATCACTGCTGATGAAACAGCAACGACTCTTTATCAACGGGTGGCGATCGCTCACCAGCAGTTGATCGGTCGCATCTGGCCAGAACTAATTAGCGATCGCTTACAACCAAGACCACAAGATGACTCTCAAGCTACTGAATGGCCTGGAAGGACTCCCGAAGATGGGCAAATTTACCCGACGATGACCGTCACCGAGGTGGACCGTCTGGTGCGTGCCACCACCCATCCCTATCCGGGAGCATTCTGGAAAGAACAAGACCAAATGATCAGAATCTGGCGTGGTGCGATCGGGAAATCCGCACAACCGCAACCCCCTAACAGCTGGCGCTTGTATCTAAGCGATGGTGTTTTTGATGCTATAGACTATGAGAGCCTGAGTTCGACATAAATAACACCCCTAATTCTGCCCTGGGCTAAAACGTTGTTTAATCAGGGCAACCACCAGAAAACTAATCAGAAAACTGATGACTGAGAGTAGGGATAATAACATAGGGATTTTTGCGCTCAGATTAATTATCGACTCTACGCTGTTCTGTGACAAAAAGTAATGAAAAAAAGTCAATTATTTCTTTGTCGGGAGATTAACAACTGAAATAGTATCTCTGATCTGCTCCTCTACGGTGAAAATTTATTTACGGAGTTTCTCAGAAAGATAAAGTATAATATTATCAATAGCTAAACTGCACAAAAAATGACAGCATATTTAGTAGAATTTGGTCAAAAATCCTCGACTATTGTGGCTAACCTGAATTTGTCGTTAACAATATGTAACAAAAAAAATAAACGGTCCACTGCCATATAATCTATTCTAGTATTGATAAATCATTTCTAGTAGCGATCGCCCCATGTATAGACCCCTTCTAGTCGTTATCCTCGCCGCCGTTCCCAACTGTCCTTTGGTCAATGTTGCCGGAAACTATAAACTTGACTTACGAACTGAATCTGCTTCCTCATGGGATTTAAGTGACAAGGAACGCGGTTGCAGAAAAAGTGGGGGTACAACTATCGAGATTGACTCCAATGGTCTTATGACTGGAAATAATCTTACTTGGCTGCCAGGGAATTCAAGTATTCTTAACAATAGTGGAAAATTAGGAGGGAGAGTGGAGCCAGGGGCAGAACCAATGCAATGGGTTGCTAGTGCTGGCGATGTTGAAATGAAAGGCACTTGGAAGAGGGGACAACTATCGGGGGAATTTGTGCGACGTTTTATTTATGACGGCAAAGAAATCGAATGTCGTGGCAAGGTTAGTGGTTTTAAAAGGGGTAAATAGTCATGAAATCTTCATTTTTTAAGTTAAATTTTGGGATTTTGTCATTTTTTGTTACTCTCCTTGCGAACGGGGAACTTAAAGACTTGGGTAATTTCTCTGCTTTAACGGCAACAGATAGACCTAAATTCGTGCTTTTTTCGCAAACTGTTTTAGCACAAAATATTTCTTCTAATGTTGTGTTAGTTTATGGCAATCCCCGCTGTGGATGGACTAACAAGCTAATTCAAGAACTGAAAGCAAAGAAAATCCCCTATCAATTCAAGAATCTTGATATTCAATCTATTCGAGATGAATGGAATCGAATTTTAGAAAAAAATGGTGTTCCTGATGGTTCACCGGTCAAATTACCAGTTGTTTTAGTTAACAATAAAGTCTTTATGCGGCCAAGTATTGAGCAAGTAATTGCCCAGAGAAAGACAGCTGAAAGCTCAACCGCAAAAATACCCAATGGTTGGTATATTGGCGAAAGCAATACTGACGCAATGATTGAAATTAAAAATAATCAATACTGCGGACTTGATCTAGAAACAAGCAAAGAGCGGTGTGATCCAATTTCAGATATTAAATATATTAAACCTGGGGTTGTACAACTTGGCACTGGTGATTATTTTTGCTCGCAAACCTTGTTTAGAATCAATCCGTCTCGTTATGGTAAATGTACGGCTAATGGCTGGATAGAAAAATAAAAATTTATTGGAGAAAATAACGATGAAAAAACGATTTATTTCTAGTGTGCTAACTTCTAGTCTATTCCTCTGGCAAACATCGCCTACCCTAGCAGCTGGAACAAATTATTATCGCAATTTACAATCTAACAGTATTTTGAAATGCTCTTCGCCTAAACAGATTGAAATTATTTGGGGAGGAGGAAATACGACCAGCTATGGCTCTGCACATACAATAATTTGTTTAAAAAATGATCGTCAGGCAGCATGGATTATGGAATCTTCCGTGACTTGTCAAAGTCAAAAAGTTTCATTAGAAAATTGTCCATCTTGGCTTGGTAATCAACAGCTTGAGTTCGGTGCTAATGTAGTAATTAAGCCACCGAAAACAGCAATTGGTATAAACTGTACTATCAAAACACAACTTGCTAAATATAGCGAAGACTTAAACTATTATTGGACTTGCGAAAAATACCAAGCTCGTAAAAACTTAACAATCAAAACGACTGGACAAAAGTTTTCAGTGAATAATCGAGACGGTAACGAAGATAAATTTTGGTTACATACCTATGACAATCCAAGCTGTAAAAAAGATTCCGAGTTGGGTGGTTGCTTTAGGGGATACCCAAGCTTAGGTAATGATGGCAATAAATATCATCCTGAAATGGCCATTGATTGTCGTGGTGACAAAGAGTTTTGTAATTATTACTACAATCCTGCTCCATATTGAAAAGCTTATTAAGTTTGTAAGCAATTTTTGTCTTTTCTCACAAAATCTGTCAATTCTAATCAAGTTAATCTTATGTTATCTATCCACAAAACAATCAACTTTTTTACTTTAAAAATTCTATTCTTATCGATTGCAATTCTAGGTAATTTTCCAAAAATAGCACAAGCAGAAACCTATCAGATCCTAGGTCAATTTGATGGTAAAAATGGCAGTTTTCCTGCTTCCAGCGTAATTACAGACTCTAAGGGTAATCTCTATGGCACTACAACCTATGGGCCTAAACGTTTTGGAACTGTGTTTAAACTGACTCCCCAGGGTGTCATTCAAACGCTTTTTCATTTTAGCCGTGACACAGGTACTGAGCCTATCTCTGGTTTAATCTGGGGAAAGGATGGAAACTTGTACGGAACGACTCGTTATCGGGGCAAACGTCCTGACGGCAAGATTGGTAGCGGGACAGTTTATAAAATGACCCCTAACGGGCAATTCTCTTTACTTCATGTTTTTGATAATCGGCATGGTCAATTACCTGGGCCGGGTCTTCTACTGGCCAACGACGGAAATTTTTATGGTGTAACATCACTAGATCATGGAACAATTTATCGAGTGAATTACAAGGGAGATTTTACGGTTTTATACAAGTTTTCAGGGCATGGAAAACTTAATGGTAGTCATCCCTCATCCCCTTTAATACAGGCAAAAGATGGCTTTCTTTACGGCACAACGGCAGGAGGTGGCAAATATAACCATAACCAAGGTACTATCTTTAAAATTTCTTTAGATGGTAGTTTTTCAACCATTTGGGATTTTAATGATAAAAAATTGAAAGGTGGTCGTATGCCAACAGGAAGCTTGGTAGAAGGCTCTGATGGCAATCTGTATGGAACAACCAGAGAGGGGGGAAATTATGGCTATGGCACAATTTTCAAAATAACTCCTAATGGGAATTTAACAACCTTAGTTCACTTTGACGGTCAAAATGGTCGCTATCCAGAAACCGCATTAATTGAAGGAAATAAAGGGATTTTTTATGGGGTAACTTTGTTCGGAGGTAATTCCAGTAAATGCTCCTCTGGTTGTGGCACTTTATTTAAAGCAACTTCTGATGGAAATTTAACAACTTTAGTAAATTTCAATGGCAAGAATGGTAGTTTTCCAAAAGGATATTTAACTAAAGATAGTAAAGGAAATATTTATGGCACAACTGTTAATGGGGGGAGTAACTCAACTTGCCCAGAATCAGAGGGGAAAGGGTGTGGTTTAGTTTTTAAACTTTCTCCGTGAAATTTCTTCTTCACTTTTTGAGCAATTGAACGGACGATTTTTTGTTTTTTAATACAAATAAACTGAATTTATTATGTTTAAACAATTATTTCACTCCCTTGCCTACGCTACCGGTCTTGTAAGTCTTAGTATTTTGCCTAGTTTTGCTAGTCTTTCAAAAGAGTTTGGTACTTTTGACTATTCACCTAAAACAATGATCGTTGCTCAAGCTTCAAGCACATTGAATTCTCTTTTATATGAGAAAGGTAATATACTGGTTCAATTTCAAGTCGAATTTTTACTCAGTCCCAAGTGTCCAGGCACTGTTAGTGAAGGAGGCGAACTAGGAAGTTATGATGCCGCAAAAAATTGTTTGTGGGATGACAGTTTTTTAGGAAGCAAGACTGCTAAACCTGACATTTATGCTATCTTAGTTGAGGGAAATACGCCTTTTCCTAAACGTACTGATTGCCAAGATACACCATCTGCCCGTTGTATTTTGGTATGTCCAGAAAATCAGTTAAATTGTCAGTTTACATTACTACTTAATTCTCAAAAAGCATACTCACTATTTTTAGGGGATAAAGACTTATTAGTTGATGATACTGCTGGCATTTTTGCATTTTATCCATCGCAGTTAACTGAAGGGTCTTTAATACTACAAGATAAGGAAGGTAGAAGTGTTGTGAAGTTAAGTAAGGCCAACATCAATCCCCTTGATGATTGCTTGTTTGCAATTGAAGCTCTCTCATCGGGTAATCCAAATAGTGCAAATGATCAACTAAAAAAAGCGCAAGATTTTCTTAAGTTACTTATAAATTACCTTACGAAACAACAAAGTTCCCTACCAGACTTTTCAACTGTTCAATTTATTGCTGGAAGTTGTAAACCTTTTGCTGATCAAGTTAAGCCTCAAACATATTAAATTAAAATTACGGTTAACTATGTGTTTTATTTAATATTACATTCTCTTGATCCTTTCCTTAAACTTAATTAGAAGGATGATTCATGCCTAAAAAAACTACATACGTTTTCTTCATAGACTTAGAGGCAGCTGGTGGGTGTCTGGTAGGTCTCTTCAAGATTAACCTCTATTTCATGGCGATGGCATTTTTAGCCACACCGATCTGGCTTCCTTTTTACTTACTACCGGAATGGGTTGCTGAACCACTTATTATAAAAGCCGCCAGGGAGGGATATATATTGGATTCAACCTCCCAAGCTCTTCTGCTGAGTTTTCTATATCTAATCTTATCCCCGTCACTTTTATGGACTTTTTCTTGGTGTGCATCAATATATGGACGTACAAAATTTTTACCCTTGTCAAGTCGTATTGCAAACATCCTCAGGTTTCGTCTGATGTTTTGGTTAGCATCATTAATATTTTTACCTATAATTGCCTTTCAGATTACAGGCAGTGAAGGCATAGTAGCTAGTTATAAGATGAAAACTCCAGGATTTGAAGTAAACTATGAGCAAAATATGGTGGATCAAATTGAATTGTTGAGAATAGAAAATCAATACTCTCTTAATCTTAGTCCCAGTGATCGCAGAAAGATGCTAGATATTGCTCCTAGTTCTTCAATTGATGATCGAAGCATTATCATTGTTTTTTATGATGAATTTAAGAAACTTCAGGACAAATACCGTGTTGATTTCAAGAGAGATGACAAGTTACAAATAGCTCAGTCAGCGGAAAAGATTGCATATGTAAAGAATGGTGGCTGGGAAAAACCATCGAAAGCTGAAATATTAAAATTCTTAGAATATTCTTTTATTTCAAAGATTTCTGAAGATAGAGCATTAAAAAAAATTACCAGTTTTACATCGGATGAACTTAAATTGTTTGGTAAATTTCAACCTAATAAATTTTGGCTTCCTCGCTTCTCTCGTCATCGCTCTATTGAATTAACGAAATTGTATAAACATGATTTATCTAATGAGCAAAGGAAAGTATTCTATGAAAATTATTGTAACGTAGTTGTTAATTCAATTTATCGAGCCTATCATGTAGAGTCAGGGTATTTACCTGGCAAAAATGATTCTAGAATGATTAAATCAGAAGCCAGAAATCCTCAAGGAAATCCCGATTTTAATGACTGTCGTAAATTTTTGCTCGACAAGGGTTATCAACTATCCGATGGTGCTATGTTTACTTATTTCTATAAACCTTAATTTATTTGGTTACATACTTACGACAATCCAAGCTGCAAACAAGATTCTCAGTTAGTTAAATAAAGATAGTCAATACCGTCCCGAAATGGCTATTGATTGTTGCAGTTATGCCCAATTTTGCCATTTTTACTATCAACCATTTTAGCATTAAGAAACACTTATATTTTCTCAAATAAAAATAGTTAAAACTATGTCACTGATTTACAAACTCCCCAACTCTATTTTAGACTAAATAGATCTCTTGCAAAAGTAATCAAGATATATCCTTTTGTCGGTAACGAAGTTCGTAATTCTGGACTTCCCCCGTATAAACATACTAGCTATAGTGATGCAATTCAGACTTGAATTAGTCTTATATATTCGCCTCAAAAACGGGACAATAGCCTTCAGCAACCACTTTAAAACCGTAGAGAGGAGAAGCGGGATTCCAACACCGCTGACTTTTGTGGTGGACACAGACACGACAGCAATCCATCTCCTCTAAAGCTTTGGCGATGCGATTGGCACTCTCGCTTAATAATTCCCGTTGGGAGACTCCCCGCAATAATAATTCTTCCCCTTGCCAGCGCGCTTCCACCAGTCCCGTATCGGCGAAATTACTCCAACGAGGATCCTGGGTGATCGGCTCTGGTAAGGTGATAGTGACGATCGAATCCGATTCATTTAATTCTCCCTCATAGTGACTGGGGGCCGGGGGTGTCGGTTGCACAAAGCGATCGCCAATGGGCAATTCCACCAGAGTTCCCACGGCCGGAGAATGGAGTTGATAACGGCTTTGTAATTCTTCCAAACTGGTCAAATCCGCTAGATAGAGGGGCGAGCCATGGACGAACATGATATGCTGAGGTCGCAGGTTATGGATCAGTTGGGTGGTGTTGCGACTATCGCTATGTTCCGCGAGTAGATAGGTTTCTTGGCTAATTAATCGCGAACGCTGTGCCGCTTTTAATCTGGGATTCTCTAGGTTGATATCGTGCAGGTGTTGGGGAACTAAGATTAACCAAGGTTTATCCCCTTGCAGATATTTACTTACCTCCTCTAGGCGATCGATTAGTAAAATTATCGGAGTGGTTCCCCCTAGAGGTGTCGGTTTTTCTGGCAATCTTCGCAACCGGGGACAGATGCGCTCATCCCAAAATAAGGGCTGATGTTTGGCAAAATTCTGGACAGATGCGGGAAATTGTGGTAAGATTTCTAGGTAGGCATCGCAAGCTTTAGCAATCTTGCCCCCAACCCAGATATCAATGTCGCGACCCGTGAATTGGTGGTGCGATCGCAGTAATTTTAAAATTTCTTGACCCAATCCCAAAGCGGGGACGGGTAGTAAAACATTTTGCCCCTCAGCGATCGCATGATAGATGCGATTCATCAACTGTTTTTCCTGCTGTCGTCGGTGGGGATGGCGTTCTGTGCCGTAACTGCCTTCAATAATCAGCACATCGGGGGATACTCCCCGCAGCAGATCGATCGATAATCCTTCCACCAGTTGAAAATTAGATAGGGAAAAATCGCCGGTATAGAGGACTTTATAGGTGCGTTTGGGGGTTTTGTAGGTGAATAGGACTACGGCAGCCCCAGGGAGGTGGCCAGCTGGAAAAATCTCGACGGTGAGATCATCAAAGAGAGCGATCGGCGATCGCCATGGCCAACCCTGACAGAAACTGCCGATTTCCTCGGCAGAATCGGGCCATTGTAGGGGCAGCAGTTGCACTGTCACCTCACTGGCATAAACTGGCAATTGGGGATAGGTCTGATGGAGAGCCATTAACCCACGGATGTGATCGCTGTGGGCATGACTACAGAACACCAGATCTACGGGGGGTTTTTTGTTTTGGGTGAGGGGTTGCATATCGGCCAAACCGCAATCTAAAAGTAGGCGATAGGGACCGATTTTCAGTAGGAGACAAACCCCTTCCGATGTGTGACCGACACCAAAAGGTAAACAGGATAAAAGGGATTTTGACCCCCAGACAGCAGTAGAGCGTTGAACCATGGCAACCCTGATTATGATGACTGGTTAGTGAGCGGAACCGTTGCCATCGTAGTTATCGCTATCATAAAAACCGTTGCGGGTGCCGAAAAAGAGACAAGACACGGTGAATACAGCCGTTAATGCCAACAAGATTAATTTGATGTCCATATAATTAGTGCAACTCCTCAGAGGGTAATCTCCCCTCATACTAACTCAACTTTTTCGGTTGTTAGCAGCTAGGTTTCGGATTTGTCCCTAGGCGCTCAACCTCTTTCCCCCTCCATCGCCTGGTCTATGTTAATAATTAACGAAGGCAGCAAGCGGAGGGCAGGAGTCCGTTTTTGTAACGGGGATTTATACTCCGCTCCAAAAACTTTTCGCCAACCAGAAGCGAGGTTTTAGACCTGTCCATTAGTCACATCTTTCTTAACATTTCAAACCTTTGTAGCACAGGGCTTTCAAGGGGAGCATCCCATTTATGTAATAAGTATAAATACTTAGGCGATTGCCTGATTGAGATAAGCACAACGTAACCTCAAAAGCTGTGGGACATTTTCGACTTTCCATTGCGCCCCGGATATTTTCACTCTAGCACCGAGCCGCTTAATTGTTGATTCCACTGCGCCTGAGCCTATACAGATACCTGATTCCTGATATAATTTATAGTCGGGAATTCTAGAACGATGCTTGTCTAGATAATCCTTAAAATTCTCCACCTCTTGGCCAACACATCCCTCAAACTCAGCCTTGGCCAGTTCTACCTCTCCTGACCACAAATAGCTTTCCACCCTTTTCAGACGGGAGTTTGAGCCGCCCACTTTGTGCAAGTTCTCGCTCAAATCATACCAACCCTTGAATTTCTCTTCTGCTCTCATCATTATGGCCAATTTGCCCGATGATATTCCAGATACCATCATGACCATCTCCGAGACAGGTAACGACTCCAGATAAGGGTTGACTATTCGTCCAATCTACCAGCTCTTGGTTAGCTTGAAAAAAAGCCCCACAGACTTGCTCGTGCAAGGAGACTGCCTTATAATCTCGCCATTGGCTCGGTTCTCAAGCTCGGAGTTCTCAGTCTAACTTTTCCCCCATCAACGCGCTCGAGTATCTACTGTTTCTGGGGCAGAGATGGAAGGAAATTCGTAGCGTTGCACTAATCGATGTTGACTGCTGTGAGATACCTTCATCCCCGTCATCATCTCTATATCCCGCTCGGCATTTTCAAAGGATTCATTGGCTACCAATCGCAGACAGCATTTCTCAAGCAAGGGGCTTAAACGGGTATTTTTGGGCAATTCCAGTTTTTCTGCCTGTCTTTCTGTGATGGTGACCTGACCGAGACAACTGGTTACTTTTCTGGCTCTACCTGCGGTGGTTCCACTGGCGGCCTCAAAAAAAAACTGCCTAGGGTCGGGGCAACTGAGGTGAGTATCTGTTGCCTCAGAGTTCTTTCAATGCTCTCGAAGTTTTGCCGGTTTTCTGGGGGGGTATTGCGGAAGAGGATTT
Source organism: Microcystis aeruginosa Ma_MB_S_20031200_S102 (assembly GCA_007095845.1). Taxonomy (GTDB): domain Bacteria; phylum Cyanobacteriota; class Cyanobacteriia; order Cyanobacteriales; family Microcystaceae; genus Microcystis; species Microcystis aeruginosa_D. The sequence goes on from SFBI01000058.1 coordinate 13,814, forward strand.
CAGCGACAGCTTGCAGGTGTTGGTTGAGTTCTTCGATTTCAGGAGGAGTCATATAATTTACCCATAATAAGAGTGTTTCTATTATGCACTCTGGCTTCCCTTAAATTCTTGAGTATTTATGCTTATTGCAGAAGTGGGATGCTCCC